>NZ_JBZEGV010000032.1:0-65465 GCF_058312955.1 Mesorhizobium sp. LEGMi-168a
ACGGGTCAGCCATGGCTGCCGGTACTGGGAATGGGCGCAACTGGATACCGTCGACAACCACAAAGGCCGTCAACAATGGTGACCACACCCCTTGACCTTCAACTCATCATATGAGGGGAGAAGGGAAGGCCTCTCACCCAAAATATTCCTGCAGCGGTCTCACTTCCAAATTCCCCGCCCTCAACGCCGCAATCGCCTCGGCCACAGCCGCCGCGCCCGACAGCGTCGTGTAATACGGCACCTTCTGCATCAGCGTCGCACGCCGCAGCGACTTCGAGTCCGACACCGCCTTCTGGCCGTCGGTGGTGTTGAAGACGATCTGGACCTGGCGGTTGCGGATGGCGTCCTCGATGTGCGGGCGGCCTTCGAGCACCTTGTTGATCTTTTCCGCCGTCACGCCGTTCTCGGCGAGGAAGCGCGCGGTGCCGGAAGTGGCGAGGACCTTGAAGCCCTGGCCGGCGAGGCGTTTCACGGCCGGCAGGATGCCCTTCTTGTCTTCGTCGCGCACCGAGACGAACAGCGTGCCCGAGCGCGGCAGGTCGACATTGGCGCCCAGCTGGCTCTTGGCGAAGGCCAGCGCGAAGTCGCGGTCGAGGCCCATCACCTCGCCGGTCGAGCGCATTTCCGGCCCGAGCAGGATGTCGACGCCGGGGAAGCGGGCGAAGGGGAAAACGGCTTCCTTGACCGCGATGTGGCCGGGATTGCGCGGGTCGGGCATGGCGCCGTAGTGGGCGAAGGCGTTTTCCAGCGTCTCACCGGCCATGATGCGGGCTGCGATCTTGGCGATCGGACGCCCGATGGTCTTGGCGACGAAGGGCACGGTGCGCGAAGCGCGCGGGTTGACCTCCAGCACATAGACCGTGCCGTCCTGGATCGCGTATTGCACGTTCATCAGGCCGCCGACATTGAGCGCGCGCGCGAGCGCCGCAGTCTGCCGCTCCAGCTCGTCGACGAGGTCCGGGTGAAGCGCGTGCACCGGCAGCGAGCAGGCACTATCGCCCGAATGGATGCCGGCCTCCTCGATATGCTCCAGGATGCCGGAGACGAAGGTCTCCTTGCCGTCGCACAGGCAGTCGACATCGACCTCGATGGCGCCGGTGAGATAAGTGTCGAACAGCAACGGGTTCTTGCCGAGCAGCGTGTTGATCTGGCCGGTCTTGTCGTTGGGGTATTTCTGCTTGATGTCCTCCGGCACCAGGCCGGGCACGGTGTCGAGCAGATAGGTCTGCAGCATGCCCTCGTCATGGATGATCTGCATGGCGCGGCCGCCGAGCACATAGGACGGGCGCACCACCAGCGGGAAGCCGAGCTCGCCGGCGACGAGGCGCGCCTGCTCGACCGAATAGGCGATGCCGTTCTTCGGCTGGGTGAGGCCGAGCTTGTGCAACAGCTTCTGGAAGCGGTCGCGGTCCTCTGCCAGGTCGATCATGTCGGGCGAGGTGCCGAGGATCGGGATCCCGGCTTGTTCCAGCGCGTCGGCGAGCTTCAGCGGCGTCTGGCCGCCGAACTGGACGATGACGCCGACCAACTCGCCGGACGCCTGCTCGGCGCGCAGGATCTCCAGCACGTCTTCCGCCGTCAGCGGATCGAAATAGAGGCGGTCGGAGGTGTCGTAGTCGGTCGAGACGGTCTCCGGGTTGCAGTTGACCATGATCGCCTCGTAGCCGGCGTCGCGCAGCGCAAACGCCGCATGGCAGCAGCAATAGTCGAACTCGATGCCCTGGCCGATGCGGTTCGGACCGCCGCCGAGGATGACCACCTTCTTGCGCGACGACACCCGCGCCTCGTTGGCGGGCTCGCCGACGAAGGGCACTTCATAGGTCGAGTACATGTAGGCGGTCGGCGAGGCGAACTCGGCGGCGCAGGTGTCGATGCGCTTATAGACCGGATGAACGTCGAGCTTCTCGCGCGCGGCCTGAACGTGTTCGGCGTCGGTCTTGGTCAGCGAGGCGAGGCGGGCATCCGAAAAACCCATGGCCTTCAACATGCGCAGGTTGGCGGCGTCCTGCGGCAAACCATGCTCGCGGATGCGCTCTTCCATGGCGATGATGCCGGCGATCTGCTCCAGGAACCACGGATCGATCTTGCACATGGCGTGCACGTCTTCGAGCGAAGTGCCCATGCGGATCGCTTGCGCCACCATGCGCAGCCGGTCGGGCGTCGGCGTGCCGAGCGCGGCGCGGATGGCGTTGCGGTCGTCGGCGTGGCTGGCGGGGGTGGCGCCGTGGCCAAGGCCGGGGATCTCGATCTCGTCCAATCCCGTCAGGCCGGTTTCCAGTCCGCGTAGAGCCTTCTGCAGCGATTCCTGAAAAGTGCGGCCGATCGCCATCACTTCGCCCACCGACTTCATCGCGGTGGTCAGCACCGGCTCGGCGCCCGGGAATTTCTCGAAGGCGAAACGCGGGATCTTGGTGACCACATAATCGATGGTCGGCTCGAAGGAAGCCGGCGTCGCGCCGCCTGTGATGTCGTTCTCCAGCTCGTCCAGCGTGTAGCCGACGGCGAGTTTCGCCGCGACCTTGGCGATCGGGAAGCCGGTGGCTTTCGAGGCCAGCGCCGAGGAGCGCGAGACGCGCGGGTTCATCTCGATCACCACCAGGCGGCCATCGGCCGGATTGACGGCGAACTGAACGTTGGAGCCGCCGGTCTCGACGCCGATCTCGCGCAGCACCGCGATCGAGGCGTTGCGCATCATCTGATACTCTTTGTCGGTCAAGGTCAGCGCCGGCGCGACGGTGATGGAATCGCCCGTGTGCACGCCCATCGGATCGAGGTTCTCGATCGAGCAGATGATGATGCAATTGTCCGCCTTGTCGCGGACGACCTCCATCTCATACTCCTTCCAGCCGAGCACGCTTTCCTCGATCAGCACTTCCGTGGTCGGCGAGGCGTCGAGGCCGGACTGGACGATGTCGTAGAATTCGGCGCGGTTGTAGGCGATGCCGCCGCCGGTGCCGCCCATGGTGAAGGAAGGCCGGATGATCGCCGGCAGGCCGACATGGTCAAGCGCCAGCGCGGCGATCGCCATTCCGTGGCTGATATAGCGCTGCTTGCGGTCGCCTTCGCCGAGGTTCCAGCGCGTCTCCAGCGCGTCGAGCGCGGCGTCCAGGTGCGGCGGGTTCTCGGCCTTCAGCGCCGCGCGCTCGGCTTCGTGGATCTTGCGATCGGCGTCCTTGACGTCCGTGGCATTGGCTAGCATCGAGCGCGGCGTCTCCAGGCCGATCTTGCTCATCGCCTGGCGGAACAGCGCGCGGTCCTCGGCCTTGTCGATGGCATGAGCGTCGGCGCCGATCATCTCGACATTGTAACGGTCGAGCACACCCATGCGGCGCAGCGACAGCGCGGTGTTGAGCGCCGTCTGGCCGCCCATGGTGGGCAGCAGCGCATCGGGACGCTCCTTGGCGATGATCTTGGCCACCACTTCCGGCGTGATCGGCTCGATATAGGTGGCGTCGGCCAGCTCCGGATCGGTCATGATCGTGGCCGGATTGGAGTTGACCAGGATGACGCGGAAACCTTCTTCCTTCAGCGCCTTGCAGGCCTGGGTGCCGGAATAGTCGAACTCGCATGCCTGGCCGATGACGATGGGGCCGGCCCCGATGATCAGGATCGACTTGATGTCAGTGCGTCTTGGCATGTTCGAAAATTCCGTTCGGCGAGCGGCTTGCACGAAAAACCGGGCGGGGGAGGACCCGGCCGGTTGTGCTTGCGATTCTGGTATCAGGCTAGGAGGGCCTTATAGGGGAGAGTTTTGGCGGATGTAACCCCGAAAATGCGGGTTTTTGCGGGTTGGCCAGACGGAGCAAACGGGCGTCTCATTCCTTCGCGCCCCCCTCTGTCCTGCCGGACATCTCCCCCACGAGGGGGGAGATTGGATGTCACGATCGTTTTCGCCAATTTTCCACGATGCAGAAAAAAGCGAGGCGTCAAAACTGCCAATCTCCCCCCAAGTGGGGGAGATGTCCGGCAGGACAGAGGGGGGCGCTGTCCCGCCGGCCTCTCGAGTCTATCAATTCCCCAATACCAACTGGTCCGTAATTTCAAACCGCTCGGAAACGCCGACGCGGATCATGTTGAGCGTGCCCTCGCGGGTGAAGCGGAATTCGTCGGGCGAGTCCGAGCCGAACGGCTGGCCGCCATGGAAGGTGATGACGCGGGTGCCGCCATCCGGCCAGGTCACCGTCACGGCGCTGTCGCCGTCCTTGCGCGCGACGCTGACCGCGCAGCGGGTCATCGGCTGGCCGATGCGGCGGGCGCATGGGATGCCGCCGGCTGCGTCGGGGGCAGGGGTGTCGGCACCAGCGTTTGTCGAGGCTGCGAAGGCGAGGCCGTAGGCATCCTGCATGGCGGTCACGCTGATATCGGCGGCGGATGGCGGCTTGGCCGGCTCGCCGCTGCCCAGGCGCGCGGCGATGTCGGGCGACGGCGCTTCTGAGGGCTGAGCCGCGTTGGCTTCCCCAGACGCGACGGCTTCGGCTGCAGGTGCTGCGGCATCTTCTGGCGCGGGCGCCGGGTTGGTCGGGCTGAGGTAGCGGCCGGGCACCCATCCGACGACATTCGCGCCCTGGGTGTCCTCGATCTTGCACCAGGGATAACCGTTGACGAGGTTGCAGCCGAAATTCTTCACGGCCGCGCCGTTCGGCAGGCGCGCCGCGATCTTTCCGCTTGGCGAAGCGGTGGCGCGGATGTTGAGGAGATCGTCCGGCGCGAGGCCGCCGATGATCGAAATGATCGTGCCCGGCGCGTCCTGCGCCATGGCCGGCAGGGATGCCAGCAGCAAAGGAGCGGCGATCAGCAGCGTCGATCGGAGCGCAGCTTTGCGCCTCATCCTCAATCCTTCATAAAACCGGTTCGCAGGGCGTGCGCCCATTCCTGCCGTCCCGCCTGTTCGGCCTGCTTTGCGGCGGCTTCATGGTCGTAGTCCACGGCGATCGCTTCGAAACGATCGGGGCGGCCGGGCGCGCGCAGTTCGACGATGCCGTAGCGCGCATGCGGGCTGCCTTGCTCGGAGACATGCGCCGGCGGCGTATCGTCGGCATAAGCGGGGCAACCGACGCTGCCGGGGTTGAAGATAACGGGGCCGCCCGGAATGCGGATGAGTTCGCTGCGATGGCTGTGGCCACAGAGCGCGATCCGGCAGGCGGGGTCGAGCGACTTCAGTCGCCGCTTGATCGCAGCGAGCGGCGCACGCACCAGCTGTCCATCTACGATCGCATCCGCAAGATACTTTTCGTCATGGTCGGGCCGGGCGTGGAAAGCCACGATGCCCGGCGCGATCTCGAGCGTAAGCGGCAAGGCAAACAGCGCCTCGCGCTGCGCCGGCGTCAGCCGCTCCTGCGCATAGCGGTCGGATGGCCACATGTTCCCGTCGGCCGGGTCCTCGGCGACACGGCGGTCGTGGTTGCCGCGCACCGTCGGCAGGCCGAGCGCCTCAAGCCGCTGCATGGTCTCGCGCGGCCAGAGCGGCCCGGAGACGCAATCGCCGAGATTGACGACGAGGTCGGCGCCGCCGCGGCGCTCGAGATCGTCGAGCACAGCGTCCAAGGCGAGCACGTTGCCGTGGATGTCAGCGAGGACTGCAATGCGCATCAGGCGTCGATTTCGCTGTCGGCGGTGCCGACCATCGGCAGCGCCTTGTCATCGCCGGCAGCCGCGATCACGCTGTCGAGCAGGCCGGGGAAGCGCTTGTCGAGGTCGTCGCGGCGCAGCGTGATCAGCCGGCTGGTGCCGACCGCTTCGGTGCGCGTCACGCCGGCCTCACGCAGCTTGGCGAGGTGGTAGGAGAGGTTGGTCTTGGAGGCGAGATCGAGGAACTTGCTGCAGTTCAGCGGCACGCCTTCCTTGCTGGCCAGATAGCGCACGATGGCGAGCCTGGTCGGATCGCCGAGCACGGCAAGCACGATCGGCAGGCTGATCTGGTCGGAGGTCGGATGGGGCAGGGTCATGGCCGAGAATTAAGCACAAACTGAACCAACTTCAACGCGTCTCCTTCTCTTGCCGGGTTACGCAGCTTCTTCGTTCGGCTCTTGTTTTTACCCCGTCCTGACACCGGGCTGTCAGCAGGGTTCAGCTATTTTTCCCTGGCTGCGTTGACATCATGCCCCGTTATGTCCAATTGTTCAATAACCTTTGAACTAAGGACTCATCCCATGGACAAGCGGATCTTCTGGCTTGCGCTCGGATCGTTTGCGATCTCGACCGAAGGCTTCGTCATCTCCAGCCTTCTTCCCGACATCGCCTCGGATGCCGGCATCTCCGTGCCGCTTGCCGGCTCGCTCATCACCGCCTTCGCGCTCGCCTATGCGATCGGCGCGCCGGTCCTTGCGACGCTGACCGGTGAGTGGGACCGGCGGCGCGTCATCCTGTGGACGTTGGTGTTCTTCGTCATCGGCAACCTGGTCGCGGCGGTAAGCTCGTCCTTCGAGCTGCTGCTGATCGCGCGCATCGTCATGGCGCTGTCGTCCGGCCTGTTCGCTGCGACCGCGCAAGGGACGGCGGTGGCGCTGGTCGACGACCATCACCGCGCCCGTGCCATCGCGGTCGTTGTCGGCGGCACCACGGTGGCGGTGGCGGTCGGCGCGCCGCTCGGCGCGCTGGTCGCGGCGATTGCCGGCTGGCGCGGCACGTTCTTCGCCATTGCCGGGCTAGGCGCGCTGGCTGGGGCGATCCTGTGGTGGCGCTTGCCGCGCGGCATTGTCGGCACCAGGCTGCCGCTGAAGCGCAGGCTGGCCGCAGCGGTTCGCCCCGGCGTGATGCCGATCCTTTTGACGACGGTGCTGGCGCTGGTCGGCGCCTTCACCGTCTTTGCCTTCATCGCGCCTTTGGCGATCGAAGGCGGCGGCTTGAGCCCGCTCGCGCTGCCCGGCATGCTGCTCGCCTTCGGCGTCGGGGCCGTCATCGGCAACATCGCCGGCGGCCAGGCTGCCGACCGTTTCGGCGCGGCGCGCACCGTCTGCTGGTCCCTGGCGCTCTCCGCGGCGATGCTGGTCACCTTCTCGCTGATCCCGACCTTCCTGCCGCATTCGATCGCCGGGCCGGCGCTGATGGGCATGATGGTGCCATGGGGCATCGTCGGCTGGGCCTTCCCGCCGGCACAGGCAAGCCGCATCATCAAGATCGCCCCTGATGCAGCACCCATCGTGCTCTCGCTCAATGCATCGGCGCTCTATTTCGGCGTCGCGCTCGGCGCGGTGGTCGGCGGCGCGGTGCTGCGCTTCGGCGCACCGGCCGACCTCGGCGTGATCGCCGCCATGTTCCCGATCGCGGGACTGGGTGTTGTGCTTGCCGGACGGGTGCTGGCTCGCCCGGTTGCGATGCCGGCGGAATAAAACAGCCAGGAAATGACCGGTGGCGGCCGCTTCTTCAGAGGGAAGGAGCGGCCGCCGGCATTTCCAGATTCAAGTCAGCCACCGCGTCCAGCGTTGCGCGCAGCTTCGCGGCCTGTTCCGCGCCGACCTTATCCTCGAATTGCCGCTGGGCAGCGCTCCATAGCTTGATTGCCTCGTCGAGCTTGATCTCTCCCAACGGCGTCAGCCGCACGCGCTTGATGCGGCGGTCGTCCTTGTCCGCAAAAGTCTCGACGTAGCCGTCGCGGATCAGCGGCTTCAGCGTGTGACCGAGCGCGGAAAGGTCCATGATCAGCGCCTCGGCAATGGCGCCCATCGCCGGCTCGCTACTGACATGGATCTGAAAGAGCAGGCCGAACTGCGTGCCCTTCAAGCCCGAAGGCGCCAGCGCGTCATCGTAGAAGCGGCTGAGCCTGCGCGCGGCGCGCCGCAAGGTGGCGTTGTTGCACCGGCTGAATCCCTGCTGCTGAGCTTCGGTCATGTTCACTCCTTGCCGGCGAAGAGGTGCGCCAGCCTGCCGCAGAAATAGTTTTCGGCACCGCCGTTGACAAGATAGTGGCATATACCTACTTCGGCAAAGTGGCATATGCCACTAATTGGATAACGGGTTCGGCCCCGACTTCTCCGTCGAAGCCGAATGAGAGCCCCACAGGACGAAAAGGAACAGGACAACGAGCAAGAATGACAACAAGGGCACGGCCGTCATTACCGGCGCTTCCTCGGGCATCGGCGCGGTCTATGCCGACCGGCTGGCCGGGCAGGGCTACGATCTGGTGCTGGTGGCGCGGCGCGCCGACCGGTTGCAGGAACTCGCTGACAAGCTTGCCTATGCCTATGGCCGTAAGGTCAAGGTGATTGCCGCCGATCTCTCCAACGATGGTGACGTGCGCCGCGTCGAGCAGACGATTGCCGCCGACGAGAGCGTAACATTGCTGGTCAACAATGCCGGGCTCGGCGGTCAGATGGTGATCGCCAGTGCCGATGCCGACGCCGTCGAGCGCATGATCAAGGTCAATGTCATAGCGTTGACCCGGCTGACCCGCGCCGTGTTGCCGGGGCTGCTCGCGCGCAACCGTGGCGCCATCGTCAACATCGCCTCGGTTGCCGCCTATGGCATCGCCGTCGGCGGCATCTACAGCGGGACCAAGGCCTATGTCGTCAACTTCACCGAAGCGGTGCAGAAGGAAGTCGCCGGCACCGGAGTGCGGGCGCAGGTGGTGCTGCCCGGGCCGATCCGCACCGAATTCTGGGAGCTTTCCGGCGCCGACATCGATTCCCTCAACCAGGATTGGGTGATGACCGTGGACGATCTCGTCGACGCCTCGCTCGCCGGCCTTGCCCAGGGCGAGACGATCACCGCGCCCGGGCTTGCCGATCCGGCCAAGCTCGATGCCTATCTCGGCGCCAGGGACAGCTTCTACGTCAGCCTGATCGCCGGCAAGCCGGCGGCGCGCTACGCGGCCTGAGGTCAAGCTGGCCGCCACATCTGCAGGATGGAGGCGGCCAGCAGCAGCCCGAGCACGATGTTGAGCGCCCGCCACTGCCGTTCGGTGCGGAGCAGGCGGGCCAGCAGCGTGCCGGCCACGCACCAGAGCGACAGCGAGAAGGCGGCGGCAAGACCGAATACGGCGCCGAGCAACAGCGCGAGCTGCAAGGGACCGTTCGCGAGCGCCGCGAACGAAGCAGCAGCGCCCAGCCCCATGGCCCAGCCTTTCGGGTTCATCCACTGGATGCCGGCGCCGCCGAAGAAGCTGTTCGGCTTGGCCATGCTGACATCGAGATTGGGCGGGCCGCTGCGGCCGATCTTGATCGCCAGCCAGATGAGATAAAGCGAGCCGGCGATCTTCATGGCGAGTTGCAGGGAAGGGACGGCCGTGAGCAGCCCTGCGAGGCCGGCCGCGCCTGCCGCCGCTACCGAAGCGAGACCAGCGGCGCTGCCGGCCATCAGAGGCACCGAGCGGCGAAAGCCGAACTGCGCGCCGGATGCCGTCGACAGCGTTGTGGCGATGCCGGGTGTCGAGGTGGCGATCAAAGCGAACAGGACAACGGGGACGATAGTTTCGGACATGGCGGCTTCCCGGTCGAAGGAAGCCGACATGCTAGGCGCTTTGCCTCATCAGTAAATGCAATGTTTGATATGATCTGCATTAGAAACTATAATGCGAACCATGATCCGCGATCTCGACACCACACTCATCCGCACCTTTGTCACCACGGCCGACAAGGCCAGCATGACGGCGGCAGCCAATGCGCTCAACCTCACCCAAGGCGCCGTCAGCCAGCAGATCAAGCGGCTGGAGGAAGTTCTTGGCCAGACACTGTTCGAGCGCGACCGGCGCGGCCTGAGGCTGACGCGTTCCGGCGAGCGGCTGCTCGACAAGGGCAGGCGTCTCTTGCAGCTCAACGACGAGATCATCGCCGAGATGGGCGGCAAGGCGGTCGCGGGCCAGGTGCGTATCGGCGTGCCTTACGACCTTGTCGGCACATTGCTTCAACCCGTGCTCAAGACTTATGCCGAAGCCTATCCGCAGGTGGAGATTTCATTGGTCTGCGCCTCTTCGCCGGAACTTGCAGCGGCGCTGGCGGCAGGGACGATCGATCTCGTCGTCATCGAGGAGCGGGCCGGTCCGACGGCCGGCGAATGCTTGGCTGTCGACCGCCTGGTCTGGGTCGGCGCCAGAGGCGGCTCGGCGCGTTCGAAGCGGCCTTTGCCGGTGTCGATGGTCGCGGACACATGCGCCTTCCGTCCGGCTGTTCTTACGGCACTTGGCGAGCATGGGCTGGATTGGCGCACCGTGTTCGAGAACGGTAACATCGACGCAACGACGGCGACGGTGCGCTCAGACCTTGCGGTGACCACCTGGCTTGCCTCGACGGTTCCGGCCGATCTCGACATCCTGTCCGATGCCGAGTTGCCGGCCCTGCCGAACTTTTCCGTCAACCTGCATCTGCCGAAGCATGCTGCCGCGCCGGCGGCGGAGGCGTTCGCCGCTCACATCCGCGAGGGTCTGGCGCGCTATCGGCAGGCGGCGTGAGGAAAGAAAGCCTGGCTACTTCCAGTTCTTGCGTCGTTCGAGCTCGGCCTCCGAAGGCTGTTCGGTCGCGAAAGATCCGGTCTTGATCTCGCCGCCACGCTCATAGGTCGCCATGATGACGCCGGCGCTCGATGTCCGCGACTTGATAAGCTTGAAGGCGGCCGGCATCGCGCTGTCACCGAACAGCCGCTTGCCCTTGCCGAGCAACAGCGGGAAGATCATCAGCCGGATCTCGTCGATCAGCCCGTTGGCGAGCAGGGTCTGGATCAGATTGCCGGATCCCTGGATGAGAAGGTCAGGTCCGTCCTCCTGTTTGAGCTGCCTGAGCCTTGCAACGACATCTGGCCCAAGCGCGTGAGTGTTCTGCCAGGTCAGCGAATCCGGGCGGTGCGTCGCCACATATTTGGTCGCAGGGTTGAAGGCATCTGCGATCTGATCTTTCTGATACGGCCAGTACGCGGCGAAGATGTCGTAGGTTCTACGCCCCAGCAGCAGCGCGAAGGGTTTGGAGAACAATTCATCCAAGGCCGCGCCCGCTACCTCATCAAAGTAATGGAACGTCCAGCCGCCGAACTTGAAGCCGCCGACGGGATCCTCGTCCGGTCCGCCGGGCGCCTGCATGATCCCGTCGAGGCTGACGAATGTTGCGGCGATGATTTTGCGCATCTGTCTCTCCCGTTTTACGATCCGCGCCGGCACGGCCGGATTTCAGTCTAGAGCGGTCCAGCTTTCGATAGATGCGCTGACCCGCTCTAAATATTTGTTTCCACGCAATTCCAGACGGAAAACCGCTACGCACTTTTCCTGGAATTGCTCTAAGGACGGACGACAAGGCTCCTTTTCGACACTGAGCTGTAGATTTCTACCGCCCGTTGTCACCACGAACTGCGCGAGACGAGAACCAGACATCGCCGAAGACGGCGGTGGCGGTGCGGTCGGGCGCCTTGTCTTCGCTCAGCCAGATCGAGCGCGTGCGCAGCGCGCGTTCGCGGGTTGGCACTTTTGCCCCCGGGCCGGCGAGAGAGGCGCCGACGCAAGGGATGAACCAGGAACCCATGAAGGGCTGACAGGTGAAACCCGCTTGCATGCAAGTGACCAGCACGGCGAGGCCGATGCGCTCCGCCGGCCGCCAAGGAAAGATCAGGCGGCCGCCGGGTTTGAGCGCTTTCAACCACGCCGCGGGCGGGGCAATGACGGCGGCATTGACATAGATGATGTCGGAGGGCGGCAGCGGAGCGGCCACGGCGTCGGCAGGAACGACCTCGACATTGCCATAGGCTGCGAGGTTCACCTTGGCTTGCACGGCAAGGCCTGCTTCGATCTCGAAGGCGGTGACGCTGCCGCCCGGTTCGACCAGCCTGGCCAGCAGCGCGGTGTAGTAGCCGGTGCCGGCGCCGATATGGGTGACGGCTTCGCCGGGCTTCGGTTCGACCTTGCCAATCCACATGGCGTGCAGAATCGGCTCGCCGTTGTTGATGCCCTTATCGGCATCGAGCACCACAAGCACATTCTGGTAGATGTAGCTTGGATCGGCGGTCGGCGTCTTGAACGCGCCGTCGCCGGCAAAAACGGTCCACGGTCCGGGCCCGAGAAAGGCCTCGCGCGGCACCGAGGCGAACACCTCCTCGATGCGGGGATCGGCGGAGCGCGCATGCGCGGCCATCAGCTTGGCATAGAATTTTCGGGCATCGTCCGATCCGGTCATGCTTCCGGAAGATAGCATGGCCGGCCGGAATGTCGCTGCTCGATCTCAGCCGGCGAAGGTGTCGAATAGCAGCTTGAAATTGAGCACCAGGATGATGGCCGCGACCACCCAGGCGAGCGCGGCGACGCCGCGCGGGATGGCGAAATTGCCCATCTTCTTCTTGTCCGACACGAACTGCACCAGGGGCACCACGGCGAAGGGCAACTGCATCGACAGGATGACCTGGCTGAAGACCAGAAGCTGGGCCGTGCCCTTTTCGCCATAGAGCGCGGTGACGATCACGACGGGGACAATGGCGATGCCGCGCGTCAGGAGGCGCCGCGCCCATTGCGGAATACGCAGGCGCAGGAAGCCTTCCATCACGATCTGGCCGGCGAGCGTCGCGGTGACCGTCGAGTTGAGGCCGGAGGCGAGCAGCGCGATCGCGAACAGGATCGAGGCGATGCTCAAGCCCAAGAGCGGCGACAGCAACGCAAAAGCCTGGCCGATCTCGGCGACATCCTGGTGCCCGGTGCCGTGGAAGGCCACGGCCGCAACGATCAGGATCGAGGCGTTGACGAACAGCGCCAGGATCAGCGCGACGGTCGAATCCATCGTCGCCCACTTGATGGCGTCGCGCTTGCCCGCGTCGGTGCGCTCATAGGCGCGGGTCTGCACGATCGATGAGTGCAGGTAGAGATTGTGCGGCATCACGGTGGCGCCGATGATGCCGATGGCGATGTAGAGCATCGTCGGGTTGGTGACGATCTCGGAAGACGGCACGAACATCGAATGCAGGATCGTGCCGGCCGGCGGCGCGGCAACGAAGATCTGGACGGCAAAGCAGCCGAAGATGATGATCAAGAGCGCGACGACGAATGCCTCGAGATAACGGAAGCCGCTGTTCATCAGCATTAGCACGAGGAAGGCGTCGAGCGCGGTGAGAATAGCGCCGCCGATCAGCGGGATGCCGAACAGAAGCTGCAGCGCGATCGCCGTGCCGATCACCTCGGCAAGGTCGCAGGCGATGATCGCAAGCTCGCAGGCGATCCAGAGCAGGAAATTGACGGGGCGGGGATAGTAGGCGCGGCAGGCCTGTGCGAGGTCGCGGCCGGTGGCGATGCCGAGGCGGGCGGCCAGCGCCTGCAAAAGGATCGCCATCAGGTTCGACAGCATGATGACAAAAAGCAGCGTGTGGCCGAACTGCGCGCCGCCGGCGAGGTCGGTCGCCCAGTTGCCTGGATCCATGTACCCGACCGACACCATGTAGCCCGGACCCATGAAGGCGAACAGGCGGCGGAACCAGACGCCGGCCTTCGGCACCGCGATAGAGGCGTTGACCTCGCGCAGGCTGGGCTGCTCGTCGTTGGGCCTGTCGAAACGCCATGCGGAACTGGAGATGGCTGCTGCTTCGGCGTCGGACATGGGGATTCCGTTGGGATGGATCGAGTGTGCCTCCTATCTATGCCATGGCTCAACATTATGCAATAGGCTATATTTCATTGTTTGTGCTTTTTATCCAATGACACAGGCTGGTTGCACGTGAGCGGGAATGCAAATAAACGGCCAGACCACTCGGCTCCGTGTTATGAATACGGGCCGATTCAAGCTTCGGCAGTGAAGGAGGAGCGCGTATTGGCGCTGAGGAACAGACCGGTTCGACGCGAAAAGCCGCTTCCCGATGCCGAAATCCATTCGGAGGGGTTCCGGCACACGCGCGAAGCGCGCCGCGGCGCGCTCGTCGAAGACTATGTCGAGCTGATCGCCGACCTGATCGAGGACGGCAACGAGGCTCGTCAGGTCGACATCGCGGCCAGGCTTGGCGTCGCGCAACCCACCGTAGCGAAGATGCTGACCAGGCTCTGCGCCGACGGGCTGGTCTCCAGAAAGCCCTATCGCGGGGTGTTCCTGACCGAGGCCGGCCGGAAGGTCGCGGAAGAAAGCCGCATCCGCCACCAGACGGTGGAGGCCTTCCTGCGCTCGCTGGGGGTCAGCGCCGAAACGGCGCGCATCGATGCCGAAGGCATCGAGCATCATGTCAGCGCCGAGACGCTGGACGCTTTCCGCAGGGCAATGACCTCAGCCCGCTGAGCCCGGATGTTCGGAGATGAGGAACGGGTTGCGTAGCGCGAAGCCGCGGCGCCGGCAGCGCGAAAAATGCTGTGACTTGGCGTATCCATTGCGATAATTGTTGGCCGAGGGGGCGGTCGCGGGCCGGACCTTCCAGGACATTCGTGGTGCGAGGAGCTGCCATGCTTTGGAAAGGCCGTCGTCAGAGCGACAACATCGAGGACCAGCGCAGCGATAGCGGCGGCGGATTCGGCGGCGGCAGCCCGGGCCAGTTCCGCATTCCGATCGGCGGCCGCGCCGGCGGCGGCTCGAGCATCATCCTGGTCATCCTGGTCGTTCTCGCGGGATGGTATTTCGGCTTCGATCCATCGCAGATCCTGGGCGACGGCAGCGGCGGCCTCGTGCCGGGCGGCGGTGGCCAGATCACCGACAACAGCGGTTCGCCGGACAGCACCGGCGCGCCTGCTTCCGACGAGATGAAGCAGTTCGTGGCGACCGTGCTTGCCGAAACCGAGGACACCTGGACCGGCATCTTCAAGGCCAACGGCCTCACCTACGAAGACCCGAAGCTGGTGCTGTTCAGCGGCCAGATCCGCTCGGCCTGCGGTTTTGCCTCCTCGGCGGCCGGGCCGTTCTATTGCCCCGGCGACCACAAGGTCTATCTCGACATGACCTTCTTCCAGCAACTCGACCAGCAGTTCGGCGCCTCGGGCGAGTTCGCCCGCGCCTATGTGGTCGCGCATGAGGTCGGCCATCACGTGCAGAACCTCACCGGAATCATGTCCAAATTCAACCAGATGCGGCAGAGCATGGGCGAGGCGGAGGCCAACCAGATGTCGGTGCGGGTCGAGCTCCAGGCCGATTGCTTCGCCGGCGTCTGGGCGCACTACACCGCGCAGAAGGGCATATTGGAGCAGGGCGACATGGAGAGCGCGTTGAACGCCGCCCGGCAGATCGGCGACGACACGCTGCAGAAGAAGATGCAGGGCTATGTCGTGCCTGAAAGCTTCAACCACGGCACATCAGCGCAGCGGCAAACCTGGCTGGCGCGCGGCTACAAGAGCGGCAAGCTTTCGGACTGCGATACTTTCAACAATCCGGTCTGAGGTGATGCACCGGGTTCCGGTCTTCTGACAGCGGCTGCCGGCATCTGATGTCAGGATGAGGCAGTTGCCGTCGTTCGCTTATTGTTCCAGGCGGCAAGCTCGCCTATAAGTTGCCTCCCGCCAAGGCGGCCGAGGAGCTTATCACCATGATCGACCCAAAAACCGCCAAGCGGGGCCTTGCGCTCGTTTTCACGACGCTGCTGCTCGACATCATCGGCTTCGGTATCATCATGCCGGTGCTGCCTGCCTATCTGCAGGAGTTGACCGGCGTCGGCGTCAGCGAGGCGGCGATCGAGGGCGGCTGGCTGTTCTTCGTCTATGCGGCGATGCAGTTCTTCTTCGCGCCGGTCATCGGCGGCTTGAGCGACCGTTTCGGGCGGCGGCCGATCCTGCTCGCATCGGTGCTTACCTTTTCCATCGACAATCTGATCTGCGCCATCGCCTGGTCCTACCCGATGCTGTTCATCGGGCGGGTGCTCGCCGGCATTTCCGGCGCCAGCTATTCGACCACGTCCGCCTTCATCGCCGACATCTCGAACGACGAGAACCGGGCGAAGAATTTCGGCCTGCTTGGCATCGCTTTCGGTGTCGGCTTCGTCATCGGCCCGGTGCTCGGCGGACTGCTCGGCACGTTCGGGCCGCGCGTGCCGTTCTATTTCGCCGCCGGACTTGCCTTGGTGAATTTTCTCATTGCGATGTTCTTCCTGCCGGAGACGCTGGACGAAAAGCACCGCCGCCGCTTCGAATGGAAGCGCGCCAATCCGGTCGGCACGCTCATCCAGATGCGCAACTATCCCGGCATCGGCTGGATCGGACTCGTCTTCTTCCTGATGACGCTCGGCCATATGATGTATCCGGCGGTCTGGTCCTTCGTCTCCAGCTATCGCTATGGCTGGAACGAGCAGCAGATCGGTTTCTCGCTCGGCGCCTTCGGCCTGTGCGGCGCGATCATCATGGCGACGGTGCTGCCGCGGGTCATCCCCAGGTTCGGCGAGTGGAAGACGGCGGCGATCGGACTCACCTTCACTGCGCTCAGCGCCTTCGGCTATGCGTTTGCGACGCAAGGCTGGATGATCTACGCGGTGATCGTCGCCGGCTGCCTGGAAGCGCTGGCCGACCCGCCGCTGAGAAGCCTTGCCGCAGCCAAGGTGCCGCCTTCGGCGCAGGGCGAACTGCAAGGCGCGATGACCTCGATCTTCTCGATCACCTCGATCATCACGCCGCTGCTCTATACGGCGATCTTTTCCTGGTTCACCGGCCCGAGCGCGCCGGTTGAGTTCGGCGGCGCGCCCTATGTGCTCGGTGCGGTTTTCCTCACGCTCGCGGTCATCGCCTTCGTGACGAAGGTGGCCAAGCCGACGCCAAAGGAAGTCGAGCGCATGCACACGCAGGAAGCTGTGACCGACGCTGCTTGAGGGCTTGTCCCGACAGGCGCTAAGCGCGCTCGGCTATAGCTTCTTCGCCGCGCCGCGCGCGGATGAGGTTGACGAAGCGGCGGAAGAGATAGTGCGAATCCTGCGGGCCGGGCGAGGCCTCCGGGTGGTGCTGGACCGAGAACACCGGCCGGCCGGTCAGCGCGATGCCGCAATTGGAGCCGTCGAAGAGCGAGACATGGGTCTCTTCGACACCTTCGGGCAGCGAGTCGGCATCGACCGCGAAGCCATGGTTCATCGAGACGATCTCGACCTTGCCGGTCGTGTGGTCCTTCACCGGATGGTTGGCGCCGTGGTGCCCCTGGTGCATCTTCTCGGTCCTGCCGCCAAGCGCCAGCGCCAGCATCTGGTGGCCGAGGCAGATGCCGAACACCGGGATGTCGGTCCTCAAGAGATCCTGGATGACCGGCACGGCATATTCGCCGGTCGCTTCCGGGTCGCCCGGGCCGTTCGACAGGAAGATGCCATCCGGCTGCATGGCGAGGATCTCTTCCGCGCCGGTCTTGGCCGGCACGACGGTGACCTTGGCGCCGAGACCTGCGAGCAGGCGCAGGATGTTGCGCTTGACGCCATAGTCGATCGCCACGACGTGCAGCGACGGCTCGTTCTGCTCGCCGACCCCCTTGTTCCAGACCCAGGGCGTCTCGCGCCAAACCGAGGACTGGCCCGAGGTGACTTCCTTGGCGAGGTCGAGCCCGATCAGGCCCGACCAGGCGGCGGCCTGCCGCTTCAGGTCGTCGAGATCGAAGACACCGTCCGACGCATGCGCGATGACGGCGTTGGGCATGCCCTTTTCGCGGATCAGCACGGTGAGCGCGCGGGTGTCGATGCCCGAAAGCGCGACGATGCCGCGCTTCTTCAGCCACTGGTCGAGATGCCCGGCTGCCCGGTAGTTGGACGGGTCGGTGACATTGGCCTTGAAGATGGCGCCGACGGCACCGGCGCGCGCTGCCGGATTGAGGTCTTCGATATCCTCGGCGTTGGTGCCGACATTGCCGATATGCGGGAAGGTGAAGGTGACGATCTGGCCGGCATAGGAGGGATCGGTGAGGATCTCCTCATAGCCGGTGAGCGCGGTGTTGAAGCACACTTCGGCGACGGCCGATCCGGTGGCGCCCAGGCCGCGGCCTTCGATCACCGTGCCGTCGGCAAGCACCAGCAGGGCGGTCGGCTTTTCGGTGGCCCAAGGGGCGGTGGTCGTGGCCATGCGGCACTCCTGTCAGGCCGCGCGCCTTAACTGGTCCGGCGGACCACCACGCGCAGCAAGCGACGCGAAGCGATGATTTCTCAGGCTTCCGCGCGTCAACTCATTGTCTCATGCAGGACCGAGTACATAGGGGAAGCGGCCAAAGCGGTCAATGAGGGGGTGGCAAACCAACCTTGATTTGTTTCACCCTGCAATATCAGTGGCTTGCTGGGATTTGCCTTGCCGGTTCGGCAAAGCTATTGTCCGCGCCATTCGAAGGAGAAGCACGATGCGCACAAAAATCGCCGAATCCATGAAGAGCGCGATGAAGGCGCAGGACAAGCACCGCCTGCCGACGCTCAGGCTGATCCAGGCCGCCATCCATGACCGCGACATCGCCAATCGCGGCGCCGGCAAGCCGGCGGCGAGCGAGGAAGAGATCCTGCAGATTCTCTCCAAGATGGTGAAGCAGCGCGAGGAGTCGGCCAAGGCATTCGAGGACGGCAAGCGGCCGGAACTGGCCGCGCAGGAGCGCGGCGAGATGGAGATCATCCGCGAGTTCCTGCCGACGCAGCTCGACGAGGCGGCGATCATGGCGGCGGCGCGCGAGGCGATCGCTGCCACCGGCGCGGCCAGCCAGAAGGACATGGGCAAGGTGATCGGAACGCTGAAGCAGAAATATGCCGGCCAGATGGATTTCGCCAAGGCAAGCGCCATCGTCAAGGGGCTGCTTCAGTAGGGCACTGCTTCAGTGGGAATTCTTGCCGCCTCCGTAGTGAGGCCCATGTAAGGCTGGGCACATAACCCCGCTCAAGCCGCGCCGGCTCCGGCAAATCGACATTGATCCGCTGCATCAACGCGCTGGTGCCGATCAATTCCGGCTCGTCTTGCGATTGCCCGCGGCGGCCGGGTCGGGCCTCGCCGGCGATGATCGGCGAGGCCCAGCCGATCCGGTCAGGGTGGCAGGCGGTCAGGCGAATGCCTAGGTGAAGCGATAAGGATCAGCCTCTATCAAAAGCGCGGAGGCGTGTATGCGGATCAAGGTCGAAATCCGGCAAGACGGCGACATCGAAGTGCCTGGGAGATTCCGCCTCAACGGCGACCAGGTGGATGTTCTTGAGATGATCGACCAATGGTTTGGTGCCGGTTACCGCTACTGCAAGGTCAAAGGCAGCGATGGCGCGCTCTACATACTGCGGTATGACGAACTCCAATCGGAATGGGGCCTCACAATGTTTGCAAGCGAACGGGCGCAGGCCCTGACGGCCGAATGGACTTCGCCAAGGCAAAGCCTCAAGGGGTTGCTTCAGTAGGATCGCCCCCCGGTTGGCGGCGTCACGGCGGCGCCGTCGGGAAACCTCAGGGTTCCTTGCAGATCGGCACCGGTTGCGCAAGCGGCAACGGGTGATCCTTCTTGTATTGCGCGATGATCGGCTCGAGGGTCCTTTTCGGCCAGAATTTCGGAGAGCCGATCTCCTTCAGGCAGGATGCATTCCAATAGAGGCCCGCGCTTGACAGCGATTGCCTGGAGGCGGCTTTGCGCGCGATCGCAGCGATGTCCCGCGACTCCGGGTAGATGTAAAGCGTCGTCGGATTGTCCTTGATCATCGGGATGATCAGCTCGGCATCCGCGGGCGACCAGCTGGTGCAGCCATTGCTGCGGCCGCCGGCGTAATTCACCAGCTTGCCGAACGGAACGTAGCCGTCGCGGTCGGCATAGGAGCTCCGCGGCTTCTTCAGGAGACACATTCCCCGCAGCAATGCGGCCGGGTGCCCGCCGATGACCCGCTGCCTGGCATTCGCGGTTTCGCCTTCGCCGTCGAACTGCACGAAGCTGCGCATGAAGACCGCGTCCTGTTTCGCGGCGGTGCGGTAGTAGCCCTTGAACGACGTCTTCGTGTCGGCGGTCATGTAGGCGCCGCCGGCCGTCAGCTCCGAATCCATCGCGTTGCCGAAGTTTTTCGCGCAGCGTCTTCCATTGGAAAAATCCGCGACACCCTTCAGGTTGCGGCCGCCGCCATGGCCCGCCGACACCGCGCGGAACGACTGCTCGGCCTCGCAGATGATGTAATAACGGCGCCCCAATACCCCATTGCCCAAATCGCCGGGACGGGTCGCGTCCATGGCGAAATAGCAGGGATTTCTCACCGAACCTTCGCTCACCTTTTTCAGGTAAAGCGCGCGTGCCCGTTCCAGAATGACTTGTGAGATCTGACCGTCGCCCTCGCCGACATGGGCCTGCAGCCAGGCCGGGATATTCGAGGGCCGCAGCGCTGCGAAAGACTGGGCCGACATCGTCAGGGCAACGGCAATGAGGCAGAGGACAGTGACGCCCAGCGGAACAGATCTTAACCGCACCAGATTATTTCCCCTCTTAAACCGCTATCCCTTGCGGTGAATCACCTGCGCGCCAATCATAAAAGGCCTCGCGCCAATCGGCGAAACACTTCTAGTTTAGCAAGTCAGCCGTAAGCCGGGATTTAACATGATCGAAATCGTCAAGCCCGCGCTCGAACACCTGCCCTCCTACAAGGCGGCGTTGGAGCGCGGCTGGTCGCCCGACAATGTCCGGCTCCTGGAAGCAACACGGGAGCAGCTCGCGGCCATCGAGGAAGATCCGGCGGCGTTTCTGGCCGGTCTTGATGACCCCGAGGCGAAGGGACCGCCCATCGCCATGCCAGACGGCAGCAAGGTGCCACGGCTGCCCGGCTTCCGGCGCTGGATCTGGGATGGCGAGGCTGCCGGCTCGATCGGGCTTCGCTGGCAGAAGGGCACGTCGGCGCTGCCGCCGCACGTGCTCGGCCATATCGGTTATGCCGTGGTGCCCTGGAAGCGGGGCCGCGGTTATGCCACCGAGGCGCTGCGGCTGATGCTGGTTGAGGCAAGGGCGGTGGGCCTCGACTATGTCGAGATCACCACCGACCTCGACAATCCCGCTTCGCAGCAGGTGATCCTGGCCAATGGCGGCACGCTCGTCGGGCGGTTCGCCAAGCTCGCCGCCTATGGCGGCGCGGAGAGCCTCAAGTACCGGATCGACCTTTAGATCTTTAGATCGGTTCGGGGGGCAAGAGCGCCTGTTGCGCCTATTCGCCGGGCTTGGCCAGTCTTCCTTCTTCGGCCTTGTAGTAGAACTGGCTCGCGACAAGCCAGCCCTTGAGCGGCCTAAGCGGCGGGATGCAGGTTGCGAAAATCAACGGTACCGAAACGAAGGCGTGGAACCACATGGACGGCTCGAAGCTCACCTGCGCCCAGACGGCGAACAGGACGGAAGGGACGCAGGCAAAGCAGATGACGAAGAAGGCGGGGCCATCCGCCGGGTCGGCAAAGGAATAGTCGAGCCCGCAGACGTCGCATTTCGGCGCCAGCTTCAGAAATCCGTCGAACAGCCGGCCCTCTCCGCAACGCGGGCAGCGGCCGCGGATACCGACCCGCCAGGGTTCGAGGTGGGGATAGTGCGCGTGATCTTGCATCGTTGTCGCTCCGGGGACCTCGCATGGCGTTCGATCAGCCTTGAGGTCACTCATACATACTAGTATCATGATTGTATGCATACAATGCGACAAAATGTATGGATAGCGGCGACATGAACGACGAGAGCGACCTCGGCTGGCTTTCTTGCTTGGAGGAGGGGCCTCGCCCGATCTATCTCAGAATTGTCGACGCGCTTGCGGCTGCCCGATCGAGCGGCCGGTTGCAGCCGGGGGATCGCTTGCCGCCGCAGCGCGAACTTGCCCGCGTGCTGGGAGTCGACCTGACCACCGTCACCAGGGCCTTCGCCGAAGCCCGGCGCAGGAACCTGATCGATGCAACGGCAGGCCGCGGCACCTTCGTCACGCCCGGGGAGCAGGAAGAGCCGATCCTCGACCTGAGCATGAACATCCCGCCGGCGCCCGTTGGTTTCAGCCTGCCGGCATTGATCCGGAGCGGCATCGACGGGCTGCTCAAGCGTTCCAGCGCGGAGGCGCTGCTCTCTTACCATCCCGGGCCCGGTTCGCCGGCCGAACGCGCCGCCGGTTCGTCATGGCTTGCCGCAGCCGGAGACAGGCTGCCCGTAGAGCGCATTGCTGTCGGCTCGGGCGCACAGGCGCTGCTTGCGGCTGTCCTTCTGTCGCAAACCGCCGAGGGCGACACGATCCTTACCGATGCGCTGACCTATCCCGGTCTGATCGCGCTGGCAGAGGCCGCGGGGCGGAAGCTGGCCGGCGTCGGCCGCGACGATGACGGCATGCGTCCTGACTATCTGGAGGAAGCGGCGCGACGGCACGGCGCTCGCATCCTTTATCTCAACCCGACGCTCCACAACCCGACGGCGCTCACCATGCCGAAGGGCCGGCGCCGGGACCTGGAGCGGATGGCGGGCAAGCTTGACCTTTTGATCGTCGAGGACGATCCCTACAGCCCGCTGCTGACTTCAGCCCCGCCGGCCTTCCTCAGCGTCGCGCCGGAGCGGACCATCCATGTCGCGACACTGGCGAAATGCATCTCGCCTTTCCTGCGCACCGCCTTCCTTGCGGCGCCGGACGCGCAAGCCGTCGAGCGGATCGCGGCGGCAATCCGAGGCACCACGATGATGGCGCCGCCGCTGATGACGGGTCTTGCCTGCGAGTGGGTGCGAAGCGGCTTGGCCAGCGAGATCAGCGCAGCCGTGCGTGCCGAAGCGAAGGCCAGGCAGACAATCGCGCGCAAGATCCTGCCGGCAGGTTTCGCCTCGGCGGAATCCAGCCTGCATCTCTGGTATCCGCTTGAGGGGCGGCCGCGCTCTTCAGAGCTTGTCGACGTGGCCCGGCGCCGCGGGCTGGCCATCAGTCCGGCAGGGGAGTTTTCCCTCGTGCCCGGCGTCGCCGACGGCTTGCGCCTGGCGCTGGGCGCCGCACCTAGCCGGGAAAGGCTGGAGGAGGGTCTTCGCGGTTTGGTGTCGATCCTTGAGGGCGGCTCCCGGCTATCGCTGCCCGCGGTCTGAGGCGGCACAGCGATAACGCGCTGCGCGGCGTTCTATTCGGCCGCCGCCGGCAGCGGCGGCGTCGCGCGGCTGCGCCATTCCCAGGTCTGCGAGGCAAGCGCCACTACCACCGCCACCAGCATGGCAAGCGCGCCGGCGACCGGCAGGCTGCGATAGCCGAAGCCGGCATTGAGCATCGCGGCACCCAGCGAGGCAGCGAGCGCTATGCCGACATTGAAGCCGGACGGGATGAGCGAGGAGGCAAGGTTCGAGGCATCCGCCGTCCAGGCAAGGATGCGGGTCTGGATCGGCGCGCCGATGGCGAAGTTAAGGCCGCCCCAGATGACGATGGCAACGACCATCGGCACCGGATAGGGGCTGACCACATAGATCACCGCCAGCATGATCGCCTGCAGGAAGAGCATGGTGATTAATGAAGGCATCAGCTTCCAGTCGGCAAGCTTGCCGCCCAAAAGAACGCCGATCGTGGCGCCGACGCCGTTGAGCAGCAGCACAAAGGGGATCATGCTTTCGTCGAGGCCGGTGACTTCGAGCAGCGTCGGCGTGATGTAGGTGAACAGGCCGAATTGGCCGATCATCAACATCAGCATCAAGATCAGCGAGGTCCAGACTTGCTGGCGGCCGAGCACGCGCACTTCGCGCGCCAAGCCGGCGGGCCGGTTGGCGGCGCCTGCCGTGCGCGGCAGCAGCGCGAGCATGGCGACGATCGCGACGACGCCCAGCGCGCCCATCACCCAGAAGGTCGCGCGCCAGCCCCATAGGTCGCCGATGGCGGTGCCGGCCGGCACGCCGATGACGTTGGAGACCGTCAGCCCCGAGAGGATGACCGCTACCGCCCGACCGCGCTGGTCCTCGCGCACCAGGCTGACCGCGACGACCATGGCGACGCCGAAATAGCAGCCATGCGCCACGGCGGTCGCGATGCGCAGCAGCAGCATCGAAGCGAAATCGGGCGCCAGCGCGCAAGCCGCCTGGCCAAGGGTGAAGGCAATCGTCAGTCCGATGAGCAGCGCCTTGCGCGAGACCCTGCTGGTCGCAAGCGCCAGAAGCGGACCGCCGATCGCAATGCCGCAGGCATAGCCGGAGACTAGATATCCGGCGGTGGGCACCGAAACGCCAAGGCCTTGCGCCACCTCCGGCAACACGCCGGCGATGACGAATTCAGTCGTGCCGAAAGCGAAGGCGGCAATGAACAGGGCGATAAGGGGCAGCATGGCGTAAAGGCTTGAAATGAATGCAGGGCGTCAAACCACGGATGCGTGCTGCCGGCAATGCAGAAATTGTCGACGCCGCTTTAGCTTTTCTTGACCGGATTTAGTTCTACTTCAGTCGCGGACGGCAAGGCCGACTTCTTGTCCCTGCCGTAAGGAATTTTCAGCCATGCTCGCTCATGAAGGTAAAAGAGCAGCGACTTGGTGACAACTTCAGTCCCGCCGATGGCTGCAGCGAGCTTCACGCTTCCGGTCACCACGAGCGATATGATCATCGTGTCGATCGTGCCGGTGGCGCGCCAGGAAAGCGCCTTGATGAAGCTGCGCGAGTGGGTGTCCATCGACTACATCATCCTCCCAGTGGATATCAGATGTTCCTTAGCCGACGGATGCGAGGATGAGCAAAGACTAATTTTTTGCCCGGCCGGACGCGCTGCCCAGGCAACGACTAACCAGCCTTCAGCCGCGAGCCGCCGAGCAGGCCGCGTTCCTCAAGCACGGGATAGGCCATGGAGGCCAGCAGCGAGTTGATCTGCTTCAGGTCGCGAATAGTGTCGAGGTGGATGGAACTGGTCTCGACGCTCTTGGCGGTGCCGTCGCGCAGCCGGACAAAGTGGCTGGCGCTGGTCTCTTTCTCGCGCTCGCGCAGCAGGTCCTTTTCCAGCACCAGTTGCCGGGCGGTCTCGGGATCGCGCGAGACCAGCACGTTGAAGGCAAGCCGCGCGTTGGCCAGCACCGAGGCATGGAAGGCGCTGAGCTCGCGCCAGCCCTCAGGCGTGAATTCAAGCCCGCGCTCCAGCTTCTTCCTGACATGCACCAGCATGTTGCGCACGATGATGTCGCCGACCTGTTCCAGCTTGACGCAGGCGCCGATCAGTTCCTGGCAGCGCAGCGCCTCGTCCTCGCTCAAAGGGTTCTTGGTGACCTTGGCGAGATAGAGTTTGATCGCCGCGTGCTTCCGGTCGACGCGGTCGTCGAGCGCCGCGAGCGCCTTGATCTTGTCGCTGTCGGCGCTCTCGTAGAGCTCGATGATGCGCTTCAGCATGATCTCGACCGTCTCGCAGACCCGCACCACCTCGCGCGTGGCGTTTGCGAGCGCCTGGCTCGGCGTGTCGAGCGCGCTTTCGTTCAGCGCCGAAAGCTCGACGACATCGAGCGCGGCCGCCGGCTGCGGCTTGGCGCCGAGCGCCACGATCTTCTCGGAAGCGCGATAGACGAGGCCGGCGAGCGGCAGCCCTGCCAGCAGGATGATCACATTGAACAGGATATGCGCGTTGACGATCTGGTCGGGTCCGGTCGCGCCGAGGAAGCCGACCGGCGGCTTCAGCGTCATGAACAGGATCAGCATGATCAGAGAGCCCATGCCACGCATCAGCAGGTTGCCTATCGGCACGACGCGGACTCCGGGATCGGCATTGCGGGTGAGCAGCGGCGCGATGATCGAGGAGCCGAGATTGACGCCGAGCACCAGCACGATGCCGAGCTCCGGCGGAATGAAGCCGCGGCCAGCCAACGTCACCAGGAGCAGCACCGCCGCGATCGAGGAATGGAACAGCCAGGTGATCAGCGCGGCGAGAAGATAGGCGGTGACGAAATCGCCGGAGAAATAATTGACGATCATCGGCATCAGCGTGCTCTGCCGCAACGGCTCCGAAGCCTGGCCGATCATTTCCAGCGACAGCAGCAATAGTCCGATGCCGACGAGGATACGGCCGAACTGGCGCCAGTCACGTCGCTCGGTGGCCATGAACATGAATGTCCCGGCGACCAGGCAGACCGGCACGAGAAGCGACAGGTCGAAGGTCAGCAGCTTGACGACGAGCGCCGAGCCGATCTCGGCGCCGCGCACGGCAAGCTGCCCGGCGGCGCCCGACACTATGCCCGCGCCGGCGAAGGAGCCGACCAGCAGCGTCACGGCGGTGGAGCTTTGCAAGGCGATCGCCAGGCCGCAACCGGCCAGAACCGCCATCAGCGGATTGCGCATGGTGGCGCGCAGCCTGTGGCGCAGCACATCGCCATAGGCGCGTTCGACGCCGGTCTTGACCAGGCGGGTGGCAAACAGCATCAGCGCCACCGCGCCGGCAAGGTGCAGAAGGACGACAGAACCGCTCATGCCCAGCCTCGCAATGAGGCGGCAAGGAAGGGGGAAGGGGTACGAATCACAAGCATTTCGGGGGTCGAGACTACTCCAAACAACTTTAGCCGGATAATAAATTTTACCCCGCTTGACCGGCGGCCGGCACGCGACGGCGCGTGTCGGAAATGGATGGAAGACATATTGGTTGCATCCGCCCGCCGCGCCAGTCGGCCCGACGCGGTGCGACTGCCGGCCCAAGGGTCAGTCTTGCCCTTTGTTGAAGTGAGCCTCACAAACATAGGAAATCATTACAGAATTGTAGTCCAAGCGTTCAGTTTCGGTTCATCCGGCCGCGGCTACCTCCTTGCCTATCGACAACCAAGGAGCACCGACCATGAAACGTCTCATACTTTCCGTCGTCACCGGCTCGATGTTGGCTGCCACGGCCTTTTCGGGTCAGGCCGCGCCGCTTAATCAGCCGAGCGCGCCGCAGTCCAACTACACCCAGGTCGACTGGCAGAAGCCGGGCGTGACGAAGAAGAAAGTGGTGGTGAAGAAAAAGGTCGTGGTAAGGCGCAGCCACTGGCGCAACGGCCAGAAATACTCCAGCTGGAAGCGCCATCAGGCGGTGCGCGACTGGCACCGCTATGGCCTGCGCCGCCCTGGTCCCGGCCAGGAATGGATCCGCGTCGGCAACGACTACCTGCTGGTCAGCATCGTCTCCGGTATCATCTTCGGCGCGATCGCCGCGCACTGATCCGGCAACGGCCCGAGACGATAAAGAAGGCGGCCACTCGGCCGCCTTCTTTTTGTCTGTGAAAAGCGGGTACGATGGGCTTTGACGAGTCGTCGCGCCCGTGCGGCTCGACTATATGAGGGCAAACGAGCCTTTCCCGATGCGCTTTCCGCCCGCCTTCCTCGACGAGATACGCGACCGTGTGCCGATTTCCTCGGTCATCGGCCAGCGCGTTTCGTGGGACAGGAAGAAGACCAACGCGTCGCGCGGCGATTTCTGGGCGTGCTGCCCGTTCCACGGCGAGAAGAGCCCGTCCTTCCACTGCGAGGACAAGAAGGGCCGCTATCATTGTTTCGGCTGCTCGGTGTCGGGCGATCATTTCAAGTTCCTGACCGAGCTCGACGGCATGAGCTTTCCCGAAGCGGTCGAAAAGATCGCCGAGATGGCCGGGGTGCCAATGCCGGTGCGCGACGCCCAGGAGGAACGGCGCGAGAAGGAGCGCGCCAGCCTGACCGACGTCATGGAAATGGCGACCGTCTTCTTCCAGGAGCGTCTGCAGGGGCCGGAAGGCGCCAAGGCCCGCGCTTATCTGCGCGATCGTGGCCTGACGCCGGTGACGCAGCAGTCGTTCCGGCTCGGCTATGCGCCGGACAGCCGCAACGCGCTGAAGGAATATCTCGCCGCCAAGGGCGTGCTGAAAACCGATATCGAAGCTTGCGGGTTGGTGCGGCACGGTGACGATATACCGGTCTCCTACGACTGGTTCCGCGACCGCATCATGTTCCCGATCCCGGATTCGCGCGGCAAGATCATTGCCTTCGGCGGGCGGGCGCTGGCGCCGGACGCCTTGGCCAAATACATGAACTCGCCGGAGACCGAGCTCTTCCACAAGGGCAACGTGCTCTACAATTTCGCCCGCGCCCGCAAGGCCGTAGCGAAAGGCAGCACGGTGATTGCCGTCGAAGGCTATATGGACGTGATCGCGCTGGCGCAGGCCGGCTTCGAGAATGCCGTGGCGCCGCTCGGCACCGCTCTTACCGAAAACCAGCTCGAGCTTCTATGGCGCATGGCCGGCGAGCCGATACTCTGCTTCGACGGCGACCAGGCCGGGTTGAAGGCGGCATGGCGCGCCGCCGATCTGGCCCTGCCGACGATCCAGCCCGGCCGCTCGGCGCGCTTCGCGCTGTTGCCCGAAGGCAAGGATCCGGACGACCTGGTCAAGGCCGATGGGCCGGACGCTTTCCGCGCGGTGCTGGCGGAAGCCAGGCCGCTTGCAGACCTTTTGTGGATGCGCGAGACAGCCGGCGGCGTCTTCGACACGCCGGAGCGGCGCGCCGAACTCGAAAAGAGGCTGCGTGAGATCACCAGCCGCATCCGCGACGAAAGCCTGCGTTACCACTATCAACAGGAGATGCGTGAACGCGTCTTAAGCTTCTTCGGCTCGCAGCGCGGCACGCGGCAAGGCCATCAACGCCAGGACGGTCGGCCGGGCGAGCGCGGCAGAGGTTCGGCGCCAGGCGGAGCGTTTGGCCGGGGCGCTGCCGGCGCACGCACAGCCATCACCGAAAGCCTCGGCCGCTCGGCGCTGGTCAGGCGCGGCGGCGAGGGCATGTCGGTGCGCGAGGCGACGATCATCGTGGCGCTCATCAATCACCCGGCGCTGATTGACGAGAATTTCGCCCATGTCGAATTCCTCGATCTCGCCAATTCCGACCTGCGGCGGCTGCACGCCGCTATCCTCGACGCGATGGCGCATGATGCGGCCGACGACCGCGACGCGGTGATCGCCACGATCGTGCGCGCCGGGTGCGGCGACATCTGGGAGCGTGCGGTCGCGCTGATCAAGCGCGCAAGGCAGTGGCCGGCGCTCGAAACCGCTGGCCTTGACGATGCCCGCGACGCCTTCAACCAGGCGCTGCACTTGCAGCGCAGCGCGCGCACCTTACATAGAGAGCTGAAACAGGCGCAGGCGGCGCTCGATGCAGACCCTTCGGATGAAAACTTCCGGCATCTCGTCGAGATTCAAGCGCAATTCAACGATATGCAGGCAACGGAAGCGCTGATCGAAGGGTTCGGCGTTTCATCGGGCAGGGTTGGACGGGTTTAGGTCCGACTCTGCCCCGAAAATGAAGTGGAAATATGCAGGCGCGTCGAATCTACGCCTCTAAGTCGGGTAATTGATTCGCTTTTTTCATGCGAATCATGCCAGAGGCGCTTGACCTTCTGGCAGATTGGCGGAATCAGGACGATTCGAAACGTTAACCGTGCCCCCGGCTGCGGCGGGAAATTTTGAGCGATGCGAGGTGCTGGTCACTGGACAGGCAAAAGGCCTGCCACAGATACCAGGGTTAATCTGGACTTAATGCATGTCGCCCAAAAAGTGGAGGCCGGTTTTGGGGCAACGACATGCACCAAACAAAGAGATGATGCGGTTACTGGCCCGGTAGAAGCGTTCTGGTGCGAGCGCAACCGGTGTGACAGCAGCTTACGCGGCTTCGATGTTGGGCCGCTTGGAGACGACAAAGAATGGCGACAAAGGAAAAGGAAGAGGTCGAGACCGAACGTGAAGGCGCCACCGATGGCCCTCTGCTCGACCTTTCCGATGATGCTGTCAAGAAGATGATCAAAGCCGCCAAGAAGCGCGGCTATGTGACCATGGACGAGCTGAACTCGGTGCTGCCTTCGGAGGAAGTGACCTCCGAGCAGATCGAGGACACGATGGCGATGCTCTCCGACATGGGCATCAATGTCGTCGAGGACGACGAGCAGGGCGAGGAGGCGGAGGCGGCCGATTCGGCCGCCGATTCCGACGAGGACGCCAACGAGCTTGCCGAGCAGACCGGCACGGCCGTCGCCACCACGACCACCAAGAAAGAGCCGACCGACCGCACCGACGACCCGGTGCGGATGTATCTGCGCGAGATGGGCTCGGTCGAGCTTCTGTCGCGCGAAGGCGAAATCGCGATCGCCAAGCGCATCGAGGCCGGCCGCGAGACGATGATCGCGGGCCTGTGCGAAAGCCCGCTGACCTTCCAGGCCATCATCATCTGGCGCGACGAGCTCAACGAATCGAAGATCCTGCTGCGCGAGATCATCGATCTCGAGGCGACCTATGCCGGTCCCGAGGCCAAGCAGGCGCCGGTCGTCGAACGCATCGAGGAAGCGCCCAAGCCCGAGGAGAAGCCGCGCGGCCGCGCGGCGGCGCGCGAGGAAGAGGACGACATCACCAATGTCGGCGGCGGCGACACCCGCGGGCTCGAGGAAGAGGAAGACGACGAGGACGAGGCGAGCCTGTCGCTCGCCGCGATGGAAGCGGAACTGCGCCCGCAGGTGATGGAGACGCTCGACGTCATCGCCGACACTTACAAGAAGCTGCGCAAGCTGCAGGACCAGCAGGTCGAGAACCGTCTCGCCGCCGCCGGCACGCTTTCGCCCAGCCAGGATCGCCGGCTGAAGGAGCTGAAGGACCAGCTCATCAAGGCAGTGAAGTCGTTGTCGCTCAACACCCAGCGCATCGAAGCGCTGGTCGAGCAGCTCTACGACATCAACAAGCGCCTGGTGCAGAACGAGGGCAAGCTGCTCCGGCTCGCTGAAAGCTATGGCGTGCGTCGCGAGGAGTTCCTCAGGGAATATCAGGGCTCGGAGCTCGATCCGAACTGGACGCGCTCGATCGCCAACCTGACGTCGCGCGGCTGGAAGGAGTTCACCAAGAACGAGAAGGACGCGATCAAGGAGCTGCGCGCCGAGATCCAGAGCCTCGCCACCGAGACGGCGATCTCGATCCTGGAATTCCGCAAGATCGTCAACCAGGTGCAGAAGGGCGAGCGCGAGGCCGCGATCGCCAAGAAGGAAATGGTGGAGGCGAACCTGCGCCTCGTGATCTCGATCGCCAAGAAATACACCAACCGCGGCCTGCAGTTCCTCGACCTGATCCAGGAAGGCAATATCGGCCTGATGAAGGCGGTCGATAAATTCGAATACCGCCGCGGCTACAAGTTCTCGACCTACGCGACGTGGTGGATCCGGCAGGCGATCACCCGCTCGATCGCCGACCAGGCGCGCACCATCCGCATTCCGGTGCACATGATCGAGACGATCAACAAGATCGTGCGCACCTCGCGCCAGATGCTGCACGAGATCGGTCGCGAGCCGACGCCGGAGGAACTGGCCGAGAAACTCGCAATGCCGCTGGAAAAAGTGCGCAAGGTGCTGAAGATCGCCAAGGAGCCGATCTCGCTCGAAACGCCGGTCGGCGACGAGGAGGACTCGCATCTCGGCGACTTCATCGAGGACAAGATGGCGATCCTGCCGATCGATGCGGCGATCCAGGCGAATCTGCGCGAGACGACGACCCGCGTGCTCGCCTCGCTGACGCCGCGCGAGGAACGCGTTCTGCGCATGCGCTTCGGCATCGGCATGAACACCGACCACACGCTGGAAGAGGTCGGCCAGCAATTCTCGGTCACCCGTGAGCGTATCCGCCAGATCGAGGCCAAGGCGCTGCGCAAGCTCAAGCACCCGAGCCGGTCGCGCAAGCTCAGAAGCTTCCTCGACAGCTGATTACGGAAATCAGATAATCATCGAAAGGGCGCCCCTGGCGCCCTTTTTTGCGATCCAATCATCGCACTGCCGCCTTGCCCGGGCTGTTCGACAGGAGGATAATTTTGCGGTCGGATGCATTCGTGGGCGACAAGCCGGATGCCCGCCCCCGGCGCCGGTCGTAACGGCCAAAGCGCCGTGCTCCGTGGCACCGGAGGGAGGTATGCCATGACGACCTACATCATGCTGATCAACTGGACGGAGCAGGGCGCCAAGAACGTGCGTGAGTCGCCGAAGCGGCTCGATGCCGGCAAGAAGCTACTGGGGGAAATGGGGGGATCGTTCAAGGCGTTCTATCTGACCATGGGCGAATGCGACATGGTCGCCATTGTCGAGGCGCCTGACGATGCGGTGCTGGCTCGCTTCGCGCTGATGCTCTCCTCGGGCGGCAATGTCAGAACGCGAACCATGAAGGCGTTCCCGGAATTCGCCTATCGCGAGATCATCAGTTCGCTCGGGTGAAGGTCCGGCAAGGCACGGACCGGCTAGAGCAATTCCAGGAAAAGTGTGAAGCGGTTTCCTTCAGGAATTGCGTCAAGATAGAGCGGCTCGCCGTTTCGGTGAAACGGTGAAACACGCTCTATTGCGGGGCCGCGCCTCGTTCCCGATAACCATTCCATGTCCGAGCCTCTGACCGTCTGGTACAACACGCGCTGTCCGGTCTGCGATGCCGGCATCACACGCCAGAGGCTGCGGCTGATCGAGGCGGTCAGGGCCGGCCGCATCGAATTCCGCGACATCAATTTCGAGCCGGCGGCGCTGGCCGGATATGGCGCCTCGCTGGAGGACGTCCGCCGCCGGCTGCATGCGACCGATGCCGGAGGCAGATTGCTGGTCGGCGCGGATGTGGCGATAGCGGTCTGGCGGATAACGCCGGGTGAAAGTTGGCTGGCGACATTGTTCGGCAACCCGGTTGCGCTGCCGCTGACACGCTTTGCCTATGACCGTTTCGCCGATCTTCTCTACGCCTGGAATCGCCGCAAAGGCCGCTGGTAGCGCGCTTGACCCGCATTCCGGTCGCGTGGGCGCAGTCAGTTGGCTACAGTCTCGATACATCGTAAGATATATCTTGACTCTGTGGATACCGGAACCTAACTAAGATATATCGTAAGATAGAACTCAAGGAGCAATCCATGCATAAGCATTTCGGACACAACCATTTCGGCGAGCGCATGTTCATGCATATGGCCGGTCGTTTCGGCGGTCGCGGCGGCGGCTTCGGGCCGTTCGGGCACGGCATGCGCGGCGGCGGTCGTGGCGGCCCCGGCGACATGTTCCGCGCCGGCCGCATGCTGGCCGACGGCGATCTCAAGCTGATCACGCTGTCGCTGCTGGCCGAGGCGCCGCGGCACGGCTACGACATCATCAAGGCGCTGGAGGAGCGCACCAGCGGCATCTACAGCCCGAGCCCGGGCGTGGTCTATCCGACGCTGACTTTCCTCGAAGAGGCTGGCTATGCCGTCTCGTCCAGCGAAGGCAACAAGAAGGTGTTTTCGATCACCGAGGCGGGCCGGGCGCATCTCGAGGAAAACCGCGAGATGATCGATCACGTGCTCGACCACCTGGAGCGTTTCGGCCGCAAGATGGCCAAGGCGCGCGACTGGTTCGGCTGGAGCGACGACGGCGAGGACGGCGGCCGGCGCGGTCGGCATGAAAAGCGGGACCGGTTCCGCGCGCTGCGCCACCGGCTGCGTGCCGCGCTCAGCGACATCGTCGATGCGCCGGAAGACAAGCAGGTCGAGGCGATCAGCATCCTGGAAGACGCCGCCGCGGCGCTCGAGGCGCTATCGCGCCGCTAAGGACAATTGCTGGCTCCGAAGGGGCCATTGCTCGTTCAACCAAGGGCCGCCGCTTCATTTTCTTATTGGAGCACGATCCCTTTCGAACCGAAGGTCAGCGAAGCAAAAACCACTGCACACTTTTCGGGATCATGCTTAGTGAAAATCGTCCTGCAACACGCTATGTGATGCAGGACGATTGCCGTTGGAGGATACTGAAATGTCTTTTCTGAAACGTCTTTTCGGCGGCGGCGGTGGCGAGGCAACGGACACCGGAGCCGCGAAGCCGGCAAAGCAGGTCGAGCACAAGGGATTCCTGATCAGCGCCACGCCCTACAAGGCCGACGGCCAGTACCAGACCTGCGGCGTCGTCTCCAAGGAAGTGGACGGCGTGATGAAGGAGCACCGCTTCATCCGCGCCGACCGTTTCGCCGGACTGGACGACGCCGTCGACATCTCGATCAAGAAAGGCATCCAACTCGTCGACGAGCAGGGCGAGAGGATGTTCGGCTGAGCCGCCAAGGCTCGCCGCCTTTTTGCCCCGATCAGAACGCGACCTTGTCGCCGCCCTTGAGCTGAAGGATCTGCCGCGCCTCGTCGGGCGTGGCGATCGAGGCGCCGAGGCCTTCGATGATCTGGCGGACCTTGGTCACCTGTTCGGCGCTCGAGCGGGCGAGCTTGCCCTTGCCGATCCACAGCGAATCCTCCAGGCCGACCCGCACATTGCCGCCGAGAGCGATCGCCTGCGTGGCAATCGGCAGCTGGTGGCGGCCGGCGCCAAGCACCGACCAGTGGTAGTCTTTGCCAAACAGCCGGTCGGCCGTCCGCTTCATGTGGGCGACGTCTTCCGGATGCGTGCCGATGCCGCCGAGGATGCCGAACACGCTCTGGACGAAGAACGGCGCCTTCACTAGGCCGCGGTCGACGAAATGCGCCAGTGTATAGAGATGGCCGATGTCGTAGCACTCGATCTCGAAGCGCGTGCCATTGTCGGCGCAGGTGCGCAATATGTGCTCGATGTCGCCGAAAGTGTTGCGGAAGATGCGGTCGCGCGAGCCTTCGAGATAAGGCCGCTCCCAATCGTGCTCGAAGGTCTTGAAGCGCTCCAGCATCGGAAACAGCGCGAAATTCATCGACCCCATGTTGAGCGACGCCACCTCGGGCGCAAAAACCTTCGCCGGCTTGACCCGCTCTTCCACGCTCATCGTCGCGGCGCCGCCGGTGGTGATGTTGACGACGCAGTTGGAGCGCTGCTTGATGACCTGCAGGAAAGGCGCGAACGCCTCCGTCGATTGGTCGGGGCGTCCGTCGGTCGGATTGCGGGCGTGAAGATGGACGATCGCAGCTCCCGCCTCGGCCGCCTCGATGGCAGCGGTCGCGATCTCTTGCGCTGTCACCGGCAGATGCGGCGACATCGACGGGGTGTGGATCGAGCCGGTGACCGCGCAGGTGATGATGATCTTGTTCTGGTTTGCCACTTCGTGATGCCTCGATCTTTCGTTATTTGACTGCCCCTTGGGTGATGCCGGAGATGAACTGCTTCGACAGCACGATATACAGCAGCGTAATCGGCAGCGCCGCCAGTGTCAGCCCGGTGAACAGCACGCCCAGTCGGTGGTGAGTTCGCCGACGAACACGGTCAGCCCCTGCGGCAGTGTCTTCAAATTGTCGGAGGTCATCAGCACCAGTGGGAAGAAAAAGTCGTTCCAGATCGGCGCCGCGTTCGATGATCATGCAAAAAAGGCAGGCGCCGACCGGCGCCTGCCTTTCTCATTCTTAGGGCGATGATTACGCGGCCGCGGCGATCTGGTCCGCATTCGCAGCCGCGGCAGCGATCGCATCGACCTTGGCGGTGGCCTTGGCAAGTGCTGCCGTGACGGCATCAGCACCCATGCCGACGCCCTCAACGCGGATCACTTCGACGTCGGTCATGCCAAGGAAGCCGAGCACGCTACGCAGATACGGGACAGCATGGTCCATCTGCACTGCCGCACCCTCGGAATAGATGCCGCCGGAAGCGAGCACGATATAGACCTTCTTGCCGCTGACGAGGCCCTTCGGGCCGCCTTCGCCATAGGCAAAGGTCTTGCCCGAGCGGGCGACGTGGTCGACCCACGACTTCAGCGTCGAAGAAATGTTGAAGTTGATGAAGCCGGTGGCGAGGATCACCGTGTCGGCGGCGAACAGTTCATCGAGCACGGCATCGGAAACGCCGACCACCTCGGCCTGGCGCGGCGTGCGGGCTTCGGCCGGCGTGTAGATGCCGGTGGCGTAGTCAGGGTCGATGTGCGGCAGCGGATTGGCGACCAGGTCGCGCACAACAAGCGTGTTGGACGGGTCGGCGGCAATCAGCTTCTGGGCGAGGTCGGTTGCGACGCGGGTCGAGTGCGAAGCAGCGCCGCGCGGGCTGGACGTAACGAGAAGAATAGACATGGCGGTGTCCCCTTGGGGTTGGATTGAACTTTCCCCGCCAATATGGGATTGCCGCCATATCTGGAAAACTGGTATAATTTACATGGTATCCATCTAGAATATGGATTGGTCATGCAACCCAACCCGACACTAGACCAGCTTCAGATCCTGGTGGCGGTGGCCGACACCGGCAGCTTCTCGGCCGCGGGGCGCAAGCTCAACCGGGCGCAGTCCGTGGTGAGCTACGGCATTTCCAATCTCGAAGCGCAGCTCGGCCTGAAACTGTTCGAGCGCGAAGGCGTGCGCGAGCCGCAACTGACCGATGTCGGCAAGGCCATGCTGGAGGACGCACGGCGCATGATCGGCGTCCTGCAACGCATCCGATCGCGCGCCGACGGCTACCGGCAAGGGCTGGAGGCGGAAGTGACCGTGTCGGTCGACGTGGCGCTGCCTTCGCCGGCGCTCGTGCGGGTGCTAAAAGCTTTCGAGGCGCAATTCCCGGCCGTGATGCTGCGGCTTTATATCGGTTCGCTCGGCCTGATCCTCGATCAGGTCGTCAATGGCCAGTCGGATCTCGGCTTTGGCGGGCTGATTGGTGAAGCCGACGTCAATCTGCTGCGCATCGGCTTCACCTCGATGGTACCGGCGGCGGCGCCCGACCACCCGCTGGCGAAGCTGCCGAAACCGGTGGCCGTCGAGGACCTGCGCGAGCATATCCAGCTCGTCGTCTCCGACCAGTCGGAGCGCACGCGCGGGCGCGACTATGGCGTGTTTGCCTATCGCACCTGGCGGCTGACGGATGTGCGCACCAAGCACGCGCTGATGCGCGAGGGCCTCGGATGGGGCGGCCTGCCGCGCTGGTTGATTGCCGACGACCTGGCCAGCGGCCGGTTGGTCGAGCTCGATCTGGAGCCCTATCGCGAGGTACGCTCGCCGCTCTATGCCATGCACCGCACCGACCGCAGCCCCAAGCCCGCCGCGTCCTGGCTGATCGACGAATTCAAACGGCAGCTCGGCTGCTTCAATGAGATGGAGCCCGGCGTGTGGACGGAGGAGGGGCCGGAGACAAGCCGTCCATGAATGCCACCAGAACGGCGCGATAATCCTCGCCCGACGCGCCGGCCTCGACGGCTAAAGCCGCCCTGTCGAAGGCGGCGGCGAGCAGGGCGGTCAGCGCCTCGACCGGCAATCTGGTCATAGCTTGCACGCGCATGGCCGCAACAAGGCCTTCGCGCAGCGAGCGATTGCCGTGGCGGTTGTCGATCTCGTCCATGGCGGCGCGGCCGAGCACGGCCGGTCCATCAAGCAACAGAAGCCGTGTGCGGCCGGGCGACCGCATTGCCTCCAGATAGGCGTCCGAGCCGGCGATCAGCGCTTCGCGGGCGGAGAGCGAGGGCGGCGAAGCATGACCGATCTCCGCCGCCACTGCCGCCGCCTCTTGTTCCACGACCGCCGCAAACAGCGCCTGCTTGTCGGCAAAGTGATGGTAGAGCGCCCCGCGCGTCACGCCGGCGGCGGCGACGATCTCCGGCGTGCCGGTCTCGGCATAGGATTTCTCCGTAAAAAGTCTTCGCGCCGCACGGATCAGATCGGCGCGCGTGGCCTCGGTGCGATCGCGGTTGGAGCGACGTTGCATACATGCAGCCTGTATGTTATTGAATTTACATACAGACTGTATGTTATGAGGCAGGAGAAGAAAAGATGAAGACGACGAGCTACTATCCGGTGCTGATGACCGGCGATGTCGCCGGCACGGCGGCCTTCTACGTCAAGCACTTCCGCTTCGAGCCGCTGTTTACGAGCGACTGGTATGTCCATCTGCGCTCCAGCGAGGACAGGCGGGTCAACCTTGGCGTCGTCCAGGGCGATCATGAGACAATCCCGGAAGAGGGGCGGGGACGCACGTCCGGCCTGCTGATCAATTTCGAGGTTCGCGATCCCGACGCCGTCTATGAGCGCGTCGTCGCCGCCGGCCTGCCGATCCTGCGCAGCCTGCGCGACGAGCCGTTCGGCCAGCGCCATTTCATCACTAGGGATCCCAACGGCGTCCTGATCGACGTCATCAAGCCGATCCCACCGAGCGAGGAGTTTCTGGCGCAATACACCGAAGGCGCGGTACGAAGCTAAGGCTCGCGCTGGCAGCAGGTGTCGGCATTTGGCTCCGACCATATGGCCGGAGCCCTTCGCGGGGATCTATGCTGGAGTGAGTTGAATCGGACCCAGCCGTATGCGTGACATCTGCCTTATCCGCGCGCCCTCCAATCTCGGGCTGCGGCCATTGCGGCCCGGCCATGTGCCCGGCACCTGGCGCGGGCCCGAGGCTCTGACCAAGGCCGGGCTGGTTGAAGCCTTGACGCCCGCGGCAATCCTCGATCTGGAGCGGCCGGCCTACAGCGCCGAACCGGAGCACGGCACCCGGCTGCGCAACGGCCATGCCATCCGCCGTTTCAATCTCGAACTGGCGGATGGCGTCGCCAACGCGCTCGGGCAAGGCGAGTGGCCGCTGGTCATCGGCGGCGACTGCTCGGTGCTGCTTGGCGCGCTCGCCGCCGCTCGACGATCGGGTCCCGTCGCGCTGGTGCATGTCGATGGTCACAGCGATTTCCGCCATCCCGGCAATTATGACGTCAACGCCACGCTCGGCTCTGCTGCAGGTATGGATCTGGCGCTTGCAACCGGGCGGGGCGAGGCCTTGCTCACTGAATGGCCGGGCATTGCCGGCCCGCTGGTGGCGGACGAGGCGGTGGTGCAGATCGGCGAACGCGAGAGCCGCGACCCAGACTTTGCCTGGCCCGACATCAATGCGACCGCGATCACGCGCATCGATGTCTTCGCGGCCCGGGAACTGGGCGCGGTGGGAATGGTGGAGACAACAAGGGCGGCGTTGGCGCGTGTCGGTTTTCCCTACTGGCTGCATCTCGATGTCGATGTGCTCGACCAGACGGTGATGCCAGCTGTGGATTCGCCTGGCAACCCTGGCATCGATCCTGACGATCTCGTCGCCATTCTGTCGCCATTGGCTATGGACCAACGCTGCATCGGCATGGGCATGACGATCTTTGATCCGGACCTCGACCCGAGCGGCGAACTGGCGCGGCTGCTGGTATCGCTGCTCGGGCGGATCGTCAGGCCGCGATAGAGTTCAGCTCCGCGCCACAGGCGTCACCACCACCTGGCTCACACCGCTGCGGCGTACGACGGTGCAGAGCGTCTCGCGGCCGATGCGTTCGGCATCGAGCAGGCGCACCAGATCATCGACGCCGGTAACCGGACGGCCGTCGATGGCGGCGATGATGTCGCCTTCCTTCAGGCCGGCCCTCGCGGCGGGACCGTTCTTCTCGACGCTGCGCAGGCGCACCGCCGTGTTCGTGGTTACCTGCGACAGGAGGGCCGCGCGGCGCGGCAGGTTGGTCGTGTCGGCCGAGACGCCGATGAAGGCGCGGCGCACGCGGCCGAAGCGGATGATCTCGGAGATGACGAAGTTGGCGGTGTTGGAGGCGACCGCGAAGGCGATGCCTTGCGCGCCGTGGATCATGGCGGTGTTGACGCCGATCACCTCGCCGGCCGACGACACCAGCGGGCCACCGGAATTGCCGGGGTTGAGCGCGGCATCGGTCTGGATGACGTCGTCGATCAGCCGGCCGGTCGAGGCGCGCATCGAACGGCCGAGCGCGGAGACGACGCCGGCGGTGACGGTCCATTCGAAGCCCAGCGGATTGCCGATCGCGATCGCGATCTGGCCGCGCCGCAGCCGCTTGGAATCGCCGAGCGGCGCGACATCGGCGAAACTGCCGTCGGCGCGCACCAGCGCGATGTCGGTGTCGGGATCGCGGCCAAGCACGCGGCCCTCGCGGGCGGCGCCGTCCGGCATCGTGACACGCACGGCGCGCGCGTCGCCGACGACATGGAAGTTGGTGACGACCAGCCCGTCCTGCGCGATGACGAAGCCGGAGCCATGGCCGCCGGCGCCGATGCGCTCGATGCGGCAGACGGCCGGGCCGATGCGGTCGACGGCGTCGGCGACCGTCGCCGAATAGATATCGAGCAAGGCGTCATCGGATTGGAGTTTTTCGGCGGCGAAGGCCATGGGTGGGGCTCCGTGTCATTTTGTGCGTGTCGCCATCCCAAAACCGCGCGGCACTTTTGGGCGACACGCACTATATGTGCGGAGCGGCCGCATTCGCCGCGACCTGACCACATGGCCAGTCCGGTCGCCGACTAGCCGTCAGGCGAGTATCCGCGGGCGCGGCATGGAGCGATATCTGGGTCACAGAACCCAGGAGATCATCGATATGAGCAACTTCAACCTCAGCGCCTTTTCCGACGCCGTTGCCGACGTCGCGGCGACCGCCGCGCCGACGCTGGCGAGCTTCGCCACGCATCACCACCGCACCGCGAGCGCCTTCCACTGGCGAGACGGCTTCTTCGTCACCGCCGAGGAAGCGGTCGAAGCCGGCGAGGAGATCGAGCTGATGCTGGCCTCGGGCGAAACCGTGGGGGCGGAGCTTGTCGGACGCGATCCTTCGACCGGCGTTGCCCTGTTGAAACCAGCCTCCGCCGCAGCCGGTTTGCCGCAGCTGCCTCAGGGTGCCGCCGTGCGCCCCGGCCATGTGGCGATCGCAGTCGGCAATAGCGAAGGGGCGGCACTTGCCGTGTTCGGCACGGTCGGCGAGGTCGGGCCTGCCTGGCGCTCGATGCGCGGCGGCACTATCGATCGGCGCATCAACCTCGCCATCAACACTGGCGGCCGCTTCGAGGGCGGTCCGGTGCTGGATGCCAAGGGCGGCCTGATCGGCATGCTGCTGTTCGGACCGCGCCGGCGGGCGCTGGTCATGCCATACGAGACGATCGAGCGGGCGGTGGCGACACTGCGCGAGAAGGGCCATGTCGCGCGCGGCTATCTCGGCGCCGGGCTGCATCCGATCCGCAATGGCGACACGCACGGCGCCATGGTGATGAGCATCGACGACAGCGGCCCTGCCAAGGCCGCTGGCCTGCATGTCGGCGACATCATCGTCGCCTGGAACGGCGAGGCCGTGCATGGCCCGCGTGAGCTGATCCGCAAGCTCGGGCCGGACAGCGCCGGCGCGGCCGTGACGCTTGGTATTTTGAGCGGCGGCACGCAGCGCGACGTCTCGATCACCATCGGCGAGAAGCCGCTGAGCTGAGAGGGTCGATGGCGGAGAGCGCGGCACAAACGATTGCGAGACCGGAGGCGGTAGCCCACCGGCTGACGGTGCTGATCGCGCTCGGCGACGTGGCGCGCGCCGAGCAACTGGCCGACGCGCTTGCGGCGAGCGACGACCTGCTGCCGACGCTCGCCGGCAGCGGCATGGGTCAAGCGGCGGATGTCGCCGTGGTCGACGAGGCGGCTTTGGAAAGCCGGGCCGTGAGCCCGGCAACACCGTGTGTGCTGCTCTCCCGGCGCGCGGGCCACGAGCGGTCGGCCGGCAATCTGTTTGCGACGCTGCCAGCCTTCGCCGACAGCTTGCTGATTGCCGCCGCCTTGCGGTTGGCGGCGTCCGGCTATCGCATCAGCAGGGCAGGACCCTCAGAGGCTCATGGCGATTTCCACGCAGGGCTGTCCGAGGACGAGACGTCCGACGACAACCAGGTCCGCGCGGCGTTGTCGCCGCGCGAGGCGGAAGTGCTGGCGCTGCTGGCTGAAGGCGCACCCAACAAGGTGATCGCGCGGCGACTCAACATTTCCGTTCACACGGCGAAGTTCCATGTCGCCGCGATCCTGATCAAACTCGGCGCGGCGAACCGGACGGACGCGATCGCCATAGCGATGCGACAGGGGCTGGTGCTGGTTTAAGCTCGGTCGACTCCTGTTTTCATAGCGACGCAGCGTAATCTCGCCCCGGCGCCTTGGGCCTTGCGCCACGCCCGTCCGCCGCGCAAGTTGCCTCCCACGTTTGAAGAGGGAGGCGATAGATGTCGCTCAAGGGAAAGACGCTGTTCATCTCGGGTGGATCGCGCGGCATTGGTCTCGCGATCGCACTGCGCGCGGCGCGGGACGGCGCCAATGTGACGATCGCGGCCAAGACAGCCGAGCCGCACCCGAAGCTGCCGGGCACGATCTACACCGCGGCCGAGGAGATCGAGCAGGCCGGCGGCAAGGCGCTGCCGGCGCTTTGCGACATCCGCGAGGAGGGGCAGGTCGCAGATGCGGTGGCAAAGACGGTGGAACGGTTCGGCGGCATCGACATCTGCGTCAACAATGCCAGCGCGATCCAGCTCACCGGCACGCTGGAAACCGACATGAAGCGCTACGACCTGATGCACCAGATCAACACGCGCGGCACCTTCCTGGTCTCCAAAATGTGCGTTCCGCACCTGAAGTTGGCCAAAAATCCTCACATCCTGAATCTGGCGCCGCCGCTCGACATGAAGGCCAAGTGGTTCAAGAACCACGTCGCCTACACCATGGCCAAGTTCGGCATGTCGATGTGCACGCTTGGCATGAGCGCCGAATTCGCCGGAGCCGGCATCGCCGTCAATTCGCTGTGGCCGATCTCCACCATCGACACCGCCGCCGTGCGCAATCTCCTGGGTGGCGCCACGATGGCGGCGATGAGCCGCTCGCCCGACATTATGGCCGACGCCGCGCATGCGATCTTCCTGCGGCCGTCGCGCGAGGCGACCGGCAATTTCTACATCGACGAGGAGGTGCTGCGCGCGGAGGGCGTCACGGACTTCTCGATCTATGCGCCGGGGGCGACAGGACCGCTGGCCGGCGACTTCTTCGTGCCGGACGAGGTGTTCGCCCGTACGGATACCGCGATCAGGAATATCTACTGACGGAAATCACGCGAACGTCGCTTCATCTCGATGAAGGACTCGAGGTCAAACGGCTCAGGATCTCCCGATCGATCACCCTCGTCGATTGCCTTACGAAGCCGTTCGAGGTCCGGATGATCTTCGTTCTGTCCCATAGGCATCACTCCGCAGCCTTCTTGCCCTTGGCCAGCGCCATCACCCGGTCGATATAAGCGAGCATAAGCGCCGAGAAGACGAAGGCCAGATGCATGACGGTCAGCCACATGAGCTGATCGCTCGTGTAGGAGGCGTGGTTGAGGAAGACCTGCAGCAGGTGGATCGAGGAGATCGCGACGATGGTCGAGGCGACCTTGACCTTCAGCGAGCCGACGTCGATCGTGCCCAGCCAATGGACCTCGCCGTCCTGCTCGTCGAATCGGCTGACGAAATTCTCGTAGCCCGAAATGATCACCATCACCACCAGTGAGGCGACAAGGGCGGCGTCGATCAGGCCGAGCATCTTCAGGATCGTGTCGGTGTCGCCGAGCGTGAAAACACTCATCACGAACTCGTAGAGCTTCTTGCCGAAGGACAGCGGGTAGGTCGCGAGCGCAAGGCCGAGCCCCAGATAGAAGGCGACCAATAGCCAGCGCGAGGCAAGGATGACGGATTCGATGGCGAGTTCGAGACGCTTCATCAGGTGTTCCGGGCTGGGTTTCGCTTCGGGGGTCGGTCCGTATTTCGGGCAGGCGGACTCTGTTTTCAAGACAAAAAGCCCCGCCGGAGAGGGGGACCGGCGGGGCTCATGTGTCCCGCTGGAGTCGGGACAGGGCAGGGAACGCCCTGGCTAGAATCTGGGTGCCGCAATGCGGCGATTCAATGAGCGCGGCGGGACAAGCGGGACAATTCTTCTTGCATCTTGAAAGAAAGGGCCGGTCTGGATCCGGACCGGCCCTCATCTTCTCGCGCTGATTGCGAAAATCGGATCAGGATTTTGAAATCAAACGCTAAAGCGCGTCGCGCTGAAACGGATTCAGGCGACGCGCTTTGGGTCTTTGTTACTGCTCGTTGTTGCTCGCCACCGGCGCCACCAGCGAGGTGATGCGGCGGATGGCGACACGGCGGTTCTCGCGGTTCGGGCCGGACGTATTCACCTTGAGATACTCCTCGCCATAGCCCTGTGTCGTGAGGTTCTCAGCGGGGATGCCGAAGGCGTTGGTCAACGCCTCGGCGACCGCCTCGGCACGCCGGTCCGACAGAGCGAGGTTCGCGTCGGGCGTGCCGACCGCGTCGGTATGGCCCTCGATCAGGAAGGTTTCCGCCGGGTTCTTCTTCAGAAGTTTTTCCATGGCGGTGGCCACGCCCTCGAGCTTCTGCACTTCGGTGTCGGAGATCGTCGCCGAGCCGAAGTCGAAGTTCAGCGTGTCAAGGTCGATGCGACGGGCGATGTCGCGCACGCGCGCCGAGCGCTTGACCTCGTCGATCGAGTAGAGGCGCTGCACCCTCTCCACCGGCGGCTGCTCGAGGAAGGTGTAGTACTCGTCCGGATCCTCGACTTCCTCCGAATCCAGGATGTAGTCCCGACGCGATATGTCGAGACGCATCGGTGGCAGGTCGTCGCCAGGATCGCGCCACTCGTCGACGTCGTTGTAGTAGCGCTCGTCGACATAGCTCAGCACATATTCGCGCCCGTCCGGCATGATGCGCGATCGCCGGACGACGTCGCCATTGCGGTTGCGGATGGTGATGATCCTGACGCCGTTGTCGCGCTCCACGATTTCGCGGGTACGGCCGCCCGAAAGATCCTCGTAGTAAACATCCCTGGCGCCACGGGTGATGCGAGGCGCTTCGTTGCTTTCCACGAACGTCTGGTTGTTGAACTGAAGGATCACGCGGTCGCCGAACTGCTTCAGCACGTCCGCGCCCTGCGGCCGGCGGCGCTCGCGCACCACCTGCTCGGGCGTAAGCTCGATCCGCTTGCCCTTTTCCTCGGTGGCCGGAACGATCGTCTCAGGCTTGATCGCCTGCTGCGCCGCCTTGTCGTCGGTGGGTGGTGGACCTTGATCGACCGGAGCCAGCTGCGGCTTCTGCACCTGCTCTCCCGTCTGCTGCTCGGTCTGGGTGCCAGTTTGGCCGGTGCCGCCTTGCTCTACGCCAGCCTGGCCGCTTTCGCTCTGGCCGGCCGGCTGACGGCCCTTGCGCTTGCGCACAACATCCTTCTGGCTGTCGAAGAGCGGGGCCTCGTTCGCATTGGCAGGCGCTTCGCCCTGCGCGGCAGTGCCGGCATTCGCGCCGCCTTGGGCCGGCTGCTCGCCTGTGGCGGGCTGGCCGCCGGTGGTCGCCTGGCCTTCGGCAGGGGGCTGCTTGGTTGAAGGTTGCTCCCCCGTCACCGCTTGACCGGCGCCGGGCTGCTGACCGAAGGCTTTCCTGCGCTTCTTTGTCTTGTCCAGAGGCTGTTCGCCCTCGGCCGGCGCGGCTTGCTGATTGTTCTGCTGCGGCTCGGCCTGCTGCGCCGGCTCGCCAGCAGGGGCCTCGGTCTTCGGCGCCTGCTCGGTTGGGGCGGTTTCAGTCTGTTGCTGCTGATCCCGCTTCTTCTTGCGCAGCTTGTCCTGCGGCAAGTTGTCGTTGGCGGGCGCCGCCTGTTCAGCGGGCTGCTCGGCCGGCGCGGTTTCGGTCTGTTGCTGCTGCTGGTTGCGCTTCTTCTTGCGCGGCTGCAGTTCCTCAGTCACAGGCGCACCGCCCTGATCGGCTGGTGCTGCCTCGATCTGCTGCTGGTCTCGCTTCTTCTTGCGCGGTTGGATCTGCTGCTCGTCGGCCGCGGGCTGGCCGCCCTGATCGGCAGGTGCTGCCTCGATCTGCTGCTGCTTGTCGCGCTTCTTCTTACGCGGCTGGAACTGCTGCTCATCGGCCGCTGGCTGGCCGCCCTGATCGGCGGGGGCTGCCTCGATCTGCTGCTGCTGGTCGCGTTTCTTCTTACGCGGCTGGAACTGCTGCTCATCGGCCGCTGGCTGGCCGCCCTGATCGGCCGGCGCTGCCTCGATTTGCTGCTGTTGATCGCGTTTCTTGCGCGGTTTGAGCTGCTGCTCGGCCGGTGCTGCTTGCTCCGCCTGGCCAGTATCCATCTGCTGCTGGTCCTGCCGCTTCCGGCGCGGCTTCTGCTCGGGCTCGGCGGGCTGCTCGGCCGGGGCCGATTCCGTCTGCTGTTGCTGCTCGCGCTTCTTTTTCTTCGGTTGCTCAGCTTGTCCCTGCTGGCCACCTTGCGCACACTCCTCTGCCGATTGGCCTTCGGCACAGCTCGTCTGCGCCAGAATCAGTGGCGCTCCCTGCGAGGCGCCGAAATCGGCCTGCAGCGGATACGCGCCCAACGGCGCGGATGCCATAAGCAGGCCGATTGCCGTACCCGCCAGAATCCGTGGTTGGCGTTTCATATCAATTTTCTCCTAAGTGGGGTCCCATCCCTGCCCAAACTTTCATCATCCGCAATTGGTTCCTTCAGGCATTGGCAGCAGCCAAGGATGCCTGGCCGGCCTTTTGAAGGCAATTTCGTGTTTTTCTAATGTTGATACTGGGTCACTGCGACAGCGACGCTTGACCGGAAGGCCAGGGAGGGCCAAATCCAGCCGCATGACCGCACCGTTCTGGAAAACCAAGACGCTTGAGGCGATGACGCCGGCCGAGTGGGAATCGCTCTGCGACGGCTGCGGCAAATGCTGTCTTTCGAAGCTCGAGGACGAGGACACCGGCGAGATCTATTGGACGAGCGTCGGCTGCCGGCTGTTCGATGCCGAAAAATGCCTTTGCTCGGACTATGCCAACCGGCTGTCGCGCGTGCCCGATTGCGTCGGGCTGACGCCGCAGAACGTGCGCACCATCACCTGGCTGCCCAAGACCTGCGCCTACCGGCTCATCGCCGAGGGCCACGATCTCTATTGGTGGCACAGGCTGGTCTCGGGAAGTGCTGAGACCGTGCACGAGGCCGGGATATCGATCCGCGGCCGGGTGAAGGCCAAGGAAACGGATCTCGCCGAGCCGGACGATTATTTTGACTATATACTGGACGACGAACCCTGAGGGGTTCGCATTTTTGCGAGGAACGACGAACCCTGGCGGGTTCGCGTTTAGGACTAACCCTGATGAGGTTAGCGTTAAAGCACTACGAGCGACGAACCCTTGCGGGTTCGCGCTTACATGAACCGGACATGAATGGCCGGTTCGCAAAAAGTTCAGACACGAAAAGGCATTTTGCAATCATTGGTTCGCCAATCATCAATTCAAGGGGCCAGCGGCCCACAACACGGAGAGAGACGATGTTCAATCAGATCAAGACGGCAGCCCTTTCGGCCCTTGTCGGGCTGGGCACGCTCGGAGCCATCCCGGCGGCGCATGCGGACAGCCTCTATCTCGGCTTCGGCAACAACCAGGATCCGCGTTTCGGCGTCTACACCGGCGACGATGACGATGGGTATTACCGCCGCGATCGCGACTGGCGCCGCCGCGGCTGCTCGCCGGACCGCGCGCTCGACAAGGCCGAGCGCATGGGCCTGCACCGCGTCCGCATCGTCGACATCACCCGGCGCACGGTGAAGGTGGCCGGCCGTCAGTATGGCGACCGCGTGGTGGTGGTCTTCGCCAATGAGCGCGGCTGCCCGATCATCTATCGCTGAGGCTGGATCGGCAAAGGACGATCCTCTCCGCGGATCCGCTATGGACATGACGTTTGCAACGTCAGTCCTGAAGCACGATCCTCTGCGAGGATCAGCTATGGACATGACCTTCTGCGAAGGTCGGTCCGGAAGGACGATCCTCTGCGAGGATCGCCTATAAGTACGATCTTCTGCGAAGATCGACTTTGAGTAGTGGGCCCCTTCAGCCAGTGCTGAGGCGCGCGGCTCGAAAAACCCCGGAGGATCGGTGTCCCTCCGGGGTTTTTTGTCTGCGGTCCGACGATGGAAGCAGGTGACCTGTTATTTCAGCTCGAACGTGACGGTGACCTGGACAGAATAGGAATTCTCGCCGGCCTGCACCGGCACGGCCGCCCGGGCTGCATCGAACGCCTTGGCGTTCATCGGCATCGGCACCGGCGCGACGTTCTGGTCGGTGATCTCGATCACCCGGCCGAGGCTGACGCCGGCGGCCTCGGCGAGCGTCTTGGCCTTGGCGATCGCGTCCGCAACCGCCTTCTTGCGCGCCTCGACGATGGTGGCCTTCGGATCGTCATTGGTGAAGGCGATGCCGCCGCCCTGGTTGACGCCGAGCGACACCGCCTTGTCGAGGATATCGCCGGTCTTGTCGACATCGCGCACGCGCACCGACAGCGTGTTCGTCACCTGGTAGGCGACGAGCTCGGCTTCCTGGCTGCCGTCTGCCTTGTTGGTGTAGTTGTAGCGCGGATTGATCTGGATGCCTGCCGTCTGCAGGTCGCGATCGGCGATGCCGGCCGATTTCATCGCCGCGATCACGGCCGCCATGGCGTCGTTGTTGGCATCGAGCGCAGCGCGCGCGGTCTTTGCCTCGCGCATGACGCTGAGCGTCAGCATCGCGATATCCGGCGCAACGGTCGCTTCGCCTTCGCCCGAGACGACAATGCGCGGAGGCGGCGGGGTGTCGGCAGCGCTTGCCAGCGCCGGAAACGCGATCGCGGCCGCGAGCGCGACAGGCAAAAGATGTCTGGTCATGAAAACTCCTCGAGATCTGCGATCCGATATCCCCGCCGCCTCCGTCCCGACTCGGAAAAAAGTGTCGATTGCCGGCAGTGCGGTGCAGGCCCGGACCTGTTCACGCGCCTTATGGGCGCGCACGCCGCTGTACGGAGCGAATATGGGCTGATTTTGGCGTTTGCCGCCAGTGCTTTCGAAAGCCTTGTGCCGCGCGGCGAAAAACACTAAGCCAGCCCGCGTGGGGCCTGTAGCTCAATGGTTAGAGCCGGCGGCTCATAACCGCTTGGTTGGGGGTTCGAGTCCCTCCGGGCCCACCATGACCTTTGATTTTGTTGATTAAAATTGGCATTTGCCCACGCCTTGCCCACGCTTTGCCCACGCTAATAAGCAGCTAAGGTGTCCTGCGGTCATGACCTTTGACCAGTTCGCTATGGGTTTTCACCGGACGATGCGCAAGTTGGGCCGCCGCTTCATCTGATCGCGCTGTTCTTCGCGCTGGTTGATCGCTCTGGCGATGTCGACCGCAATTCGCTTTTTGTTCGCCTCACGGACATATTCGTCTGTGACCGTCATGGAGGAATGTCCCATTGCGTCCATTATGGCACGCGCCTGTATGTTGCACTCGGCAAGGTAGGTCCCGAAGGTCCGTCGCAATCCATGAAGCGTATAGCCTTCAGGTATCCCCGCCTGCCGGGTCCAGTGCTGCATCATGCCGGACAGACTTTTTTCCGAGAATGCCCTGCCATAAGCGCTCTTCAAGACGGTGCCACCTTTGGAGCGGTCCAGCGGTTCCAACGCCGCGGCTAGTTTGTCCACGACTGGAATAAACATCTCCCGCCCACCGTGGCGATTGCGGTTCTTCCTCTGACGGAAATCAAAGGCTTCGATCTGCGCCAACGAGCCATCAAACAGCTCGATCTCCTCGCTCACCAGATCGTCCCATTCGAGAGCAGCGATATCGCCGCGCCGATTGCCCAGCCAGAAACCAAGCGCGTAGCAGGTTCGCGCGGCTGTGCCGATTAGGTGTCGCGCTTCGTACTTTTCTCGGATCGCGATCGGCCAAGCGGGATTCTTGGTCGATTTGGGCACACGCACGCGGATCGATAGTGAGGGGTCGTCTTGAGGCTTGATCCAATTCTCCAGTTCGATCGCGACCCAGAGTAGCTTCTTGATCGCTACGAGAAGGTGCTTGGCAACTGTCCGATTGGCAACGAAGATGCCCTCGATAATTGCGCGCAGACGATCAGCATCAAGATGTTCCACCGGCGTGTCGCGCCAGGTCAACGGGTAGGCGGGATCGACCCGCAGTTCGAGAAAGCGTTCGATGAGCCGCGCATTCTTCAGCCTCGTTGCCTCATCAAAATCCAACCACTCCATCGTAGTTTCGAGTCGCCGTGCTGCATGCCCGAACGTACGGGGCAGGGCACGCCCGGGCATGTTAATTATTTCCGACCCGCCTGCGCGGCCTTCGACAGCACGCTGGTAGGTGGCCTCAAACGCTTCGTCACCGGGCCGGCCGGGTAACGTTATTTGTCGTGCATGGCGATTGGCTCGAAAACGCCAGTACTCCTTGCCGTTGACCATGCGCGAAGATGCGCCAGGGTAGTCAGGATGCTTCGCCATCAACTCTCCTTCGAGGCCTTGGCTGGAGACTCGCCGCGCGGCAACTCCTCGCTACTACTCTCCATCGCGATACGCAGGAGTAACGGGTATGGAAATCCTCTGCCTTGCTCGATGCCTTCAAAGGTGCGTTTTGGAATACCGAGCACCTTTGCAGCGGCTCCGGCTGTAAGCCGTCTGTAGGTTCGCCAAGCTTTCACTTCTTGTGCAAGCTTTTCACGCTCGTTCATAACGCGGCTTCCACCCAAGCATGAGCGTATCACCCTAGCTGCGAATACGCAAACAGCGTATCACGGGGCTCTTCTCGCGGCTTTTTTGCTTCGATCCAGTAGCTCTTGAAGGCCATTGTTTTTATCCGGCAGAGAACTGAACGCGATATCAAGTGCCACACGGTCCCAGATTGCACGACTGTTAACCCGTTTAGGTTTCGGCATACGCCCATCAGCGACCATCTCGTCGAAAAGCGTCGGCCCGACCCCCACATACCGTGCCGCTTCATCCCGCGAGAGGCCTCGCGGCGGATAGGAAATTGCGTCACTTTTCATGGACACCGTCCTGAAGGTAAGGGTTCTGCGGCGCGGGGTCGTTACGCCAAGAACTCTTGGCCCATTATGCTCCGGGCGTGTTGGTGTCGAAGCACAAGTCCATCCCCGTACCATTCTGCAGCGGTGAGATCGTCATCCCTAAGGATGAGGATTCCCTCGGGCGGAAGCTCTCCGACCAAGTTGGTTCGGTGCAAACTGGTGAGGAGATATGAAACGGACGGATGGCAGAGACTAGACTTACGCTGCCTTAGGGCGGGGAAGCCGACTCACTTCTCGGCACAGGTTCCCAGAATTGGGGTCATCACCTTGACCTGCTCGTCGATGCGCTCGAGGACCTTTGCGGGCATTATCTCGCGCTCGGGCAGGCGCCACCATTGTTCGTTGACGAGTGCGACCGTCTCCGCCACTGCTTTCAGAACCGCTGGCTCGGGCAGCCGCGCCCGGTTCGCGAACGCTTTCCAGCGTGACGCAGTCAGTGCCTTGAATGAACGCTCCCCTCCAAGCGAAAGCGCCATGGCGTCTCCAGGAATATAAGGGACCGTCGACAACACGTCGTAGACTGGAGCAAACGCCGGGCTGTTGCCATCTCCAGGATAGATCAGCGACCAGTTCTTTAGGTGCATGTCGCCGTTGCCGGTCACGGCCGCCAGAGTGAGCCTGCGAACGAATTCGAGAGCTGCGGCAAGTGAAACCGCCGCGTTCAAGGCGGCGGCGATGTCGTGATAAGCGGCTCCCTCATATTTGCGCGAAGGGTAGACGCCAAAGACCTGGGCGAAATCCTCGATATGGATCCTCTGGCCGTCACTGCCCCTGTCAAATCGCTTGACGAGAAGAACCTTGCCCTCCGAAAGTGTGTTAAATTCCTCGGGGATGCCCTCGAAATCGGACCTCTCGACCAACTCGCGTTCAGGAACGTCCATCCCGATCGCCGCTGCAAGAGCAAGATTGGCGAATTCGTTCTCGGAAACACTCGTGAACGCCATCGACGGAAATTTGGCGATGTACCGGCCCTGTTCGTCGTCCATCGGTAATGTAAGGCCCCCGCCCTTTCCCGTGTTCTTCATGACCGACAGCTTCATTTGCACACCGGCGAGCGAGAAACGAGCCTTGGGCTTCTCGTTCAACGCGTCTCTCTTAACTGCAGATGAGCCATCGCCAGGCAATACTTGCACCGCACCGGGCAGATCGGCACCAAGTGCTGCCAGCAGATCGAAATCGTTGCCCGCCCGAACATTACCTTGGTGGTGCTTTTCCATCGCCTCGCGCAATTTATCCTCTGGCAAGAGGTTCGCGAAGAAAGCCGGCAGGACACCAACAAGGGGCTTTGGATCTCTTCGGAGCCCACCGGTTGCCGAACGAAACGATAAACTGAGAATTGGGAAACCGCCCGTTGCGCGATATGCCTCTTCAAAGTTGAACGCATTGAAGTCGCCCGGCGTGCGAACGATCGTGCCGATCTTGAACTTATCCAGAAGCACGTTGAGCGACTGGACCGTCCTAGGGGGTTGACTGATTGGAGCCATGATCGTCCTCGTCGGGCAGAGAAACAAAGGCGGGCAGATCGTCAGTGTCATGCGGACGTGACAAGGCCAGAACAGCAGGAACGACGGCTTGGGGGACCAGCATCATTTCCAAACCTAGCGAGCGGGCGATATTGATAAGGGTCGTGGCCCTCGCCGCAGCAGTTCCCTTTTCGATGTCTCGGTAGCGCGGACGTGATATCCCGGCCAGATCTGCGACCTGCTCCTGCGTCATTGCGGCAGCAAGCCTTGCGTTCTTAAGAAGCTCTCCTATCTCCCGCAAACTTTCCGATTCAGAACTCATCATGATACCTTAACGGACCATTATCAGGACAGTTGATATGAAAACATATCATCTGTGGGCTGTCAAGGATGAGGATACGTTTGCGTATCAATTCGAGCGTCGAGGATACGTAAAAAGATCATATGGAAAGCTGACCGATGCGCCAGCTCAGGTGCAATAGCTGGGGCTTGTCAAATATTCGGGAAGACTGTGACGCGCGTCGCCTATGCTAGCAGGCACTTGCGAAAGCCAGCCCGGTTCAAACGGCAGATCCCGCCGAAGCTGCTCCTTGAACCGCTCCATCGTCTAGCGTGGAATAAAACGACCAGCAATGCAGGTGCTGCAACGGCCATACACCATCGTCGGCCCGAATCCTGAGGAGTCGCATGATCTGAAGCCTTGATAGAAACCCGCCAACGAACCTTCAGACACTCCGGCGCCCAATGCATGTGCGCAGCTAGGGAGAGGTCACGGGCCGGTTTGCCGCTTCCCATCGAGCTCACTCAGGCATTTTGTTGCTTTCAAGTTCACATAGATAATCAGCCCACCATTGCATCATATTGACGCGTTCTTCCCAGTGCTCTGCCCGGGCGTAGGCCCGCCGGACGTCGTTCTTTTCAATGTGGGCCAACTGTCGCTCTATGGCATCTGGATGCCATTTGCCGCATTCATTCAACAGCGTTGATGCCGTCGCTCGGAAACCGTGTGCGGTAGCTTCTTCCTTGCCGTAGCCCATACGGCGCAGGGCGGCATTAAGCGTGTTGTCGGAAATCGGACGCGAACCCGATCGAACACTCGGACACAGTAGCGAACCACTACCAGAGACTTCTCTAAGTGAGCTCAGGATGCTCACGGCCTGTCTCGAGAGGGGTACGCGATGCGGTCGCCGCATTTTCATGCGTGCTTGAGGGATGATCCACACCGAGCTTTCGAAATTGAACTCGTGCCATTCGGCCGCGCGCAGCTCGCCGGGGCGGGGAAATAGCAGCGCCATCAGCTTCAAGGCGGCTCGGGTTGTGGGCTGTCCGTCAAACGAATCGATCGCCCTCAGCAAGCCAGCCAAGGCCTTAGGATCCGTGATAGCGGCACGTGGCGTGACCATTGGGCTGATGAGTGCACCCCTCAGAGCGACCGTCGGATCTGCCTCGGCGCGTGAAGTCGCGATTGCGTATCGAAACACGGTACCAATGGTGGAGCGCAGTCGCCTGGCCGACTCGTATCGACCGCGAACCTCCAAGCGACGAAGGGCGGTAAGGATGGTTGACGGATCAATCTCCCGAATGCACTTGTCGCCAATGGTCGGATAGGCGAAGTCGAGCAGCCACTTGACCTTGCTGATCGTTCGGTCGGCTCGCCCCTCCTTCTTGAGCTTCTCAACATATTCGTTCGCAATTTGCCGAAAGGAATCCTTTGCCGACTCGGCCTTCCGCAAATTGCGTTCCTGTCCGGGGTCGATGCCAGCTAGCAGGAGACGCTTAGCGTCATCGCGCGCCTGACGTGCCTCGGCCAGGGAGAGGAGCGGGTAACTGCCCAGCGCCAGGAGTTTCTGCTTGCCGTGAAAGCGATAGGCGAGTCGCCAAAGGCGAGATCCCGTGGGCTGTACCCATAGCTGGAGCCCGCCACCGTCAGACAGTTTCATGAGTTTGGAAGCGGAGCGAGCGTTCCGGCATTTCACGTCGGAAAGGGCCACTGATCAGATCTCCCTTGGCCGTGTCGATACCATCAGCATGTCCAATACCAACGGAAATACCATCCCCACGCGCCGTTGGACCAAATGCGGCGAAGGCGGCCCAATTGCGCTCAACTGCGCCAAAAGCTCAACGATTTCAGAGGTTTGGAGAGGCTGAAGCGTAGAAGCTTCGGCGAAAGGGAGGGTCGGGAGAAGAGGGGATGGTGCCCAGAGGCGGATTCGAACCACCGACACGCGGATTTTCAGTCCGCTGCTCTACCAACTGAGCTATCTGGGCCTGTGCCGGCTAACGGGATCGCCCGCCGGGTTTCACGAGAGCGCCGGGCGGCGCCCCTTGAAAGCGCGTGGGTTATAGCACGGGAATTCGGCCTGTCCAGCGCTTAGGTGTTGATAAAGAAAAATCGCGGGAAACGGCCAATTGCCGCGCGCGTTCACGGCTCGTCCTTCGGCGAAGGGCCATGCTTCGAGCCGTCGTCCTCTTCTTCCTCATCGTCGCGGCCGGAGATGACGTAGGCGCCCTTCAGCCAGCGATTGAGGTCGATATCCTTGCAGCGCGCCGAGCAGAATGGATAGTGCTCGCGCGCGGAAGGCTTGCCGCATTCGGGGCAGGGCCGCTTCGGTCGGAGCGGCGTGACCTTGTCGCCCGGGCTCATGTGTCGACTATGCTCATGGGCGCGCGACGTGCCAGTTCCGATGCGCCTTGAAGCCCTCGCCGGAAAGCAGCGCCACGCTCTCATAGAGCGGCAGGCCGACCACATTGGTGTAGGAGCCGACCAGCTTGACGACGAAGGAGCCGGCAAGCCCCTGCACGGCATAGCCGCCGGCCTTGCCGCGCCATTCGCCGGAGGCGACATAGGCGTCGATCTCTTCGCGCGGCAGCCGCTTGAAGCGGACCCTGGTTTCCACCAGCCGCTGCCTGAGCTTGCCGCCCGGCGTGATCAGGCAGATGCCGGAATAGACCCGATGCGAGCGGCCGGAAAGCAGGCCGAGGCAGTTCACGGCGTCGTCGATCGTCTCGGCCTTGGGCAGGATGCGGCGCCCGACCGCCACCACCGTATCGGCGGCGAGCACGAAGGCCGGCGCATAGTCTTCCTCGCTCTTCAGCGAGGTCAGCGCCTTCTCGGCCTTTTCCTTGGAGAGGCGTTTCGCCAGCGAGCGCGGATGTTCGGCGCGCAGCGGCGTCTCGTCGACGTCGGCGGGCAGCACGCGGTCCGGCTCGATGCCGGCCTGCTGCAACAGCTCGATCCGGCGCGGCGAACCCGAGGCAAGCACGAGCTTCTGCAGAATGCTCATCGCGGTTCGCGCCAGACTGTTACTTGAAGCGGTAGGTGATGCGGCCCTTGGTCAGGTCATAAGGCGTCATCTCGACCAGGACCTTGTCGCCGGTCAGCACGCGGATGCGGTTCTTGCGCATGCGGCCGGCCGTGTGGGCGATGATCTCATGTTCGTTTTCGAGCTTCACCCGGAACATCGCATTGGGCAGCAGTTCCGTGACCACGCCCGGAAATTCGAGGACTTCTTCCTTCGGCATTCGATACCTTTGCTTGGATGGCGGTTCCGGCGCCTAGAGCATGATGCCGAAAAGTGTCAAGCGGTTTTCGGACGACATCATGCTCTACTTCTTTGATCTGAAGTCGGATGATTCCCGGCCGAACAGACCGGAAATCATCCGACTCCGGCCGGAATTTGCGGCGGAACCTATATGATAATCGCTCGCTTGTGAACATGCTTAGAACCTTTCCGGCCTGGATAGAACCGGCACCTTCCACAGATCGGCTCAATCCAGGCCGGAAAGTTCCCAATCGGCGGCGCTTTTTCACTCCGGCGGCGCGAAACGCTTGGCAATGCGCGATTTCAGCCGCTCGCGCACATCGCGATAGGCCGCCATGATGTGCTCGCGCGTGCCGCCGGTGTCGGTCGGATCGGGCATTGGCCAATACTCGACCTCGACGGCGAGCGAGCGGGTGAGCTCAAGTGCGGCATGGTGCGCTTCCGGCGCCAGCGTCACGATCAGGTCGAAATAATCGTCTTCCAGCTCGTCCAGCGTTCTGGGCTGCCGCTCGCCGAGCGTCAGGCCCTCCTCGGCAAGCACGGCGTCGACGAAAGGGTCGCGCTCGCCGCTGCGCACGCCGGCCGAGGCGACGAAGGTGGTGGCCGGCAGCAGCCGTCGCGCCAGCTGCTCCGCCATCGGCGAGCGCACGGCGTTCATGCCGCACACAAACAGGATCGAATGCGGCAACCCGGTCAGCATCAGAGCATGATCCCGAAAAGTGGGAACCGGTTTTCGGAGAAGATCATGCTCCAACAAAGAGTTAGATCGGGATGGCGATTCAACGAAACGTCATCCTGATCTAGCCCCGCCAGTGCAGCACGCAGACCAGCGTGAACAGCCGGCGCGCCGTGTCGAAATCGATATCGATCTTGCCGGCGAGCCGGTCCATCAGCGTCTGCGAGCCTTCATTGTGCAGGCCGCGCCGGCCCATGTCGATCGCCTCGATGTGGCTGGGCGTCGAGGAGCGGATGGCCTCGTAGTAGCTTTCGCAGATCAGGTAGTAATCCTTGACGATGCGCCGCAGCGGCGTCAGCGACAGGATGTGGGTGACCACGTCGCCGCCGTTCTCGCGGCTGACGGCGAACACCAGGCGCTGCTCGGCCAGCGACAGCTTCAGCCTGTATGGACCGGCGCCATCGTCGTTGACCGGCCGAAAACTGTTTTCCTCGATAAGGTCGAAGATCGCCACCGCCCGCTCATGCTCGACATCGGGCGTCGAACGTCCGATCGATTCGTCGAGCTCGACGTCGATCAGCCTGTGGCGGTTTTGGTGGTGGCCGGACATCGCTACATGTTCAGCCGGATCGCCACGGAGCGTGCGTGCGCGTCGAGCCCTTCCGCCTTGGCGAGCGCGATCGCCGCCGGCGCCAGCGCCTTGAGGTGATCCGGCCCGAGCTTCAGGATCGACGTGCGCTTGACGAAATCGAGCACGGACAGGCCCGACGAGAACCGCGCCGAGCGCGCCGTCGGCAGGACGTGGTTGGAGCCGCCGACATAGTCGCCGATGACTTCCGGCGTGTGCCGGCCGAGGAAGACGGCGCCGGCATTGCGCATTTTGGCAAGGAAGCCTTCGGCGTCGTCGAAGGCGAGCTCGACATGCTCGGCAGCGATCCGGTCGACCAGCGGCAGCGAGGCCTCCAGCGTCGGCACCAGGATCACCGCGCCGAAATCGCGCCAGCTTGCCGCTGCCGTTTCGGCACGCGGCAAGGCCTTGAGCTGGCGTTCGACCGCTTGCTCGACCGCCTTGCCGAATTCGGCATTGTCGGTGATCAGGATCGACTGCGCCGACGCGTCATGCTCGGCCTGGGCGAGCAGATCGGCGGCGAGCCAGTCCGGATCGTTCTCGGCGTCGGCCACGACCAGCACTTCCGACGGCCCGGCGATCATGTCGATGCCGACGGTGCCGAACACCTGGCGCTTGGCCGCCGCGACATAGGCATTGCCCGGCCCGACGATCTTGGCGACCGGCCTGATGGTCTCGGTGCCGTAGGCGAGCGCGGCGACGGCTTGAGCCCCGCCGACGCGGTAGATCTCGGAGACGCCGGCGAGGTCGGCCGCGACCAGCACCAGCGGATTGATGACGCCGCCCGATGCCGGCACCACGATCACGATGCGTTCGACGCCGGCGACTTTCGCCGGCACCGCATTCATCAGCACCGAGCTCGGATAGCTCGCCGTGCCGCCGGGCACATAGAGCCCGACGGCCTCGATCGCCGTCCAGCGCGAGCCGAGCTCGACCCCGGCGTCGTCGGTATAACGGTCGTCCTCCGGCTTCTGCCGCTCGTGGTGGGAACGGATGCGGTCGCGTGCGAATTTGAGCGCCTCGATCGTGGCGGGGTCGGCCGCCGCATAGGCCTTGGCGATATCGTCCCTGGAAACGGCGATGCCGAGCTTGCCGAGATCGGCCTTGTCGAATTTCAGCGTATAGTCGATGAGTGCCTTGTCGCTCTCGGCGCGCACGCGCGCGATGATGCCGCGCACCACGGCCTCGACGTCGGCCGAAACCTCGCGCTTGGTGGTGAGGAATGCCGAGAAACGCTGCTCGAAATCGGCGTCGGTTTGGTTAAGCGTGATGGCCATTGTGCGGGCTCAGGTCCTGTGCGCGGGTCGCGAGGTGGCTTCCCAGGAACCGCCGATATCGGCGAGCCGCGCCTCGATGCACTCGACGTCGAGCATGATCGTGCCGCCCCCCGAAAACACCAGTTCGATGATGCCGGCCGGCTTGCTGATCGCAATGAAGCTGACTGCCAGCAGCGACAGCACCTCGGCCGGCTTGTCGCGTTGAATGCCGCTGGTCTTGGCGCCGAGCACGCGGTCGAAATGCAGGACACTGTGCCGCCGCTCGTTGTGTTGGCGAAAGAGGCCCGATTTCGCCTCCCAGACGAAGCGGTTCATGGTCAGCACGAAGCGCTTGGCCGCCGGCAGGTATTCGAGGTCGGAGACCTTCATCACGGCGTCCTGGACATGAGCCGAGACGATGCTCAGATCCTGGTCGTCGAGCGCGATGAGCTTGAGAGCGGCCATGCGGAATGCGCACCTGAAGGTTGATGGTTCAATCTTCTGTTATGCGGTCTTTCCCGCCGGTGCAACTCGCCCGAAACGGATGCGGCGAAGCGTCAGCCCGAAATCCGCTCGATCACCGCGCCGCAGCCGGAGAGCTTCTCTTCCAGCCGCTCGAAGCCGCGGTCGAGGTGGTAGACGCGGTTGACGGTGGTCTCGCCCTCGGCCGCAAGGCCGGCAATCACCAGCGACACCGAGGCGCGCAGGTCGGTCGCCATCACCGGCGCGCCCTTCAGCTTGGCGACACCGTCGACGATCGCCGTCTGGCCGGAAAGCGTGATGTGGGCACCGAGGCGGGCAAGCTCCTGCACATGCATGAAGCGGTTCTCGAAGATCGTCTCGGTGATGCGCGACTTGCCCTTGGCCATCGTCATCAGACCCATGAACTGCGCCTGCAGGTCGGTCGGGAAAGCCGGGAAGGGCGCGGTCATCACATCGACCGGGGCAATGCCGGCGCCGTTGCGCTTGACGCGGATACCCTCGTTGGTGGGCGTGATCTCGGCGCCGGTCTCGACAAGAACGTCGAGCGCGGTCTGCAACAGGTCGGGCCGCGCGCCTTCCAGCATCACATCGCCGCCGGTCATCGCCACCGCCATGGCATAGGTGCCGGTCTCGATGCGGTCCGGGATGACCCGCACACGCGCCCCGGACAGCGCCTCGACGCCTTCGATGGTGATGGTGGAGGTGCCGGCGCCATGGATCTTGGCGCCCATGGCGATCAGGCATTCTGCGAGGTTGACGATCTCCGGCTCGCGGGCGGCGTTTTCCAGCACCGTCTCACCCTTGGCGAGCGCGGCCGCCATCATCAGCACATGGGTGGCGCCGACCGACACTTTCGGGAACACGTAGCGGTTGCCGACGAGGCGGCCGTTCTTGGTCTTGGCGACGACATAGCCGGTGTCGACGTCGAGCTCGGCGCCCAGCACCTGCAGGCCTTCGAGGAACAGGTCGACCGGACGCGTGCCGATGGCGCAGCCGCCGGGTAGCGACACCTTGGCCTCGCCCATGCGGGCAAGCAGCGGGCCGATCACCCAGAAGGAAGCGCGCATCTTGGACACCAGCTCGTAAGGCGCGGTGGTGTCGACGATGTTGCGGGCGGAGAAATTGATGGTGCGCGAATAGCCTCGCTGCTGCTTCTCGCGCCGGCCGTTGACCGAATAGTCGACGCCGTGGTTGCCGAGGATGCGGATCAATTGCTCGACATCGGCCAGATGCGGCACGTTTTCCAGCGTCAGCGTGTCGTCGGTGAGCAGCGAGGCGATCATCAGCGGCAGCGCCGCGTTCTTGGCGCCCGAGATCGGAATGCTTCCGGCAAGCTTGTTGCCGCCGACAATTCTGATGCGATCCATGAGAGAACGTCCCCTCGGCCCGGACGGGCCGGTTTCAATCGGTTGAGTATGTCCGGCTCTAGACCATTGGCCGGCTTGGTTCAAGAAATAGGATTTCCCCACCCTGTGGACCAACTGTGGCCGGCCAGTGTGGCTGATTTGAGTTACTTTTTTTGCATTTTTCCAGCAGTCGGCAGCCCCTCCGGCCGCTGATCAGGATCGCCTGTGCGTCGGGAACGCGCCTGCGCCTTGCGTTTCTGCAGGTTGGCGCGCAACGCTTCGGCGAGCCGGTCCTTGCGCTCGCCGCCGCTCTTTTTCGGTGGATTTGCCTTATCGTTCATCGTCCGTCCCCGCAGGCGGATAGCCGGCTGTGGTTCCGGCATAGTTAACATCGTGGCGCGGCCATGTCATGGACGCCTGCTCGTCAAGCGGCTTTCAATAGCTGCGGTAATCAACCCATGTCGCCCAAAACTGCCCGGCGGTTTGGGATAATGACATGCGTCGTTTTAAGGTTTTCTTGGCCTTGCGCTTGCCGGTTCGTTATGGCAGAAGCGCCGCCATCGCAGGCTGCGGTAGCTCAGTGGTAGAGCACTCCCTTGGTAAGGGAGAGGTCGAGAGTTCAATCCTCTCTCGCAGCACCAGCCCGCTTCGGGCACCTCCTCTCCCTTGATCAGAGCTGTCATTCGTGTCGACGGCTTCGAGTGCGCCGGCTGCTCAAGGTGGGTCTACCGCCGTTCTTCCCAGGCCCTATGAGAAGCACGGACGGGGGCCTTCTTATTGTCGTCCACGCACCTATTGCGAAAGAAGCCGTGGCCGCAACGCTGCCGGACACTCGCAGCGAGGTTAATTCGAAAATAATCGAAATAATGTTGACAGCCTAAAATCCTGGGGCTAGCCTTATTTCCATGAAACTCGAACAAGCAGCAAAGCAGCTCGAAGCGCTTGGGAATCCAACGCGGCTCAACCTCTATCGCCTGCTCGTCAGAGCCGGCGAGGCAGGCCGGCCCGTGGGGAGTCTGCAAGAGACATTGGGTATCGCTGCGTCGACGCTCTCACATCATTTGCACCGGCTGGTTCTGACGGGATTGGTGACGCAGGAACGGCAGGCGACAACGCTGATTTGCCGCGCCAACTATCCGGTCATGAACAGTCTGATCGGCTTTCTGGCGGACGAGTGCTGCGCGGATGAAGTCTGCACTTCGAATGCGAAAGAAGCCGTGGCCTGACTTTTCTTTTTGCTTGCTAATTCGATAATTCTGGAAGTATGGAAGGTAGAGAAATGACGAATCCTGAAAATCTTCCGGTTGCCGTGATCGGCGGTGGGCCCGTGGGTTTGGCCGCAGCAGCGCAACTTGTCAGCCGCGGAATCCCGGTGAAGCTCTATGAGGTCGGCACCCAAGTCGGGGCGAACCTTCGCGATTGGGGGCACGTCAGGGTGTTCACCCCCTGGCGGCATTGTGTCGACGCAGTGGCCCGCAAGCTTCTCGAGAGCCATGGCTGGCAGATGCCGGATGAGGAAGCATTTCCAACCGGCGGTGAAATCGTCGACCGATACGTCACGCCGCTTGCCAGTCTTCCCGAACTGGCGCCGTCAATTGAGACCAACGCCCGGGTAATCGCCGTCTCGCGATGGGGAGCCGACAAGGTGCTGAGCAAGGGGCGGGAACACAAACCGTTCATGCTTCTGGTCGAGACCGTTGACGGAAGGCGTCGCGACGGCGCTCGCGCGGTCATTGACGCGTCAGGCACCTGGCAGACACCGAACCCGCTGGGCGCGGGTGGCATCCCGGCCGAAGGTGAAACGGAATTCGGGAACCGGATTGCCTACGGCATACCGGATGTCCTCGGGCGGGATCGTCCCCACTACGCCAGCCGCACGACGTTGGTCGTAGGCTCAGGCCATTCCGCTGCCAACGCCCTGCTGGAACTGGCCGAGCTTGCGGAGACCCAGTCGGACACCAGAGCGATATGGTTGACCCGTGGCACCGACCTTGTTCGCATATACGGCGGCGGCGATCTCGACGCGTTGCCGGCCCGCGGTGAACTTGGATCCGACGTCAGAGAGCTTGCCGAGAGCGGCCGGGTCCAACTCGTCACCGGCTTCGCCACGACGGCGATCAGCGAGGCTGATGGTCGCCTGCTGGTGGAAGGGCTGACGACGGACGGAATGCGAAAGGTAGGCCCTGTCGACCGGATCATCGCCGCGACCGGCCAACGCCCGGACCTCTCAATGACCAGAGAGCTTCGACTTGATCTCGATCCGTGGCTCGAAGGTGTCAAAGCGCTTGGTCCGCTTATCGACCCAAACGAGCACTCCTGTGGCGACGTCCCGCCGCACGGTCATCGTGAGCTCAGCCATCCTGAGCCGGGTTTCTACACTGTCGGCATCAAGAGCTACGGCCGTGCGCCGACATTCCTGCTCTTGACTGGCTACGAGCAGGTCCGCTCGGTAGCGGCGGCGATTGCGGGCGACCTGGCGTCTGCAGACGCCGTGCACCTGGCGCTGCCCGAGACCGGGGTCTGCACAGTTACAAGATCGATCTCTTCGATCTCCGCAGCCGCGAAAGGCTGTTGCGGCGGCCCGGCCCCGAAAGAAGTGGATGCCTGCTGCGTTGCCGATGCCGAGGCGAAAGCCGAGGGCAAGAGCGGCTGCGGTTGCGGCGTCGCCGCATGAGCTCGCTGGAGCCAACGACGGCCGGCATGCCGAAGCGTGGCGCCATCATTACGGTCTTGGGCCTCACGCAAATCATGGCGTGGGGCTCGTCCTACTATCTGCCGGCGGTGATCGCCCCAGCCGTGGCGGCGGACACCGGCTGGCCTTTGGCCTGGGTGGTCGGCGGTCTATCGCTCGGGCTGCTCGTCGCTGGTCTGATCTCACCCCATGTCGGCTCATCGATCGAGCGCCGCGGCGGCCGCAATGTGCTCGCGTTCAGCGCGATCTCGATCGGGGTCGGACAGGTTGGTCTGGCGATCGCACCCAACCTCGCCGTCTACATTGTTGCGTGGCTGGTGATCGGGCTTGGCATGGGGGCAGGGCTCTACGACGCGGCCTTCGCCACGCTCGGCCGCCTTTATGGGAACAGCGCACGTTCCGCGATCACCACGCTGACCCTTTTCGGTGGACTCGCCAGCACTGCCTGCTGGCCAATCTCGGCCTTCCTTCTGGCAGAGGTCGGCTGGCGAGGCGCCTGCCTCGTCTACGCGGCCGTGCAGATCCTGCTGGCATTCCCACTTTACCTTGTTGTTGTCCCACGCCTGCCGCCGCGTGCTTCCGCAACAGACCCAACTGAAACCGCGACGGGTGCCGCGGGGAGCAATCCGTCATGGCCGATCATGGTCTTGCTCGCCGTCACGATCACGCTTGCCGCAATCATTTCTTCGACTGTTTCGGTGCACCTGCTGACGATCCTGCAGGCAAGCGGGATGACGCTTGCCGCTGCGGTCGGCCTTGGTGCCTTGGTCGGGCCTGCGCAGGTGACAGCCCGCGCCATTGAGATGGTGATCGCTCGTTATCACCATCCGATCTGGACGAAGCTCGCGTCGGCGAGCTTCGTAACCATCGGTATCTCGTCGCTCTGGATGGGCATGCCAATTTTGCCAGTGGCTCTCGGGTTCTATGGCGCGGGGATTGGCCTTGAATCCATCGCCCGAGGGACACTGCCGCTCGCCCTTTTCGGCCCATCGGGTTATGCAAGGTTGATGGGACGCCTCGCCATGCCCAGCCTGATTGCCCAGGCCGCGGCGCCGTCGATGGGAGCGCTATTGATGCAATGGACCGGCGCCCACGGGACCCTGGCTGTATTGTCCGGCCTTGCGATACTTAACGTTGTATTGGCATCCAGCCTAGGCTGGCTCCTCTTCCAACAACGGCAACAGCACGCCTATTCCACACCGCACTAAGGTGATCGTGATGTTCAAACTGGCGTCCGGCGCAGTGTTACAAAAATTACCGTAAGCTATTGATTTTTCTGTATGATATCAGAGTTCAATCCTCTCTCGCAGCACCAGTCCGCTTTCACGTCTCTCCTGTCCTTTGGTAAAGCTGTCATTCGTTATCGATGACGTCGAGGACGCCAGCTGCCCAGGTGGGTCTACCGCCGTCCTTCCCAGGCCCTATGAAAGGCACGGACGTGCGGCATAAACGTTGGCGCCATTGATGCCTATCAACTTGCTTGACGAGGAGACCGGTATTGCCCCTGTGCCTGCCGATGATGCGCCACTTGAAATCCCCAGACCTGTTTGGCGCGATCGACCGTGTGACGGCCCTTGGTGCGCCGGCTGGCGGGCGTAGGTTTGAGGTCTTCAATCCCTCGACAGGCGAGCTCTTGGCGGAACTTCCCGACATGGGCGTCGAGGAGACGCGCGCGGCGATCGACAAGGCCTATGTCGCTCAGGCCGGATGGGCGGGGCTGACCGCCCGGGAGCGCAGCGAAATGCTATGGCAATGGCATCAGCTGATCGTCACCCACACCGACGACCTCGCGGCGATCCTGACCGCGGAGATGGGCAAGCCACTTGCGGAAGCCAAATCGGAAGTCTCTCACGCGGCCGCCTACTTGCAATGGTATGCCGAGGAGGCCAATCGCATCTATGGCGAGACGATCTCGGCGCCGTCGACGGACCGCCGCATGTTGGTGATCAAGCAGCCGATCGGCGTCGTCGGCACGATCACGCCCTGGAACTTCCCCGCATCGATGGTGGCCCGCAAGATCTCGCCGGCGCTGGCGGCGGGCTGCGCCATCGTGTTGAAGCCCGCCGAGCAGACGCCGCTTGTCGCCGGCGCCATGTTCGCGCTCGCCGCCGAGGCCGGTTTTCCGGACGGTGTCGTGAACCTCGTCTACGCCTCCGAGGGCGCCGCGGTGGGGCGCGAGCTCTGTCACAATCCCAAAGTGCGCAAGATCAGCTTTACCGGATCGACCGAGGTCGGGCGGCTGCTGATGCGCCAGTGCTCGGACCAGATCAAGAAGGTCAGCCTCGAGCTCGGCGGCAATGCGCCTTTCATCGTCTTCGACGACGCCGACATCGATGCCGCCGTGGATGGGGCGATCCAGGCGAAGTTCCGCAATGCCGGCCAGACTTGCGTTTCAGCGAACCGGCTTTACGTGCAATCGGGTGTTCATGACGAGTTCGTCGACAAATTCGTCGAACGGGTTCGCCAGCTTCAGGTCGGTGACGGTTTCGATCCTGGTGTCGCCATCGGCCCGCTGATCGACAGCCACGCGCTCGCCAAGATCGAATCCCACATCGCCGATGCCGTGGGAAAAGGCGGTGCGATCCGCTGCGGCGGAGGAAGGATTGGCGCAGACGGCACTTTTTTCCAGCCGACGGTCCTGACCGATATCTCCAGCGCAATGACGGTGGCGCAGGAGGAGACGTTTGGGCCATTGGCCCCTGTCATCCGCTTCGAGGATGCGGATCAGGTCGTGCGTGAGGCCAATGACACGATCTACGGCCTCGCCGCCTATTTCTATGCTTCCAACCTGAAGCGTGTCTGGCGTGTGGCCGAAGCCCTGGAATATGGCATGGTCGGCATCAACACCGGACGCATGTCCTCGGAAGCAGCACCCTTCGGCGGGATGAAGCAGTCCGGCATCGGGCGCGAGGGGTCCCGCCATGGCCTCGAGGATTACCTTGAGATGAAATATCTCTGCATGGGTGGCATCTGAGGCACAAAACGACCAGGCCGCGCTAGCTGTGGAGCCTCAACAGGTTGTCCTCGGACAATGCGAGGCGACTGATGGGTGTTTTGGATTTTAGGCCGCCATGCGGGCGATGCCAATTGTAGCGATGCATCCAAACGGGCAACTCGGCAGCT
>NZ_JBZEGV010000033.1:0-64797 GCF_058312955.1 Mesorhizobium sp. LEGMi-168a
GCCTTCCCCTTCTCCCCCTGTGGGAGAAGGTGGGTCGGCGCGCAGCGCCGAGACGGATGAGGGGTGTTGGAAGAAATGAGGCAGCGGCGATTTCGAACGTATCGCCAAGCTGGAACACCCCTCATCCGACCGAGCTTCGCTCGGCCACCTTCTCCCACAAGGGGAGAAGGGGGAGCCAATCCGCTGACGCCTCGAACGGGTGATCCAAATGACGTTATGCTGTCCAACGCGACCGTCCTACCGTTTAGCGATGCAACATCCGGCCGCCCGGCCAGGGAGACGGGGCGGGCGGCCGGTCAGAGCTTTCGACAGCGAGGCGTTGCGCGATCCTCGCCGCCGGCTAGCCCTGGTGTCTACTTCTGCGGCGCCTGGTCGATGATCGACTGCATGGTTTCCTGCGCGTTCGAAATGGCGCCGTCGACATCGTCGCCGAAGAAGACCTCGTTGACCATCTGCGTCCACGGGCCGTTGGCGGAGTTGATCAGGTCGTTGAACACCACCGTATAGGGGGTCTTGCCCTTGGCCATCGCCTCGGCCGCCACCTGGTAGCGCGGATCGAGATCCTTCAGCGCGTCCTTGGCGATGTCGCCGCGCACCGGCAGGCTGCCATATTTGGCGAGGATCGTCTGGCCCTCCAGCGAATAGGCGAAGTCCAAAAACTCCTTCACCACGTCGATCTTCTTGGTGCCCTTGGTGACGACGAAATTGTCGCCGCCGGCGAAGGACGACCAGCCGCCGTCCTTGCCGGGCAGGAAGGTGATGCCGTAGTCGATGTCCGGATACTGGGTGTTGAGCGCGCCGATGGCGAAGGCGCCGGATGGCGAAATACCGATCTTGCCGCCGGCGAAGGCGGCGAAGAAGTTCGAGCCGGTGTCGGTCTGCGCGCCCTCAGGCACCAGGCCCTTCTTCACCATCGAACGATAGAGGTCGATCGCGCCGCGCAGCTGCGGGCTGTCGAGCGTCGCCTTCGAGCCGTCCTCGGAGAGGATGTCGCCGCCCGAGGCCCAGATCAGCGGCGTAAAGGTGAAGATGTTGCAGCCGCCGCAATTGCCAGAGAAGTAGAAGCCCTTGATGTCGCCGCCGAGCGCGTTGACCTTCTCGGCGTCGGCCTCGATCTCGGCCCAGTTGGTCGGCCCCTTTTCGGGGTCGAGGCCGGCCTGCTTGAACAGCTTCTTGTTCCAGATCAGCACCGAAGAGTCGGCCGAGAACGGCAGGCCGTAGATATGGCCCTTATAGGTGCCGGTCTTCACATGCGCCGGCGACAGGCTGGAAAAATAGGGCAAGGATTTCGCCCAGTCGGTGATGTCCTCCAGCTGGCCGGCGGCGGCGAAGGACGGCGTGTAGATCAGGTCGAGCGAGAGCGCGTCGGGCGCGGTGCCGCCGGCGGCGGCGGCGCCGTATTTCGGAATGATCTCGGCGTTCGGAATGATGTCGAGCTTGATCTGGTCCTTATGCGCCTTGTTGAAGGCGTCGACGATGCGCGGCATGAAGTTCGAGCCGTCGGCGCGCACCCAGATGTTGGCGGTCTCTGCGGACGCGGCCTGCAGGCTGCCGCCGATCACGGCCGCGGCCAAAGCCAGCTTGGCAATCAAGATCTTCACTTTATTCCTCCTCATGGTTCTCCTCCCAGTTTGGTCGTGCCACCCGCGGGGGTCGGACGCGCGACGACCTTTTCCTTCACATCTTCAACCGCCCGGAGGACGGCCGCATGACTGACGCACCACCAGCCGGCACGGCAGTTTCCTGATGCCCGGCGCGGCCGGCTGGCCGCCCACGAGCGAAAGCAGAGCGAGCCCGGCCTCGCGGCCGAGCGTCGAAAGGTTCATGTCGACCGAGGTGAGCGGCGGGCGCGTCGCCTCGGCCACGATCTCCCAATTGTCGAAGCCGATGACGCCGACATCGTCGGGCACGCGGATGCCGCGCTCGCGCAGCGCATCGATGACGCCGCGCGCGATCTGGTCGTTGCCGCAGAAGACCGCGTCCGGCCACCCTTCCCTGCCCGCCTTACCGAACAGTTTTGACACCGCATCGTGGCCCCAGGCTTCCGACCAGGCCCCAAGCAGTGGCTCGCTGACCGGCAGGCCGTTCTCCTCGAGAACGTCGCGGTAGGCCTCAGCCCGCGTGTGCACCACCGCGAAGCCCTCCGGGCCGCTCACATGCGCGATGCGACGGCGCCCGAGCCGGCAGAAATGCTCGACCGCGAGCCGCGCGCCGCCGGCATCGTCGGAGACGAGGCCGACCGCGCCGGGGTCCGGCTGGGTGAAGGCATAGACCACCGGAACCCGCAGGTGGGACAGATCGACGGGCAGATGGCGGTCGATGCGTTTGCCGGTGGCGATGATGCCGTCGACGCGCTTGTCGAGCATGGCTTCGACATGCAGCTGGCCGAGGCGCGTATCGTCCTCGACATTGCACAGGAACACCGACACGCCATTGTCGACCAGCGCATCCGAAACGCCGGCCATCAGCGGCAGCGAGAAGCGGCCATAGGTATCGTTGGTGAGCAGGCCAACAGTGAAGGAGCGCTTGCGCAGCAGGCTCTGCGCCAGGCTGTTCGGCCGGAACCCAAGCAGCCGCGCCGTCTCGCGGATGCGCTCGCGCGTCTCCGCCGTCATGCGCCCCTGCCCGTTCAGCGCCTTGGACGCCGTCGCCACGCTGACACCCGCGGCTGCCGCCACCTCACGAAGGGTGACGGGCGGCTTGGCGGAGACTGGCGAGGCATCGGAAGACACGCGCGGCGAATCCTTAGTTGGGAAAAGGTTTTCTCTTACCGCCCTGCACAGTGATGACGGGTGAGGTCAACGAGCGCCGAGCGATTTGGGAAAAGGTTTTCTCAGGGGGAGACTAGGGGAAGGTGGGGAGGTTGGCAAGGGGGCGGTATAGGCGCGCTGCCCGCCCAATTCCGGAAGCGCCTTATTCGGGACGGCCGGAATGGCCGCGAGGTGTCTGCCCCGCTAAGCGGACACCGGACTCACATATCACAGCTCACCTCGACCTTGAGCGCCTCTGGGGCCGTCGCATACACCTATGCGTGCCCCGAAGTGACGGGAGTTGGCAAACGGGGTTGGCCGATACGGGAACATCGTCCAACAGAAGGCTGTGCATTTAGTAACTGAATACTTGATACGGCCGACCTATTGGAGATACTCTATTTCAAAATCGAGGGGTGATTTATGGGCAGCAGTGGATCAGGAAATTTTAGCGACTATTCTGGCAGGCCTAAGACTGGATCGGGCAGTGGATCCTCCGGTGGTTCCAGTGGCTCAGACAAGTGCGGTGAGGCTTTTACCGCGAGCCTCGAGGATGTAGCTAGCCATGATTACTATAAGAACCACGGCTCCGCGCCCCCGGTTGGCACTCAGCTTACGGTCGAGGTCAAGGGCCGGGTGGTAGCTGTTGCAGGTACGGAGTCGGTTGGGTCGCTACCCACACGGCTCAACTACCTTGCACGTTGCTTGCAGGCTGGTTTCACATATACGGGCGTCGTGACCGCATCCTCAAACGGCACCAATCCCCAAATCCAAGCTGATTTTGTGGCTGGCTAGATGCCAGACGTTATCCCGATACTGATCGGTGAGGTCACGGTCGACTTCACGATGCCGACGCGCACCACCGAAGCAAAGGTGCGACTCGGCGGTGTCGTCCACGCAGCTCGTGGCTTATGGGCTAGTGGGCGAGACTACGCCGTTGGAGCATTCTGCCCAGCTTACTTGGTCGAACAAGCGCGGGGCTACCTGACCCAGCACGGGTGTCGGGATTTTGTCCTGCTCGGGGAGGTAACCGGTGCGCCTAACGTGATCGCAATTGCTGACGTGAGAGAGGTGGGGCACCAAGGCTACGAAGACATCCTGCGCGACGAGAGAAGAGTTGTTCCAAGTCGCGGTCACATCGATTTGCGCCGGTTTGACACCGTCGTCATCTTCCCGGGACGCTATGAGTTGGGAGATGTGATCAATCAACTCAGGCCAGACGCTAGAATCACAATTGATGTTGCGTACGACGTAGACGACGCGACCTCTCTTGCATCGCTTACAGACCGGATCGACTCCCTGGTAATTTCGACATCCTCAAGCTTGTTCGCAAAGCTTGCATCGAGGGATGTCGCGCCGTTGCTAGATTTGGCTAAGAATGTTGGAGCAAGGCAATTACTTTTGAAAGAAAACCGCGGCGGCAGTAGACTGTTCGATATAGGCAGCGGCAACGTCGAGTATATTACGGCCACCCTGGGGGAGACGGCGAACTCGGTGGGTGTCGGAGACGTTTTCACCGCAGTGTTTGGCAGTTTCGATGGAAGTGCCCGAGATGCTGCTTGGCGAGGCATGCAAGTTGCGACGGTCTATTCCCAGACTACGTGGCCAGACGATCTTCAGCGCGACGTCGAGCGAGAATTCCGGATGCCGGTCGACATCGTCCGTGGGTTGGGCGGCGTCACTTTGCCATGGCATATGCGTCCGGAGTTGCAGATCTACCTAGCCGCACCAGACTTTTCGTACAGAGATCACAAAGAGATCAGCACTGCCGTTGCCGCACTCGAATACCATAACTTTCGAGTTAGAAGGCCAGTCAAAGAAAATGGAGAGGCCAGCCGCGAAACGCCTATCGAGTCCCTCTCATCCTTCTACTTTAGTGACGTGCAGTTGCTCGAAGAGTGTGCAGCAGTCTTTGCAATACCAATCGAACGTGACCCAGGAACTCTTGTTGAGATTGGCCTTGCAATCGCGATGGGAAAGCCAGTTGTTACCTTCGATCCCCGCAACGAGAACCGGAACACAATGGTGGTTACGGGAAGCGCGTCTTACTCGCCCGACCTCGACGTTTCTTTGAACGGCATCTTCGACGCCCTATCGAAGCTCCAGATGGGCGCCCGCAAATGACCAAGAAAGTGATGCTTTTGGCATCCGGTGGCTTGGACTCAACGACCGTGGCTTTTGCGCTGCATGCGGAAGGGATGGATGTGAGCCCGCTATTCTTCGACTACGGGCAACACTGCGTCGAGACCGAATGGAGTCGTGTGAATGAAGTTTTGCCCACGGGTATGAATCGTCCTGAACGAGTCGACATCTCAGGCCTTTTTCGTGGATCAAAATCGCGACTGATTGATGAGGCCGATCTCTGGCAAGACGATGTTCGCGATGATGATCTCTACATCCCTTATCGTACCCTCCTGTTTTATGCTGCAGCTGCTGCGAGAGGACAAACGCTGGGTATTCTCGAGGTCTATACAGGTTTCATCAACAGCAACCACGCCAAGGAGATCGACTGCACCGCCGAGTTCATGAACAAGCTTGATGGACTCACAGACGCTGTCGGGCCTGTGCGGTTTACGTCACCTTTTCGGTATTCATCAAAGACAGAAGTGGCCCAAGAGGCCATTCGCCTCGGGGTCCCCATCGGCAGGACATTCTCCTGCCAAGCATCCAGCAAACTTCCTTGCGGAGCTTGCCCAAACTGCGTGGAACGCCTAGGAGCGCTTAGGCAAACGGGACTACTATAGTGGCGCGACCTCGACCCGACCGGCTCGAACTGCTGAAGGCGGCACGCAGAGTTGCAGATTTGGCCTCAACCCAAGGCGTCCCGGCCACATATCATGTGCGCCGTTCAACCTATGAACACGCCGGAGCTCTTCTCGCGGATGCCGTGCTCCAGGCAGGGCTTAGCTACCGTTCGGTAGTCATGCCGCGCGTGGGGCGCATTCTGAAGGAGTTTCCGGACGCGGACCGAGTAAGTGCCCTCATCTGTCTCGTTAAGAAGGGCAGTACTGCGAATCTTCTCGACTGGCAGCACTCAACCAAAGTGGAGCGTTTTGAACACCTGGTTGTGTTTCTGCATAGGGCAAAAGTGGACACCACAGAGGACATTCGCGTGGCGCTCAAATCTGCCGCGTTCTGCGCCGACCTCCAATCGTTGGACGGAGTGGGCCCTAAGACGATCGACTACATGGCTTGCTTGGTGGGAATCGAGTCGATCGCCGTCGATCGTCACATCAGAACTTTTGCAGCCCGAGCGGGAGTCAATAACCGCGATTACGAGTTCCTGAAGAATGCATTTTGCTTCGCAGCCGACCTACTTTCCATTTCTCGGCGAGAATTCGACGCATGGGTGTGGTCCCGCGAAGCTCGCCAACAGGCACCGCAGCTGACTTTCGTCTTCTAGTAGGATCACAGGGCGCGAGAGCATCTCGGATCTATCCCCCGATAGTTGTCGGCGTCTGGCCCCTCGCCCAACTCTACCTTCGCGCCCGCGGATGGAACCTTGCCTACCGCCTCCTAAAAAACCTCGACAGAATATTCGGACCCGCTTCGCCGGGCCGCAGCCTGATGCCGTCCTCGAAGCAGTTCAGCGTCGCACACTCGAAGCCGCTGTGCGCGAGCAGCGCCACCAGCGAGTCGCGGTCGAAGTGGTGCAATTGCTCGTTGGGGAGACGCATACGCCAGTTTCGGAACCACGCGTCGCCGTCGGCGCCAGGCTCACGCCAGCAGATTTCAGACTTTCGTGTCGTTTCACCTACCTCAATTGGAGGAAACGAGGGGCGGTCGGAAGTGCGCCTCGGGAGCTACAATGTGGCTCGGAATTCGCGGTCACCCCAGAGGGAGGAGATTATGAAATACCTTGTAAATTGGAACGAGAGGCCACAGGGATCGGCGATTGAATACGAGAACGTCCAAAAGCGCATCCTGAAAATCTTCCAGCACTGGGAGATACCCAGCGAAGTCAAGGTGCATGCCTTCGTGGTGCGGGTGGGCGAATGGGGTGGTAGCATGCTGCTTGAGGCAGATGACCCGCTGGTAGCGCACAAAATGTGTTCAACCTTCCCGGCGTTCCAATTCGATGTCCGTCAGGTCATTGATGTTTCGGACGCGGTCCGCGTGGAGATGGAAGCTATCAAATGGCGGGATGACCTTCCTTCATGAGAGGCCGACGAAGAGTCGGCGCATTCGGAGCGCACGCTGTCGCGTTGCATTTATGGGGGCTCATCGGCCGGGTCCGCTGCACCGACCAGCGCGCGAAGGCCCTCGCGCATGAGCCCCCTGCCCGGCTCTACCTTCGCAGGCGCGGATGGAAACTGCCCTATCGCTTCCTAAAAAACCCCGACAGAATGTTCGGGCCCGCTTCGCCGGGCCGCAGTCTGATGCCGTCCTCGAAGCAGTCCAGCGTCACGCATTCGAAGCCGCAGTGGACGAGCAGTGCCACCAGCGAGTCACGGTCGAAGTGGTGCAGGTGCTCGTTGGGCAGACGCATACGCCACGCCGGAACCACGCGTCGCCGTCGGCGCCGACCCCCGCACATCTTGACGAAAATCGGCGCGCCTGTTTGAGAGCTATGGGATCGAGACATTGCTCCATGGGGGAGATGAGCAAGCGGTGGGCAAGCTGTGAAGCGGGTTTTTCGATTGCTTGCCGCGGTGATCGTGGCGTCCGGGGTGACCGGCTGCACGAGCATTTCCTATTACGCACAGTCGCTGGAGGGCCATGTGCAGATCATGGCCGCGCGGAAAAATGTCGGAAAACTGATCCATGATCCTTCGACGCCCGCGGCGCTGCGCAGCAAGTTGACGTCGGCGAGCGCCATACGACGGTTTGCGACAGATGAGCTGGCACTGCCCCAAAACAACAGCTACCGCAGCTATGTCGACATCCGTCGCGACGCCGTGACCTGGGCCGTTTTTGCCGCGCCGCAATTCTCGCTGACGCCCCGAACATGGTGCTTTCCGGTTTTCGGCTGCGTTCCGTACCGCGGTTACTTTGATCGGAAAGCCGCGACCGAAAGCGCTGTCGAGCTACATAGGCAAGGCCTGGACGTCTATGTCTCAGGCGTCACCGCATATTCCACGCTGGGCTGGTCAAGCGACCCGCTGCTAAGCACCATGCTGCGTCAGGACGACACCTATCTCGCAAGCCTTGTCTTTCACGAACTGGCGCATCAGCGCCTCTACGTGAACGATGACTCCGCATTCAATGAGGCTTTCGCGGTTGCCGTCGAAACCGCCGGCACGAGGAAATGGCTCCGCGCCACCGGCGATCGCGCCGCATTGCGCCGCTACGAAACCGATCGCAAGCGCAGGGTCGATTTTCTCGGACTGGTGTCGAAAACGCGGGACGAGCTAGGGCAAGTCTATAACAGTTCCCGTACCGCGGCGCAGATGGCGGCCGCCAAAGCAGCGGCGATCGACAGGCTGCGGATGCGCTACCGGCAACTGCGCGACAAGCGCTGGGCCGGATACCGGGGATACGACGCCTGGTTCGATGCCCCGATCAACAACGCAAAGCTCGCCGCGACTGCTGTCTACGGCGAACAGGTCCCGGCGTTTCTTCGCTTGTTCGACTTGTGCTCCGGCGACTATCCAAGGTTCTACGCTGCTGTTCGACGGATCGCGGATTTGCCCAAACCTTCCCGAGCCAAAGCGCTTGAGGTTGCGGATACGTGCGATTGACTTGAACAGGCACGGGGGCCGCCGCCGACTCCGGCATGCGGCCAGACCCCTGGCGCGCGGAAAATGCTGCAGCTCGGCACGAGGGCATACGCGCGAGCGGCAAGTCTATGCGGCTGGTCCGCCTACAACCGAGCGGCAGGTCCAGCCGTCGCGGCTATCCACAGCCGGCCTGACCATTTCTGGGTGCATCGCCTGGTTCTGCCTGTCGTTACGGCAGTTTGCCCATCGGTGTGGCATTTCTGCAACCACTAATTTAGACAACCCCTGCTAGAAACGCGTCGGGTTTATAAAGGGGTATGGGGCTATGTTTCTGCGCTTTTCAGCGAAATCTATTCTATTGGGCGCCGTTTCGGCGGTCGCTTTGATGTCTGCCGCGCATGCGGCGGACGTCGTGCAGCCGGTCGAGGCGTCCGGCTTCAACTGGAGCGGTCTCTTTGTCGGCTTCGGCGTCGGCGCCGGCGCCAATGTGCATGAGATCAGCAGCGATTTCATTCCGGGCATTTCACTCAACGGCATCGGCGGCGAAGGCATCTATGGCGAAGCGACCGTCGGCTACGACTACATGGTCTCGCAGCGCTTCCTGCTGGGCGCCCTGCTCGACGCTCATGTCGGCACCATCAAGACCTCGCTCGATGCGTTCGGCCTCGGTGCCGACGTCAAGGAGACCTACGGCTTCGACGTCGGCATGCGTGCCGGCTATCTCTTGACGCCGGGCACGCTGGGCTACGTGCTGGGCGGTTACGCCTGGCAGAAATACAAGCTCGACACCAACGCCGGCTTCGGCATGGACTGGGACCAGGGTGGCTATTTCGTCGGCGCCGGTGTCGAAACCGCCATCAACGCCAACTGGACGCTCAAGGGCGAATACCGCTACACGCGCTTCAGCACCACGGACGATCTGCTTTCGCAGTTCGGTGCGCCGGATGGCGCGCTCAACCTCGACACCTCGCGCCATACCTTCCAGGTTGCCGCCAGCTACCGCTTCAACGCCGCCAATGGCGGGGCTACCGGCTTCGAGACGCCGGCCTATAATTGGACCGGCTTCTATGTCGGCGGCGGGCTCGGCGCCGGCGCGTCCGTGCACCAGATCGATGTCCCGCCGGCCGGCGTGAAGCTCAACGGCATCGGCGGCGAGGGCGTGTTCGGCGAGGCGAGCCTGGGCTACGACCAGGACTTCGGCAGCTGGGTGGCCGGCATCATGGTCGACGCGCGCTACTCCGGCATGACTTCGGAGCTCGATCTCGGCGGCGGCCAGATCAACCTCGACACCGACTATGGCTTCGACGTGCTCGGCCGCGTCGGCATGAAGGTCAACGAAGCGACGCTGGCCTATGCGCTGGCCGGCTACAGCTGGCAGCATTTCGACCTCAACGCCTCCGACCCGATCGGCGATATCATCGATTGGGGCTCGAGCGGCTTCTCGGTCGGCGGCGGCCTCGAAACGGCGGTGTCGGACAAGATGACGGTCGGCATCGAATACCGCTATTCGCAGTTCGAGAAGCACGACTTTTCGGCGGATCTCGGCGCGCCGGACGGCAGCATCACCTCGACGCCGTCCTTCCATACCGTGCGGATCGACGCCAAGTACAAGTTCAACTAAGCAAGGGCCCTCCAGCCAAAGCAAAAGCCCGCCTCACCGGTGGGCTTTTTTTGTTGTCGGGAAGGCATGATGTCGCGCGTCCTATGACGGCAGCCCGCGGCTGCCTGAAAGAAGGAAAGCATCATGAGAAAGCTCATCGTCACCGAGTTCATCAGCGTCGACGGCATTGCCGAGGTCGAAAAGCTGCCGGGCGTGACCTGGAACGACGAGATGAACAAGTTCAAGGAGGACGAGCTTGCCGACAGCGGCGCCATGCTTCTCGGTCGCACGACCTACGAGATCTTCGCCGGCTCATGGCCGAAGGAAACCGGCGATTTTGCCGACCGCTTCAACGCGCTGCCGAAATATGTCGTCTCGACGAGCCTGAAGGCGCTCGAATGGCAGCCGGCCGAGCTGCTCGGAGGCCCCCTGCCCGACGCCGTTGCCAAACTGAAGCAAGGAAGCGGCGGCAACATCTATGTGCATGGCAGCCTCAGCATCGCCAGGCAGCTTCTCAGCCACGGCCTCGTCGACCGCCTCAGGCTGCTCAGCTATCCCGGCGCCGTCGGCCAGGGTAAGCCGCTGTTCCCGGCCGATAAGCCGCTTGCGCTGGAGCTGATCTCAGCCGTGCCGTTCAGCAATGGCGTGGTGGCGCTGGAGTATGGGCCGGTCGCGAAACCTTAGCCGCCTATAGTCTAACGGCCCGGCATCACCGGGCTGGAGCAATTCCAGGAAAAGTGTGGAACGGTTTTCCGTCCGGAATTGCGTAAAAACAAATAGTTAGAGCTCGATGCCGGTTGGTGAACCCAGCATCCGCGCAATCTGTTTGTTCTAGGACGGCTGTTGCAGGGGCTGTTCGCGCTGACGCACTTTGCCTTTCTGCGTCAGTCGCGCCATGACAGCGGTCATCTGATTATAGAGATCGACGAAACCCGACGACGGCATCGCCAGTTGCCCGACGACAACGCGATTGAGGTTCGCGCGGTCTTCGGTATCGACGCGTTCCGAATAAAGCGTGAGGCGCAGCACGTCCTGGCGAAAACTTATGGCAAGGGCGCCATCGCAAAAAATCTCCGGTGCGTCGGGCCGGTCGATGATCTTTTCAGCACGCTGGTTCATATCGGCCTTCTCTGCTCTTCCTTGAATTGATAGGGCACGACCGGGGTTGATCGCACCCGCACGGCCCGAATGATCGAGGGCGAGGTCGGTTCGCCCTCGATCGGTGCTTGGACGAGATTTGCGCGCAGCTCCTTAGACGTGGAGCTGCAAGTAGCTGCCCGAATAATTCAGAGCAGACGCGACAATGCCAAAGTGATCGCCCTCGTCCTGGACAGTGAAAACGTGCGACTGGTTCAGCGACAGCATCATGTTGTTGCCGGTGGCCCCATCGGTGGTGGCGTTCATATCGGCAAAGATTTGGCTGCCGGAGGGCACTCCGCCAACGGTGTTCTGCCAAGCGGCGCTGTTTGCCTTGACTGTCTTGGCGAAGCCGTCTTTGCCCGGTTCCGTGGCATTGTTGTAGTCGAGGATATAGGCATCGGCAGAGGTTATCTGGCCGTCACCATTGGTGTCCTTGTTGTGCGTCACCCCGCCGTTTGCGATCAGCCAGTCGGCGATGTTGGCAATCATGCCGTCCGGAGCGTTGAAGTTCGGAACACCGGCCTCGTTGAGCAGCGTGGTGATCGCATAGCGAACGAAGTCGCCAAGCTTGTCGCCGCCGGTGCCATTGGCCCCGCCGACGATCTCGCGGGCATCGTCCCATTCGATGACCAGGGACTTGCCGCTGGCATCCGTGAACAGCAGATCCTTGTGGCCATCCTTATCGACGTCGAGATTGCCGGGTAGATTGTTGGCAATGTCCGGGGCCGAGATCGTGCCGGCAGCGGCGAGCTTGGAAGCGAGAGAGACGCCGTTGCCGTCCACGCCGCCGTTGCTGGTGTCGGAACCGAGGATCGGAGCGTCCCACACATATTCATGATTGTACCAGAAGCCGGGGGTGAGCCCGAGGGCGCCAAGCTTGTGGTTGCCGAAGGTCAGAGCGTCGCCGACATTGACTTCCGTATGCAGCGAGTCGAGCTGCCCTTCCTCACCGCTGACCGCGACGAGTTCCTGTCCGCTGAGCACGGTTACCGTCGTGGTGGCGTCGCCGACGCCGTCGTTGTTGTGATCGACGGTCGCAGCCCAAGTCGTTCCATCCGTGAACAGCTCGGAGATTGTGTAGGTACCCGGATGGAGGTTGCCGAACGAGAAGTAGCCGTTTGCATCGGTCACGACGTCGACAGTATCGATCGTGCCGTTGCCGTCCACATCGCCCTTCAGCTCGATGGTGATGCCCGCCATCGGGGTATCACTTCCATCGTATTTGCCGTTGGCGTCCAAGTCATTGAACTTGAAGCCATGGATGGAGCCCGGCACGAAGTTGGCGAAGTCGAGGCCGGTCTGATCATGGCCGGAGGTGCCGACGATCTCGTAGCCGGCCTGGCCAAGGGTCTGCACATAACCGTTCGGCAGCTGCTCGTAGACCGTGTCGCCGGCATAGGTGTAGTCGAGGCCGGTGAACGACCACTGGCCGCCGTCATGCGTGACCGTCGACAGCTCGCCGGCATCCAGCGTCTTGTTGCCGTTGGCGTCGATGAAGATCGTCACGCCGTCGAGGCCCGTGTCGCCCGCCGTGCTGCCGTCGCCATTGGCGTCGGTGTACTTGGTGCCGGAGATGTCGAACTTCTCGAAGTTGGCGAAGTCGAGGCCGGTCTGGTCGTGGCCGGAGGTGCCGACGATCTCGTAGCCGGCCTGGCCAAGGGTCTGCACATAACCGTTCGGCAGCTGCTCGTAGACCGTGTCGCCGGCATAGGTGTAGTCGAGGCCGGTGAACGACCACTGGCCGCCGTCATGCGTGACCGTCGACAGCTCGCCGGCATCCAGCGTCTTGTTGCCGTTGGCGTCGATGAAGATCGTCACGCCGTCGAGGCCCGTGTCGCCCGCCGTGCTGCCGTCGCCATTGGCGTCGGTGTACTTGGTGCCGGAGATGTCGAACTTCTCGAAGTTGGCGAAGTCGAGGCCGGTCTGGTCGTGGCCGGAGGTGCCGACGATCTCGTAGCCGGCCTGGCCAAGGGTCTGCACATAACCGTTCGGCAGCTGCTCGTAGACCGTGTCGCCGGCATAGGTGTAGTCGAGGCCGGTGAACGACCACTGACCGCCGTCATGCGTGACCGTCGACAGCTCGCCGGCGTCCAGCGTCTTGTTGCCGTTGGCGTCGATGAAGATCGTCACGCCGTCAAGGCCCGTGTCGCCCGCCGTGCTGCCGTCGCCATTGGCGTCGGTGTACTTGGTGCCGGAGATGTCGAACTTCTCGAAGTTGACAAAATCCTGGTTGGTCAGGTTCTGGCCGGAGGCGAGGCTGTTCTGGTTGATCTGCGCTGCGCTCAGATGCGTCCAGCCGGACCGATCCTCTTCCTTGATCAGATAATCGCCAGGCAGCAACCCGGTGAATTGGTAGAAGCCGCTGCCGTCGGTGGTCGTCTGCGCCACCTGCTCGCCAGCGTCGGCAATGTTGTTGTGGTTGGCGTCATTGTAGAGCGTGATCGTCCAGCCGCTCACCGCGCTTTCGTCACCGGTCGTCGCGAGATTGCCGTCGGCGTCGACATATTTATGGCCCGAGATCGAGCCGGTCTGAAAATTTCCGAAGTCGTTGTTGTGGCTGTCCTGGCCGGCCGCCACAGTGACGGTGAACTCGCCCTGTGCGTTGTTTGGCGCATCCTGCGACCATCCCGCTTTCTGCACCTCGCGGATCGTGTAGGTGCCGGGCGTGACCGTGAATTTATAGTACCCGTTTGCGTCGGTGACCGTAAACGGCTCGCCCGCATCCAGCTGATTGTTGTTGTTGGCGTCGATATAGATGGTCCAGCCGCTGAGAGCCGGCTCCCCCGCTTCCCAAACGTGGTCGGCGTTCAGGTCATTGAATTTATGGCCGTCAATGACCTGGCCGATCTGGCGATTCCATTCCTCAAAGCCGGAATCAGCCGTCCAGGTGCTCGGCGTCGATTCGGTAGGGCCTTGATAGGCGCCGGTCTGGTAGCCGAACCCGGAATAGAGATAGATGTAGGGTTTGGTCGGATCGAAGGAACTGACGGGAACCAGCAACGACATATCGGTGGTGTTGCCGCTGCCCGGCTGGAGCTCGCCGTTCAATCCGACGAACTTGTCGCCGCCGGCATCCATGTTGTAGATCAGCGAAGCGCCGTCCGCCGCCGGGAAGCCGCCCGTGCCTTGAGCCGGAGTTGCTCCGGGCGTGTAATTACTCAAATCACCGGCACTGGCCTGCCAGATCTGCAGCGAATCCAGGGAAAGGTTTTGTTCAGCGGCAGTGTTGGACTCATTGATGTCGAGATCAAATCGATAATAGCCGACACCATTTATGAATTGAATCGGAATATCGGCAATGTTCACTGAGTGGACATACTGACTGCCGCCCTTGGTGGTATCATCGAGCACGACAGTGTTGGCGTCGGTGTTGTACCCCTGTTCCGACGTGTTGTTGCCCGTGGTCGAAATTCGGACGAAAGGATCGAGCAGGCCCGTTCCCGCGCCGGTGACGACATCCGAGGACGAAAAGATGGCGCCGTTGATCGTTACGGTGTTTGCAAAGGTCAGATCGTAGGTCGGCGGATTCGGCGGCGGCGGCGGCTTCGGCGCATCGGTGAAGTCTGCCGTTGCCGAGGCGCCGGTCGCCACATCGGTCGCGGTGAGCACGAATGCCTGGTTCGCCGCATCGGCATTGACATACCAAGAGGTTTGGATCGAGCCGTTGACAACACCGTCCAGATCGCCGGCGCCACCGTCGGTGACGGTCCAGGGCGTGCCGGTGCCGGTGAGATCGTAGGCCAGCACGTCGTCGGCAGTGCCGAGGACCCCGTCAGCGCCGGCGCTGAGGTGGGCAACCTCGAACGTGAACGTGCCGCCATCCGAGACATTGGTGGTCGTGATTCCCACCGTCTCACCGGGTGCGTAGTCCGCATCCGCATGGTCGAGCGAAATCGCAGGCGGCGGCACGGGATCGGTGCTTCCGGTTGTCGTGGAATCAGTCGTCGCGAGCGGATCACCCGTCAGGTTGTCCGTGATGTCGGCCATGACATTTCCCCTTAACTTTGAATGCGGTTACTTTTCGTATCTGCTGTTTTCGCTTTTTCCGCCCGAGGCGGGCTCACTGTCTGAAGGCTCGGGTGATCTGGTCCTGCAATGGCTTCACCAGGTAGGACATCACCGAACGGTCTTCGGTCTTGATGAAGGATTCCACCGGCATGCCGGGCACCAGCTTGACCTCGCCGAGGCGAGCGACCTCCGCGGCGGTCGTCTTGATGCGCACGGTGTAATAGCTGACGCCGGTGCGCTGATCGGTGGTGATGTCGGGCGAGGTTCTCTCGACCACGCCATCGATTTGCGGCGTCGTGCGCTGGTTGAATGCCGAAAAGCGCAGTGATGCCGACTGGCCGACCCATAACTGGTCGATGTCGCTGGGCGCGATCTTGGCCTCCACCGCAAGGCTGTCATTGTCCGGCACAACCTGCATGATCGTCTGGCCCGGCGTGATCACGCCGCCTATCGTGTAGGCGAGCGACTGCTGCACGACGCCGTCCTGCGGTGCGCGAATGTCGACCCGCTTCAACTGGTCCTCGGCGGCGACCTTGCGCTCCAAAAGTTCGCCCACCTTGCCGTCGACGTCGCGCAGGTCACTGTTCACCTCGGTGCTGAGGTCGAGGTCGATCTGGATGATCTGCAGCTTGGTTTCGGCGATCTTCCCCTCAGCCTGTGCCTGCGCCGCAACGAGCTGGCCGCGTTCGCCGTCGAGGCGCGTGGCCTCGCGCTCGGTCTGGGTCAGGCGATCTATGGAGATCAGCTTCTTGGTCCAGAGCGCGCGCACCGAGGCGAGCTCCTTTTGCTCCAGCTCGATTTCCTTGCTCTTGGCCTCCGCTTGTGCGACGTCGCCGGCGATCTCCTTCTCAAGTTGGGCGATGCGCTCCTCGAGCTGGCTCTTCTGGCCGGCGCGGGAGGTGCGCCGTGTCTCGAAATGCTGTTTCTCGCCGGAGATCGCCTCGGCGACATCGGGGTCGGCGGAACGATCGAGGAGATTTTGGGGAAACGCGATGCTGTCGGCGCCCCGGCGCTCGGCATCGAGCCGCGCCTTGCGCGCAGCGAGCTGGTCGAGCGCCTTGCTCACCACCGCAAGATTGGCGGCCGGCACTGTGCGGTCGAGACGCAGCAAAAGGTCGCCGGCCTTCACGCGGTCGCCGTCGCGGGCATCGATCTCGGCAATGACGCCGCCGGTCGAGTGCTGCACATTCTTGACGTGGGAATCGACCACCAGGGTGCCGGGAGCGATGACCGCGCCGGCGATCTCGGTGACCGAAGCCCAGCCGCCGACGCCTCCGGCAAGCAGGAGCACGGCTCCGAGCCCAAGCCGTATGTAGAAACGGATTGACGTATGGGATGTGCCCAACGCAGCCATGCTAGTTCACCCCCTCGGTTCCACCCGCGACAGCGTGCGAGGTGCCTTCCGCTGCCACCCTTAGCGGTGGATTGGCTGACGGGACCGGCCGCAGCGTCGGGAACATCTTGGCGAAAACCTCGTCCTTCGGTCCAAAGTCGTGGATGCGCCCCTGGTTCATCGCCAAGACGAAATCGACAGCCGTCAGCACGTTCGGACGATGAGCGACGATCACAACCACGCCGCCACGCTCGCGAACGCCAAGCATCGCCCGGATCAACGCCTGCTCGCCATCCATGTCGAGGTTGGAATTCGGCTCGTCGAGCACCACGAGGAACGGATCGCGATAGAGCGCGCGGGCCAGAGCAATGCGCTGGCGCTGACCTGCCGAAAGGGCCTCGCCATGCTCGCCGATCTCGGTCTCATAGCCCTGGCGGAAGCCCACGATCAGTTCGTGCGCGCCAGCCGCCTTGGCCGCGGCGATGATTGCGGCCGAGTCGGCCTCGGGCTCGAAGCGGGAGATGTTTTCGGCGACGGTGCCGGCAAACAGCTCCACGTCCTGCGGCAGGTAGCCGATATGACGCCCGCATTCATGTGCCGACCACTGGTCGAGATCGGCGCCATCAAGCTTGACGCGACCGCTTGCAGGCTGCCAGGCTCCGACGAGAGCGCGCACCAGGGTGGACTTTCCCGAGCCGCTCGGTCCAATGATGCCAAGCCCGTGACCGGCCTCGATGGCGAAGCTGGCATCCTGGACCAAAAGCCGCTGCAACCCAGGAGCCGCGATGGCGGCATTGTGCATCACGACACTGGCGCTTGGCGCCGGCAGCAGCATGGGTTCGGCCTCGGCGGGCATGGCCGCAAGCACTCTGCTCAACCGTTGCCAGCCCTGGCGCGCGCTCACGAAACCTTTCCAGTTGGCGATCGCGAGATCAACCGGTGCCAGCGCGCGGCCGCTGAGGATGGAAGCGGCGATGATGACGCCAGCCGTCGCCTGCTCCTCGATGACCAGCCAGGCGCCGATGCCGAGCATGGATGACTGCAGCAGCATGCGCAGTATTTTCGAAACCGCGCCGAAGCTGCCGGCAACGTCGCTCACCTTGCGCTGGTCGGCAATGTAATCGTGGTTGGCATCTTCCCAGCGTACGGCGAGCCCGCCAGCCATGCCCATGGCGGCAACGACTTCCGCATTGCGACTGCCGGCTGTGATCAACCCGCTGCGCCGGTTCCCGCTCAAAGTTGCGGACGATACCGGTTTTCGCGTCAGCCGCTCGGCAAGCACGGTCAGCACGACCAGCACCATCGCCCCGATCAGCGCCGTCACACCAAGCAACCAGTGGAACATGAAGATGATGATCAGATAGAGCGGCATCCATGGCAGGTCGAAAAGCGCCGTCGGCCCCATGCCGGACAGGAAGCCGCGCACGCTGTCGAGATCACGCATCGGCTGCAGGCTGTCGCTCTCGCGCCCGGCCTTTAGCGGCAATCTCAGCATTGACGTATAGACGCGGTGACCAAGCGCCTCGTCGAGGGCGCCGCCGATCCGCACCAGCACCCGCGCGCGCACGAAATCGAGAAAGCCCTGCCCGCAATAGAGGATGATGAGCAATATCGAGATACCGACGAGCGTCGGCAGGCTGCGGCTCGGCAGCACGCGATCATAAACCTCGAGCATGTAGAGCGAGCCTGCAAGCATCAGCACGTTGAGCATGCCGCTGAACAACCCGACCGCAAAGAAGGCAGACCGGCAACTGGCAAGGGCTGCGGCAAGCTCGGAGCGGGCGGGGCCGGCCGGCCGCCGCCCGCTCGGTCTCGCCGACGGCTTGCCGCGCGCCACGGTCTGACTGGGTACGTGGGCCGCGGTGTTTTGCGCCGCGTCGCCGCGAGCGCGAAACATGGCCAGGCTACCGAAACCCGCCATGGCCACCGCGACGAGCGTCGAGCCCGTCGATGCATGCCGGCCGGAGCCGAAGAGGAAGAAAACGGCGACGCATGCGACGAGGATCAGGCCGAAAAGCCTGACCTTCATCTGCGCCGAACCAAACGCTGAGCCCATCAACCCGAGCGACGCCTTACAGAATCCCGCGGTCACGACTTGCCTTTTCACAATCCGTCAGCCGCCGTCTTTGGCGTTATTGGCCGCGCAAGGCGGCTGACTACCCCATGCCAAAGGCGCTGAGTTCGGCGCCCAATTCCGTGGAAGAGGAGGATTGCATAGCGTCCGCAAGCCGCAACCAACGGGCTCCGGCCGGGCGAGCAAGCAGGCACATGGCGGCTCACGACGGCTGACGGCTCGATGGTGATGGCGAAAGCGGCTGAAATGCCGCGCTGCGTTTCCCCTGCCCCAGTAGCGCCGTGACTCGTTGTTGCCGGTCGGGAGACTGTTCTCGCTACTCGTATATTAGCACATTATTAACTCTACCGATGCGTGTGCGTCAACCGGCAATAGTATGAAGAGTTAATGACAAGACATACACTTACGCGTGAACGAGCGGCCAGGCTGGATCACGAATACTTCGCACGTTCATAGGCCCAACTTGTTCTGGGACCTTTGCAAACTCTCTATCGGACCTCTGTCGTCAGACCTTTGTCACCGTGCGCTAGCCGAAGGAGGGTGGAACACCTTCTCACACCGCGTTTTCCCGGCGCTTGCCACGCTCGGCAACCGCTTTCTCGACGGCGCGCTTCAGTTCGTCCTTGATCTCAACCGTGTCGGCCATCAGCGTCTCGATCTTCAGGAAATCGAGCACGCGGTATTTCGAGACGGCCGGGCGGATGAGGATGTCCGGCGGGTGCTGCCTCAGCTTGTTGGCGATGATCGACTGCATCATCAGCTGCGTGGCGCCATACATCAGGTCGACGGTCGTCGGGTGCTTGCGCTCGACGTCGCTCGGCGCCCCGACCACGTCGATGGCGATGACGATGTCGGCATCCTTCTCGATCAGGTCGAAGGGCACGGGGTTGTAGATGCCGCCGTCGATCAGCACGCGGCCGTCACGCGTCACCGGGCGAAACACCGCCGGAATGGCGGCCGAAGCCGCCAATGCCGATTGCAGGTCGCCCTCGGCGAAGACCGCGAGCTTGTGGCCGAAATAGTCGGTCGCCGTCACCTTGAGCGGAATCTTCAGCTCCTCGAAGGTCGCGGGGATGGCCTCGGGCAGGAAGGCCTTCAGGATGCGCTCGACATTGAACTGGCCGACGCGGATGCCGCCCTGCATGGCCTCGGCGATCGTGCCTGGACGCGAGCGCCACATGCGCGCGGCCACCTCGGCGCGGCTGCCGAGGATCGCGCGGCTATAGTCGTGGATCTCCGCCCCTCGCATGCCGGCGGCCATGCCGGCGCCCATGATGGCGCCGATCGACGAGCCGGCGATCGCCACCGGCTTGATGCCGAGCTCGTCCAGCGCCTCGATGGCATGGATATGCGCAAGTCCCCGCGCGCCGCCGCCGCCGAAGGCAACCGCGAAGGTCGGGCTCATCCTTTGCCGCTCCCCGCCACCTGCACCAGCGGCGGACCGACCACCATCACCGCCGGGTCGGCCGACAGGAGCTTCCTCGCCGCCGCCTTGACGTCGGCAAGCGTCACCGCGTCGATCAGCGCGGCGCGGCGCTTGATATAGTCGATGCCGAGATTGTCGAGCTGCAGCTCGACCAGCGTCGAGGCAATGGAACTGGAGGAGTCCAGGTTGTTGATGGCGTAGGCGCCGATCATGTATTTCTTGGTCGCCGCGAGCTCTTCCTCGGTCGGCCCCTTCTCGGCCATCTCCTTCACCACCTGGCGCACGAGCGACAGCGTCTCGGCGGCGCGGTCGGATCGCGTCGCGGTCGTGACCAGCAGCGCGTTGGAATGCTCGTGATCGACGAGATCGGAGCTGACGCCGTAGGCAAGGCCGCGCTTTTCGCGCACCTCCTCGTAGAGCCGCGACGTGAAGGTCGAGCCGCCGAGGATCTCGTTCATCAGCACGGCGGCGTAGAAATCGGGATCGTTCCGTTTCACGCCAGGCCAGGCAAGCTGTAGCGAGGTCTGCGGCAAGTCGTAATTCACTTCGAGCTGCTGGCCGAGCTTGGGTGCGATGTCGGCAACCGGGGCGAGCGTCTGTTTGTCCGGCAGGTCACCGAACACCTCGTCCAGCCTGCCGCTCAGCGCGGCGGCGTCGATATCGCCCACCACCGCCACATGCAGGCCGCCGCGGGCGAAATTCGCCTTGTGGAAGGCCCTGAGGTCGTCGGCAGTGATGGTGGCGAGGCTCGCCTTGGTGCCTTGGTCCGGCCGCGCATAGGGATGCCCGCCATAGATCGCGCGCAGCCAGCGCTGCTGGGCGATCGTGTCGGGATCGCGCTCATTGGCAAGGATGCCGGAAAGCACCTGGGCGCGAATGCGGTCGAGCGGCGCCTGATCGAAGCGCGGGCTGTTCACCGCCAGCTTCAGCAGGCCGAAAGCCTCGTCCTTCTGGTCGGACAGCATGCGCATCGAGCCATAGGTGCCGTCGCGCGCCGCCTGAAAACTCATCTCGGCGCCGGCATCGTCGAGCTTCTGCTGGAAGGCCTCGCTGTCGCGGTCGCCGGCGCCCTCGTCGAACAGTCCGGTCATCAGGTTGACTAGGCCTTCCTTGCCGGCGGGATCCTGCGCGGTGCCGCCGTCGAAGACGAAGCGGACCGCAACCAGCGGGATCGAATGGTCTTCCACCAGCCAGGCGGTGATGCCCTTCTTCGACTTCACCTCCTGGATGTTCATCTCCGCGTGGGCGGCAAGCGCAGGCAAGAGCAGGAAGAACAGAGCAAAGCAGAGGGTGGCGACGGCGCGGTGGAGCCCCCCTTCTCCCCTTGTGGGAGAAGGTGTCGCCGAAGGCGACGGATGAGGGGTGCTGGACGAAGTGAGACGCTGGCGATCCTTCCAACACCCCTCATCCGTCTCGGCGCTTCGCGCCGATCCACCTTCTCCCACAAGGGGAGAAGGAAAGGTGCTCATACGGCCAAGAACCAGTCTCATCGTCAATTCCCCGCCTGTTGCTGCGGCAAGAGATAGCCGGTGGTCGAATGGTCGAGCAGGAGATAGCGGGCGGCCACCGCCTTGATCTCTCCGGCGGTGACCTTGCGGATGCGGTCCGGCCATTCCAGCACATCCTTCACATTGCCGCCGGTGGCAAGCGTCGAGCCGTACATATTGGCCATGTCGTCCTGCTTGTCGCGGGCAAAGATCATCGAGCGGACATAGCGGGTCTTGGCTCGCTCCAATTCATCGTCGGTCACGCCGTCCTTGACGATGCGGGCGATCTCGGCGTCGACCGTGGCCTCGACATCGGCAAGCTTGGCATCGCCGCGCGGCGAGCCATAGACGGTGAAGTTGGTGTCATCGAGCATGGTTCCCTGGAAATAGGCGCTGGCCTCGGAGGCGATGCCCTGCTTGACCACCAGCTGCTGGTAGAGGCGGCTGTGGTTGTCGCCGCCCAGGATCTCGGCCAGGAGGTCGAGCGCCTCGGCCTCGCCGGGCTTGGCGGTGTGATAGGACGGCACCACCCATTGCGTGGAAAAGCTCGGCACCGAGACGCGCGCGTCAGTTAGCGTCACGGTGCGCTTGGTGTTCTGCTCGGGCTCTACGGGGCGGATGCGCGGCGGCAGATCCGGCCCGCGCGCGATCTTGCCGTAGGTCCGTTCGGCCATCGCCTTGACCGCATCTGGATCGACGTCGCCGGCCACAACCAGCACGGCATTGTTCGGCCGGTAGTAACTGTCATAGAAGGCCTTGGCGTCGGTGCGGTTCAGCTGCTCCATCTCCTGCATCCAGCCGATCACCGGAATACGGTAGGGCTGGTTCTGCCAGAGCGTCGCGTCGACCTCCTCGTCGAGCACCGCCTGCGGATTGCTGTCGATGCGCGAACGGCGCTCCTCCAGGATCACGTCGCGCTCGGTCTTGATGACATCGTCGGTGAGGATGAGGTTGCGCATGCGGTCGGCCTCGAAACCCATCATCTCTTCGAGCGCCGAGGGCGGCACCGTCTCGTGGAAGGCGGTGTAGTCGTAAGAGGTGAAGGCGTTGTTCGAGCCGCCGATGTCGGATACGGCGCGGTCGAACTCGCCGGCCGCGTGGTTGGCCGTCGCCTTGAACATCAGATGCTCGAAGAAATGCGCGATGCCGGATTTGCCGGGCGGCTCGTCGGCACTGCCGATCTTGTACCACACCATATGGGTGACGATAGGCGCGCGATGGTCGGGAACGACGACCATTTCCATGCCGTTGTCGAGCAGGAAGTCCTTGACCTCGGCTTCGTCAGCAGCCCGCGCCGGAGCCTGCGGTACGAGCGCCAGCGCGCCGGCAAGCAGTGCTGCGCGCAGCCGTTTTCCCGTCAATGCCATCAAGTTCTCCGGTTCTGAGAGCGCGACGATAGACACGCTCTAAGGCGAGGCAAAGTGAATTGTTCGGCATTTTCGAGGCGTCTTCCTTCTCCCCTCGTGGGAGAAGGGGGAGCCTCGCTCACTCTACCTCGACAAACCGAATGACCGTATCGCCGTAGCCGCGCTCATCCACCACGGAAAAGCCGGCGCCCGGCTCGAACGGCGCGGAGGCCGCTTCCTCGACCACACAGAGCGCGCCGGGCAGAAGCCAGCCGCCGGCTTTTGCCGAGCGCAGCGCGCGCTCGCTGAGGCCCTTGCCGTAGGGCGGGTCGGCGAAGACCAGGCTGAAGGGCGAAAGTGTGCCGGCCTCGCCGAGATGCGTGGCGTCGCGGCGGAAGATTTTGGTCCGGCCGGTAAGCCCGAAGGACTCGACATTGTCGCGGATCAGGCCGCGTCCTTCCGCGGATTCCTCGATGAAGACACAGTAGGAGGCGCCGCGCGACAGGGCCTCCAGCCCGAGCGCGCCGGTGCCGGCGAAGAGATCGAGCACGCGGCCGCCGTCGAGCTTTTCGGCATAACGATGCGCCAGCACATTGAACACCGCCTCGCGGGTGCGGTCGGTGGTCGGGCGGATGGCATTCGAGCGGGGCGTCGCCAGAGGACGCCCGCGAAACTCACCGCCGACGATCCGCATTGCCACCCCTCGGACCCTTCGGACCCCGTGGCCTGTCGCCACCGCTTCCCCCACTGCTTCCCTCGGGTCGATCGCCCCTTGGCTTGCCGAACGGCTTGCCCTTGCCGCCGGGCTTGAACGATGCCTTGCGCGCCTTCGCCTCCGCGGCCTTGGCGGCGTCGGCCTCCGCCCTGCCCTTGCCGATCGGCCGGGCGCCCGGCGCCATCCAGACATTGGCCTTGCGCTGGCCGGGCGGCTCTATCGGCCGTGGCTCGCGCTTGTTGCCGCCCGGCTTGCCGCCGAAGCCGCCGCGTTCGGACTTGCCGAAGCCGGACTTCTGGCCGCGCTGGCCGAAGGCCCTGTCCGGCTTGGTCGAGAGCTTGCCCAGCGCCTCGTCGCGGCTGCCTTCGCGGCGCTTGCGGGCCTTGATCAGCCCGCCCTCGCCGATCGGACGGCGGTCGCCTTCGCGCGAGAATTTCGGCCGCTCGGCCTCATCGCGGCGCGGCTCGCTCCGCCGCACCGGCTTGTTGGAGAAAGGTTTTTGGATCTCGGCATCGAAATTGGCGCCGGACTCCTCGACCAGCCGCTCGCCAAGCTGGTCGCGCAACACACGGCCCTTGATCTCAAGCACATGGCCCTCGGGCAGATCCTCGAGTTGGAACGGACCGTAGGAGATGCGGATCAGCCGCGTCACCCCGAGACCCAGCGCGCCGAGAATGTTCTTCACCTCGCGGTTCTTGCCTTCACGCAGGCCGATCGTCAGCCAGGCGTTGCTGCCCTGCTCGCGGTCGAGCGAGGCTTCGACCGAACCGTAGAAGACGCCGTCGACGGCGATACCTTCACGCAAACCCGCAAGCGCGCTCTCCTCGACCTTGCCGTGGACGCGGACGCGGTAGCGTCTCAGCCAGCCGGTGGCCGGCAATTCGAGCACTCGAGACAGCCCACCGTCGTTGGTGAGCAGCAGCAAGCCTTCCGTGTTGATGTCGAGGCGGCCGACGGTCATCAGCCGCGGCAGGTCGGCCGGCAGCACGTCGAAGACGGTCTTGCGGCCTTCCGGGTCGCGGTTGGTGGTGACCACGCCCGCCGGCTTGTGGAACAGGAACAGCCGCGTGCGCTCGATCGGCGGGATTTCGGTGCCGTCGAGATGGATGACGTCGTCGGGCATGACATTGAAGGCCGGCGAGTCGAGCACCTTGCCGTTGACCTTGACGCGGCCGGCGGCAATCAGTTCCTCGGCGTCCCGGCGCGAGGCAATGCCGGCGCGCGCCAGCCGCTTGGCGATGCGCTCGCCGGCCTCCGGAGCAGCTTCCGAGGGACGCGGACGCGGCTTGAAGCCGCCCGGTTTTCCCTGAGGCCGTCCGCCGGCGAAGTCGCGTGACGGGCGATCGCTGAAATCGCGCTTGGGACGGTCGAACCGCCGTTCGCCACGCTCGCCTTCGGCCGCCATCGGCCGGTCGCCACGCGGCGTGTAGGGTTTGCGGCCTTCTCGCTTCTCGAAGGGCTTGCCCTCGCGCGGCGGGCCTTTGCGGAACGGCCTTTCGCCACGCTCCCCACCCTCACCCGCCTCACGCGGCTTATAGCTGCGCTTGAAATCACGGCGCTCGCCATCGGCGGCCACCGGCCTGTCGCCGCGCGGCGTATAAGGTTTGCGCGCGCCATCGCGCTTCTCGAACGGCTTGCCCTCGGGGCGCGGCCCCTTGCGGAACGGCCTCTCGCCGCGTTCCGTACCCTCGCCCGCTTCGCGCGGCTTGTAGGCCCGCTTGAACTGCGGCCTCTCGCCATCGGCGGCCATCGGCCGGTCGCCGCGCGGCGTATAAGGTTTGCGCGCGCCGTCGCGCTTCTCGAAGGGCTTGCCCTCGGAACGCGGCCCCTTGCGGAATGGCTTGTCGCCGCGCGGCGTCGGTTTCGATCCGCCTTTGCGCGGCCCCTTTGGTCGTGATGATTTCTTATCGTCGTCCATATGGATCTTGCTCGTCTTGGGCTGCTACAGCGCACACGCCCGTTCGGACGCGCAACGCAGGCAGTGTCATCTTGATTTTGCGCGTAAAGCAGCGCGACAAAAACCGATTCCGGTTTTCAGGGTCACGCGCTAGATAACAGGATCACCATCGGGTGGCGAGGAGTAATCGGAATGGAAACCGCGTGAAGCGGCCGGATTTCATGGCTTTGGCGCTCCAGGAAGCCGAGGCGGCCGCAAGCCGCGGCGAAGTGCCGGTCGGCGCGGTGATTGCGAACGGCAGCACGGTGGTGGCCAAGGCCGGCAACCGTACGCGCGAGCTCGCCGACCCCACCGCCCATGCCGAGATGCTGGCGATCCGCGAAGCCTGCCGGAAACTCTCCAGCGAGCGGCTTACCGGCCACGACCTCTATGTGACGCTGGAGCCCTGCGCCATGTGCGCCGGCGCCATCTCTTTCGCCAGGCTGCGGCGGCTTTATTTCGGCGCCGCCGACGAGAAAGGCGGCGCGGTGGTCAACGGCGTGCGCTTCTTCGCCTCGCCCACCTGCCACCACACGCCGGACATCTATTCGGGGCTAGGCGAAAGCGAAGCGGCCCTCATCCTCAAGGATTTTTTCCGCGAGAAGCGGGAAATATAGAGTTGCGGCTCGGATGACTGCGGCGCTTACAGGCCCAGCCAGTCGAACCAGCCGCCGCTCTTCTTGCCTTCCGCCTGCGCCTTGAGGCGGCGCTCCTTCTTGTATTCGTCCTCGCCGAGCTGGTTCTGCGGCGCGGTGTCGGCGGCCTGACGATAGGCAAGCGGCGGCTCGCTCAGATATTTGCGGACATTGGGATTGCCCTGCTTGCCCTCGGCCAGACGACGCTGGATCTCGGCGGAACGGGCAGCGCTGGAATCGTCCGGCGACCAGCGCGGCGGATGGCTGGAAGCAGAATCGGCCATCGCCTTCTTCACCGCCACCGGATCGGTCTGCACGTCCTCGACAGCCTCGGGCTGATAGTTCGGATCGTTCTGATGGGCGGTCGCGTCGGCGCGGATGCGGGCGCGGCGGGCCTCGGGCGATTCGGGCCAGTCGGCGCTCGCCGTCTGGATGCTCTCCTGCGGCGCCGGCAGGTTTTCCTTCTGCCCCGGCGCCGGCTTCACCAGATCGGGACGCGGCTTGTAATCGATCGGGTCGCGATGCTTCGGCGTGATCGCGGCAGCGCCTGAAACGTCGTCGAAGAGCTGCGCAGCAGCAGTCTTGTCGGTTCCGTAGGTGGGCGAGCTGACGCAGCCGGACATGGCGATGGCCGACACCACAAGCGGCGCCAGCAGCGCGGCGCGCGCGAACGTTCTTTCGGTCATGCCAAAAAGTCCCACTCTAACAGCCTTTCGGTCGCCACCGGCCACAGGGGCGCGGTCCCCTTCTTCCCCGCACTTGCGATGGAAATCCGGCGACAATTTGTCTGCCGGAGTGTCGCGTGTTTACCTCAACCACTTATTAAGGGCAACGCGCGGGCGGATTTGCGCCGCCCGGCGTGGCACTTTTGCACTTATTTGATGAGTGCATGCCGTTATCCAAAAACCGCCATGCACTTTTGGGCGACATGCACTTATAAACGCCCAAGCGCCTTCAGTTCATGCAGCACCGCAGCGTCGCGGGCCGAAACGTCCGGGAATTCCGGGTCCTGCCCGACATCGGCCGTATAGCGCCAGGAACGCGCGCATTTGACCAGACCGCGGTCCTCGGCCTTTTCCACAACCACGGCGACGCCCTTGACGTCGTCGAGGGTGAAAGCCCCCTCAGGCGCCTTGCCATGCCTGATGACCAGGTCGCTGGTGATCGCCATCTCGGCCATGTCGACATCGGCGATCGCCGCTTCCAGCGCGGCATCGTCGATGGTGACTACCGGAACGGCCTCCAGCGAGGAACCGATCAGCTTCTCGGCGCGCGCGATCTCAAGCGCGCCGGTGACGACGCGGCGCACCTGCCGAACCTTGCGCCATTTCTCGGCCAGCGCCTCGTTCCTCCAGTTTTCCGGGATCTCCGGGAACTGGTCGAGATGCACCGAGACGGCATCCGGGTGACGGTCGAGCCAGGCCTCCTCCATGGTGAAGGGCAGCATCGGCGACAGCCACTTCACCAGGCATTCGAAGAGGTGGCGCACGACCTGCACAGCCGCCTTGCGGCGCAGGCTGGAGGGCGCGTCGCAGTAGAGCGCGTCCTTGCGGATGTCGAAGTAGAAGGCCGAAAGCTCGACCACCATGAAGTCGAGCAGCGCGCGGGTGATGCGCTTGAACTCGAAGGCGTCATAACCCTGGCGCACCACCTCGTCGAGCTCGGACAGCCGATGCAGCATCAGCCGCTCCAGTTCCGGCATCTTGTCCAGCGGGACGTCCTCGCCATCGTCATGAGCGAGCGTGCCCAGCATCCAGCGGATGGTGTTGCGGAGCTTGCGGTAGGCATCGATATTGGTCTGCAGCACGTTCTTGCCGAGCCGCTGGTCTTCCCAATAGTCGGTCGTCACCACCCAGAGCCTGAGGATATCGGCGCCCGACTGTTTGATCACGTCCTGCGGCACGACGGTGTTGCCGAGCGACTTCGACATCTTGCGGCCTTCCTCGTCCATGGTGAAGCCATGGGTGATGACCGTGTCGTAGGGCGCCCTGCCCCTGGTGCCGCAGCTTTCGAGCAGCGAGGAGTGGAACCAGCCGCGATGCTGGTCGGAGCCCTCCAGATAGACGTCGGCCGGCCATTTGAGGTCCGGACGGTCCTCCAGCGTGAAGACATGCGTCGAGCCGGAATCGAACCAGACGTCGAGGATGTCCATCACCTGGTGCCATTTGGACGCATCGTGGTTGCCGAGGAAGCGCTCCTTGGCGCCCTCGGCGAACCAGGCGTCGGCGCCTTCCTTCTCGAAGGCGTCCATGATGCGCTGGTTGACTGCCTCGTCCCTCAGCACATTGCCGTCGACATCGGCGAAGACGGCGATCGGCACGCCCCAGGCGCGCTGGCGCGACAGCACCCAGTCGGGGCGTTCCTCGATCATGGCGCGGATGCGGTTCTGGCCCGCCCCCGGCACGAAGCGGGTGTCGTCGATCGCCTTAAGCGCGCGACTGCGCAGCGTCGTGCCGTCGCCGAGGTCCTTGTCCATATAGACGAACCATTGCGGCGTGTTGCGGAAGATGATCGGCTTCTTCGAACGCCAGGAATGCGGGTAGCTGTGCTTGAGGCGACCGCGCGCGAACAATGCGTTGCGCTTGATCAGCTCCTCGATCACCGCCTGGTTGGCATTGCCCTTCTTGCCATTGTCGTCGATGACGCGCGCGGCACCACCCTCGCGGTCCGGGCCGAAGCCCGGCGCATCCTTGGTGAAGAAGCCGGCATCGTCGACGGGGAACGGAATAGCGGTGTCGACACCGCGCTTCAGCAATTCGGCCACCGCGTCCATCCAGGCGTCGAAGTCCTCGCGACCGTGGCTCGGCGCCGTGTGCACGAAGCCGGTGCCGGCATCGTCGGTTACGTGCTCGCCCGCGATCATCGGCACGGGGAACTGATAGCCGTCGACAAGCCCCCTGAACGGATGCGAAAGCGTAAGGCTTGCAAGCTGTTCGGCCAAAACGCTGTGAAGGCGGTTCAAGGTGACCTTGGCCTTGGCCGCGGCATCCTCGGCCAGCGCGTCGGCGAAGATCAGCTTCTCGCCGGGCTGCGGACCGAAAGCGTTCTCGGCCGCGGTCACCTCATAGAGGCCATAGGCGACGCGCGGCGAATAGCTGACGGCGCGGTTGCCGGGCAGTGTCCAGGGCGTCGTCGTCCAGATGACGACATGGGCTTCGAGCAGGTCGAGCGAGGCCTCGGACAATGCCGCCTGCTGCCCGCCCTCGCCGCCGTCCACCGGCCGGGCAAGGCTCGCGACCGGGAATTTCACCCAGATCGTGTCGCTCTCGTAGTCCTGATATTCGACCTCGGCCTCGGCGAGCGCGGTACGCTCGACCACGCTCCACATCACAGGCTTGGAACCGCGATAGAGCTGGCCCGACATGGCGAACTTCAACAACTCGCCGGCGATGCGCGCCTCGGCATGGTAGGCCATGGTCGTGTAGGGATTGTGGAAGTCGCCGATGACGCCGAGGCGCTGGAACTCGTCGCCCTGCACCTTGATCCAATGCTGGGCGAAGTCGCGGCATTCCCTGCGGAACTCGTTGACCGGCACCTCGTCCTTGTTCTTGCCCTTGGCGCGATACTGCTCCTCGATCTTCCATTCGATCGGCAGGCCGTGGCAGTCCCAGCCCGGCACGTAATTGGCGTCGTAGCCGCGCATCTGGAAGGAGCGGTTGATGACGTCCTTCAAGATCTTGTTCAGCGCATGGCCGATATGGATGTTGCCGTTGGCGTAGGGCGGGCCGTCATGCAGCACGAATTTCTCGCGGCCTGCGGCCTCCTCGCGGAGCTTGCGGTAAAGGTCCATGTCCTGCCAGCGCTTGACCAGGCCGGGCTCCTTCTCGGGGAGACCGGCGCGCATCGGGAAATCCGTCTGCGGCAGATAAAGCGTTTTGGAATAGTCGATCGTTTCAACGGTGTCGGTCATTGATCTGCCATCTGCGTTGCCCGGCGGCGGAAAGCCCCGGGCGTTGAACTAGCATTTTCTTGAAAAAGCGCGAGGGGCGCGCGCGAAAACTCCCGGCGGCTCCGGCGGCGCTCAGGCCACCCGGAACACCGGGCCCGTAATTCGTATCGCGATCGCGAAAAGGCGCGAAAAGCTCTTCATGGCGTGGCTTTTAAACGAGGCCGGGTCCCTTGAAAAGCCCGAAGTCGCGGGCAGCCTTCCTTGCGGCTTGTGCCAATTGCGCATATATTATTGGGCAAATGGCAGTGGAGCCAAACCATGTCCAGCTTGCATATCAAGGTTCAGCCAAAGCCGGAGGCCAAGTTTGCCGATACCGCAATGCCCGACCCGCCGACAGACCGGTTTCTGGTTCCCGTTACCAGGGTCGATGGGCTCCGTCAGCGCGGCTTCAGCAACGATGAGATCTACAAAATCGTCGGCCCGCGACGCACACTGGCGCGCCGCAAGGAACGAAACGAGACGCTGACGATTGCCGAATCCGACCGCGTCCAGCGGCTCGAACGGATATCGGCGATGGCGGATCGGGTTTTCGGCAATCACGAAAAGGCGCAGCGTTGGCTGCGCAAGCGCAGCAGGGTGTTGCAGGAGATGCCGATCAACCTCCTGCAGTCCGAAACGGGCGCGGTCCTCGTGGAGGAAGAGCTCCATCGTATCGACCACGGCATCTTCGTCTGACGCATGCGGCTCTGGCGCATTTCCGGTTACGCCGACCTTTTGGGCATCGGCGGTTTGGTTAGCGCCGGCCGTTGGCACGTCATGGGCACACCGATCGTCTATTGCGCCGATCATCCGGCTACGGCACTTCTTGAGATTCTCGTGCATGTCGACGCAGAAGATTTGCCGCAGACCTATCAACTTCTCGAAATCGAAGTGCCGGACGGCGTTACCTTCGCGTCTCCTGACCTGGCCGACGACTGGAAGGACGACGTGGCCACGACGCAGCGCTTAGGCACAGACTTTGTCGCCGCCGCCACGCATTCGGTCATGGAAATTCCTTGCGTCATAGTTCCGTTCACAAAGAACTATCTTCTCAACCCGGACTTGCTTGCTCGCGACAGCATACGCATTGTCAGCGTCACGACTCATCCGGTCGATACGCGATTGCTGGTGTAAGGGTCGAAACCTCACATCGTGAAATTGAAGCGGTAAGTAGTCGAGACACCAACGGTCCACTGGTTGCGGTCGCCGCGCTCCTTGACCAGGCTGGAATCGGCGGCCGGTCCCATTAGGCGCGAGTATTCGGTGAAGACGCTCGCCGTCATCGGCTCGGTGACCTTCCAGGTGATCGCGCCGCCGAGGCCGGTCGACTTCACGCCACCGCCTGGATGGTATTCGCTCAAGCCCGACGCCGCCGCTTCCTTGGCGTTGACGCCGTAATAGGCGTCGAAATAATCGGAAGAGGCGAAGGAGACGCGCGGGCCACCCGAAATGCGAACTGTCGGGGTGACGTCGTAGAAGGCATCGGCCGCGATGTCGGCGACGAAGCCGTCATGGGCGCGGATGCCGTGCCTGAGCTCTGCCCGCGCCCTCACCCAATCCAGCGGATAGAGTTCAAAGAAGCCGCCGACCTCGCCGCCCCAGCGCACCGGGTCGAGGCCTTTCAGCTCGTCCTTGCTGTCGCGCGAGAGCAGGAACTTGCCGGTCAGGCCGGCGCGCACGCTGCCGTCGTCGATCAGCGCCAGCGAGATGTTGTCGTTGCGCGAGGTGAAGCGCGCTTCGGGACCGACCTTGCCGAGCGAGATGATGGGCTGGGCGGAGAGCATATACTTCTTGCCGCCCTCGAAATTCGGGGCGACCAGGCCGGTGGCGCCGAGCGTCAGGTACCAGTCGCCCGAAATCCAGCTCCCCTCGCCCGCCTGGGCTGCGGAGACGGCCATCAGGCCACAGGCGAGAACCAGCGGAATCGTCCCGACAATACGCATCGTCACCCCTTACGCGAAACAGGCCGGCAGGAACATCCGCCAGTGCCCAAGCCATGGCGACAGTTCGGTAAAATTTGACTTAAAATCCGTAACATTGGTGGCGACCCCGGAATCGTTTTCGGCAGGTGCCCATCATTGGCGCTCGCTGGACGGGCCAGGCCATTGGGATTACCCTCCTTCAACCGCAGGATGCGCGGCCTACTGGCTGCTTAGCGGTCTGCTCTACGCCGTCGCCGGCTTCTTCGCCTTCGACAATCCGCTGCTTGCCTCGGCGGTGCTGACACTGCTCCTGGCGATCGCCCTCGTCGCTTCCGGGCTGCTGAGGACCTGGGTCGGCTATAACCACCGCCCCGAAAAAGGCTGGGGATGGCTACTCGCGGCCGGCATCATCACCGCGCTTGCCGGCCTTGTCATCGCCATGGGCTGGCCGGTCAACAGCCTGTGGGTGCTTGGCCTGTTCCTGGCCATCGACCTGATCTTCCAAGGCTGGAGCTTCATTGCCGTCGGGCTGGCGCTGAAGCGATAGCTGCTTTCAGAAGCAGATCGCGGCGTCCAACTCCGAGAGCGGGCGCACACCGGCGAGCAGCGCCCTCGCCTCGGCCTCGTCGCGTTTCATCTGCACCACCAGCGCATCGAGCCCGTCGAATTTCAGCTCGGGGCGCAGATAACCGAAGAACGACACCTCACAGGTCTCGCCGTAGAGATCGCCGGAGAAGTCGAAGACATAGGTTTCGAGCAGCGGCGCGCCATTGTCGTCGACGGTCGGACGGCGGCCGAAGCTCGCGACGCCATCATGCAGCATGCCGTCGGCGCGGCGGAATCGGACGGCATAAATGCCTTCCTTCAGAGTGGCTTCCGGCGAAAGTCTCATATTGGCGGTCGGGAAGCCGAGCGTGCGGCCAAGCTGCTGGCCGCCTATCACTTCGCTCTCGACGGTGAAGCGGTAGCCGAGCAGGCCGGCGGCCTCCTCGACCTTGCCTTCGCAAAGCAGGCCGCGGATGCGGCTCGATGAAACCACCTCGGCGCCCTCGTCGCGAAAGGCGTCGACCAGCGTGACGCCGAAGCCGTGGCGCTCGCCGGCCGCCATCAGGAAGGCCGGGCCGCCCTGGCGGTCCTTGCCGAAATGGAAGTCGAAGCCGGTGACGGCATGGCTGACGCCGAGCTTGTGCTCCAGGACATCGGTCACGAACGCCTCGGCCGAGAGCGCGGCGAAGCCGCGCGTGAACGGCTGCTCGACCAGGGCGGCAAAGCCGAGCTTGGCCAGGAGCCGCGCCTTCATCGGCGGCGGCGTCAGCACGAAAAGCGGCAGGTCCGGCCTGAACACCTTGCGCGGGTGCGGCTCGAAGGTCAGCACCAGGGCCGGCACGCCGCGGCGGCCGGCCTCGGCCAGCGCCCGCTCCAGCACCGACAGGTGACCGCGATGGACGCCGTCGAAATTGCCGATCGCCACGACGCCGCCGCGCAGATGGGCCGGCAACGGCGCGACCGCCGAAATGCGTTCGAAAGCTTGCGTCATGTCGACCTGCGTGATGTCGGGGCGCCCGTCATGGCCACGCTACCAGCCTATTGAAGCCGCGCGATGACTGCGACCGGCCGGTAGCCGTGCGTTGCGAGGAAACCGGCCAGCCTTTCGGGATCGGGCCGCAACGGATCGCCATAGTCGCGGGCATGAATGCCGCCCGAGACGTAGAGCACGTCGAAGCCGTTGTCGGCGGCGCCCTTGACGTCGGTCATCATGCCGTCGCCGATGGCGAGAACCTGCTTGCGCTCGACTGCGTGGCCGAGCAGGCCGGCGACCTCCTTCATGGCGAGGTTGTAGATCGGCGCGAAAGGCTTGCCGGCGACCAGCGTGCGGCCGCCGAGCTGCGCGTAGTCGCGGGCAAGCGCGCCGGCGCACCAGATGGTGCGCTCGCCGCGCTCTACCAGGATGTCGGGATTGGCGCAGATGAACGGCAGGTTGCGGGCGCGCAAGCGCTGCAGCAGCTCCGCATAGTCGGCCGGCTTCTCCACCTCGTCGTCATAAAGTCCGGTGCAGACGACGCCGGAGGCTTCGAACTCCTCGACGAGTTCGACGTCCAGGCCGTCATAGAGAGTGAAGTCGCGCTCAGGGCCGATGTGGAAAATCTTCCTCGGACCCTCGGCGATCAGGTCGCGCGTGACGTCGCCCGAGGTGACGATGCGGTCGTAGGCATCGGCCGGCACGCCGATCACATTCATCTGCGCAACGACGTCGGCGCTGCGGCGTGGCGAATTGGTGATCAGCACCACCGGCACTTTTGCCGCACGCGCCCGGGCCAGCGCCTCCGCGGCGACCGGAAAGTGCCATTCGCCATTGTGCACCACGCCCCATACGTCGCACAGAATGGCCGCGTAGTTTCCCGTCAGATCGGCGAGCGAAGCGATGATGTCAGGCGAGTCCGCCATGCCGTTTTCCTGATCTGACCCCTGGCAAAGCCGCGACAGCCATCCTTTTGGTTCGGAGGCCGTCGCGGCCGGTCCCGCATAACCGAAGCGCTCCATCCTGTCACCAGCTTTCGCCATACACGGTGGCGAGCCCCGACATCGCCCGCCCCGAAAGCAAAGGGTTAATGCGTCGTCAAAAAGGCAGTGCGTTGTTGATCGTTTCGCTCAAGCTGAAATTTAAGGATTTATGACCATGGTTGCATATCAAATACGACCATGGTCGTACGTCAATTGGGTCTTTGGCGGGGGCTAAGCGCAATGATCCGCGGATTTCTACGCGACTGCCGGGGCAACTATGCCCTGATGACAGTCATCACGATGGTACCGCTGATGGGCGCCGTGGCGCTTGCCGTCGACTATACGGAGTTGGTCCGGGAGAAGCAGGAAACGCTGAACGCGCTCGACGCCGCCGGCATCGCGACAGCGCAGCAGATTGTCGCCGGAGCAAGCGACAGCGACGCCAAGGCCTTCGCCAAGAATTTCTTCGAGGCCAATCTAAGGCACATCCTGCCTGCCAACACGACGTTGGCGGTCACCTTGCCCAACAACAATACCGGCGGCGGCACGCTGAAAATGCAAGCCACGCTGACGTACCATCCTTACTTCCTGCCGGCCGCTGCCATGCTGCTTGGAAAGACTGCCGGCTCGACCGATGTCAATATCGTCGCAACGTCCGAGGTCCGGCTGAAGAACACGCTGGAAGTGGCACTGGTGCTCGACAATTCGGGGTCGATGAGCCTGAATGGCTCCGGCACCGGCGAGCAGCGGATAGAACTCCTCAAGACCGCCGCAACCGAATTGGTCAATATGTTGGCCAACCAAGCCAATCTGATGAAACAGGTCAGCAAGCCAGTGCAGTTCTCACTGGTCCCGTTCTCCGCCTCGGTCAATGTCGGCCCGTCCAACAAAGACAAGACCTGGATGGATCTCGATGGAATCTCGCCGATCCATCACGAGGATTTCGACTGGACGATGATGTACAAGACCGCGCCTGGCGCCGATCCCAACAAGTACATTGAGAAAGTCGGCGATGCCTACTGGAAGCGCGGCAGCGGTTGGGGCACGGGACAGAACACGACAATGACCCGCTTCAAGCTCTACGAAGATATGATGGCCACGACCAGGACCTGCACTAATAGGAGGCCCAACGGCAGTTGCCGAACCTATTCCACCCCCACAACGGGACAATATGAGGCCTGGAAAGGCTGCGTGGAGGCGAGGCCTTATCCCTACAATGTCGACGACACGACGCCGACAACAAGCAAGCCCGCCAGTCTGTTCGTCCCGATGTTCGCGCCGGACGAGGCCGGCAATCTGTGGACGGACAGCACCCACACAAGCACGGCATGGTGGGACTACGACAACAATTGGTGGGTAGATTCGGCGGATAGCCTGGCCGTCGCAAAACGCCAGTCAGATATGCGGAAATATTTCATTACGAAACCGTACACCGCACCCGCGGAGCCGACTGACGGTGGGCCAAATGCCGGATGCACGACTTCCCCCATCACGCCGCTGCAAGACGTAACCACGACGGAAGGCAAGACCACCATCACAAACGCTATCAACGCGATGACGCCGACGGGCAACACCAACGTGCCGGAAGGGCTTGCCTGGGGCTGGCGAACGCTGTCCAGCAATGAGCCCTTTACCGAGGGCCGCGACAACAACGAAAAAGGCAACGACAAGGTCGTCATCGTCCTGACCGACGGAGCCAACACTTACAGCTCGGTCAACGACGGCACCGACGCAAACAACAGGTCGACCTACGCCGCTTACGGCTACACGGGCCTGAAATATCCTGGATCAGGCAGCGCGACGCGCCTGTTCATGAATACGAGCTCCGCCGTCGGCAAGTCCACCTACACGGACGCCAACTACACCGCCGCGCTCGACGAACAGATGCAGACCCTGTGCGCCAACGCCAAGGCCAATAACATCATCGTCATGACGGTCTCGCTCGACCTCAGCAGCCAGAAGACCGCCGAAAAGAAAGCAATCGCCGCGCTCACCGCCTGCGCATCGGATTCTCGCTTCCGTAAGGATCCGACCGATCCCAGCAAGCCGGCGAAACTGTTCTGGAACTCGACCGGCGCGACGCTGTCGGACGACTTCAAGGCGATCGGCAGCGAATTGTCGAACCTGCGCATCGTCGGCTGATCCGTAAGATGGGCCGCTTGTCACAGATGCGCGAATTCTGGCGTCGATTTTGCCGCGACCGGCGCGGCAACTATGCCCTCATGACGGCGATCGCCATGGTGCCCCTGATGGGCGCCCTGGCGATCGCCGTCGATTTCACGGAGCTCAACCGGCAAAAGCAGATGGTGCTGAATGCGCTCGACGCCGCGAACTTCGCCGCCGCGAGGCGCTTGGCGGAAGGCGCGACCGACGATCAGATCAGGGCCTATGCGGTCAACTTCTTCAACGCCAATCTCAACAACATCGACCCGGCGACTATCTCGCTCGACGTCACGCTGCCCAGCAGCCAGGCCGGCGGCGGCCTGGTGAGCATGTGCGCGACGCTCAACTACCACCCCTATTTCTACCCGGCGGCGGCCCTGCTCAACGGCGCGTCCGAAGGTGACGCGAACGAACCGATCACGCTCGGGCCGTGCTCGCAGGTGCGGCTGAAGAACACGCTGGAAGTGGCGATGGTGCTCGACAATTCGGGCTCGATGTCGACGAAAGGATCCGGCACGGGGCAGAAGCGCATCGACCTGCTCAAACAGGCCGCCAAGCAACTCGTCGACACGCTGGCCCAGCAGGCGGCGCAGATCAAGCAGATCGACAAGCCGGTCCAGTTCAGCCTCGTGCCCTTTGCCGCCTCCGTCAATGTGGGGCCGGACAACGACAACGCCTCCTGGATGGACGTCTACGGGCTGTCGCCGATCGCCAACGAGAATTTCGACTGGTCGACGCTCAACGCCGCTGACAAACACGCCGAGAAGATCAACGGCATCTGGTACAAGAAAGGCACCGGCTGGGGCACGGAGGAAGGCCAGGCGCTGAGCCGCTTCTCGCTCTATCGCGACATGAAGGTCGTCACCAGCCATGAGCGCATCGTCGGCAGCAAGCGTGTCGTCTGCGACCAATACCGCTCCAACAACACCTGCGAGCGCAGCCACAACGAATACGACTACAACGACACCTACGGCCCGTTCGCCAGCTGGCAGGGTTGCGTCGACGTGCGTCCTTATCCCTACAATGTCGACGACACGCCGGCATCGGGCGGCCCCAACAACACCGGCATCGGCGTCGGCGACCCCGCGACCATGTTCGTGCCGATGTTCGCGCCGGACGAACCCGGCAACCATTGGTATGTCACGCAGGATCCCGACGAACTTCCACCGAAAACCTACGGCGCCGCCAACAGCTGGTGGAACGACAACCCGTCGAGCACCACCGGCAAGACCAGGCAATCGAACATGGCCAAGTACTTCATGCCGCGGCCGATGAATGCCCCGGTGCTGGGCGCGGGCGCCGGCCCGAACTACAGCTGCACCACGACGCCGATCACGCCGCTCACCGACGTCACCAATGCGGACGGGCTCGCGGCCGTCAAGGCGGCGATCGACCTGATGGTTCCCAACGGCAACACCAATGTTCCGGAAGGCATGGCCTGGGGCTGGCGCACCGTCTCCAGCGCCGCACCGTTCACCGGAGGACGGCCGGAGACCGAGCGCGGCAACGACAAGGTCGTCATCGTGCTGACCGACGGCGAGAACACCTATTCGACGGTCAATCCAGACCCGGCCGGCAACAGGTCGACCTATGCGGCCTACGGTTATACCGGCGTCGGCTACAACGGCACCTCGGTCACCCGCCTGTTCGGCGGCACGTCGAGCGACATCGGCCAGTTCAACTATTCGTCCGGCAACTACACCAGCGCCCTCAACGAGCAGATGGCCAAGCTCTGCGACAACGCCAAGGCGGCAAACATCATGGTGATGACGGTCGCGCTCGACATGTCCTCGACCGATGCCGGCGACAAGAAGGCGATGGAGGCGCTGAAGACCTGCTCGTCCGACTCCCGTTTCCGCAAGGACCCGACCGATCCCAGCAAGCCAGCCAAATTGTTCTGGAACGCGACCGGCGCGACGCTGTCGAACAATTTCAAGGAGATTGCGAACGAGTTGTCGAACTTGCGGGTGGTGGGTTGACGGAAGTCAAGTCGACAATGGAGAGGCCGGCGGGACAGCGCCCCCCTCTGCCCTGCCGGGCATCTCCCCCACTTGGGGGGAGATTGGCAGCTGCGGGGGCCGACCCTCTTACTGCAACGCCGGTGATTGGCGAAAGCGAAGGCGACATCTGATCTCCCCCCTTGTGGGGGAGATGTCCGGCAGGACAGAGGGGGGCGCGAAGGAACGCTGCCTGAAATTACTTTTCCCGTAGATCGACAACATCTGGCGCAACGGCCAGCGCCGCCAAGCACTTGTGCGTTTTCGCGAAGCAGCGCACATCTCAGGCGCTTTCGCGGAGACCCCGATGCCCGACGCCGCCAATCATCTGACCTTCGCGCTGATCTGCCTCGGCATGGTGCTGACGCCCGGACCGAACATGATCTACCTGATCTCGCGCTCGCTGTCGCAAGGGCCGAGGGCCGGGCTGATCTCGCTCGGTGGCGTGGCGCTGGGCTTCCTGTTCTATGTGCTGTCGGCCGCGTTCGGCATCACGGCGCTGATCTTCGCCGTGCCTTACGCCTATGACGCGCTGCGCATTGGCGGCGCGCTCTACCTGCTGTGGCTCGCCTGGCAGGCGTTGAGGCCCGGCGGGCGCTCGCCCTTCCAGGTCCGCGAGCTGCCGAAAGACAGGCCGCGCAAGCTGTTCGTCATGGGGCTGATGACCAACCTGCTCAACCCGAAAGTGGCTGTGCTCTATCTCTCGCTGCTGCCGCAGTTCATCAATCCAGCCAAGGGTCATGTGCTGTCGCAGCTTCTGGTGCTGGGCGTGACGCAGATCTCGATCAGCCTCACCGTCAACGCCATCATCGCGGTGACCGCCGGCTCGATCGCCACCTTCCTCGCCGGACGGCCGTTCTGGCTGGTCGTCCAGCGCTGGATGATGGGCACCGTGCTGACCGCGCTCGCCCTGAAGATGGCGACCGAGGCCCAAAGGTAGCCGGCGAGGCCCCCTACTACATCGGCCGGCGAACCGGCCGGATCTGCTCCGGCTCGATCACCTTGCGATAGAGATGCCAGGTCGCATGGCCGAGGACCGGCACGACGACGGCGAGACCGGCAAACAGCGGGATCGACCCGATCACCAGAAGCACCGCGACCGTCAGGCCCCAGAGCGCCATCTGTAGCGGGTTCGCCATCACGGCGCGCGCCGAGGTCTCGATCGCCGAGACGGCGCCGACGTCGCGGTCGAGCAGCAGCGGGAAGGCAATCACGGTGGTGGCAAGCACCACGACAGCGAAGACGAAGCCTGCCGCATTGCCGAGCAGGATCAGTGTCCAGCCCCTGCCGGTCGTCAGCACGTCGCGCAGGAAGGCGCCGACCGAAGCCGGCGGCTCGGCGCCGAACAGGCTGGTGTAGATCGTCTGCGCGGTGAACAGCCACAAAAGGAAGAGCGCGAAGAGCAGGCCGCCGATCACCGCGATCGAGGGCAGCGCCGGCGAATGGCGCACGTCGAGCGCGTGGTGCCAGCGGCTGCTCATGCCGAGCTCGCGCCGGCGGCTGATCTCGTAGAGGCCGATGGCCGCGAAGGGGCCGATCAGCGCGAAGCCCGACATCAGCGGATAGACGAGCTGGATGGCATTGGATCCGGAGCTCCACCGCGTCAGGATCAGGCCGGCGATCGGATAGATCAGGCACAGGAACACATAGTGCGAAGGCTTGGCCCAGAAATCCTCGGCGCCGAGCCGCAACGCATCCCACAGATCCGACGTGGTGATGTGGCGCACCGTGGGCTGCACATGCATCCCTCGTGCGTCCGCCATGACATGAAAGCCGGCCATAACCTTCCTCCGTTTGTGTCGGGGGCGGTCACCGCCAGGATGGCCGCCTTGGCTGCCACTTCTAGAACGCGAGGATGATAACTGATCTTCCGAAGAATGTCGCCGCTTCGTGCGATTTTCATCGCCTGCCCGGCAAAAGCCATGATCGCCGGTATCAGAGGCCGGATGACCATCTCGACTTCCGAAGCCCTCACATCCCTTCCCGATCTCAACCGTCGCGCATTGCTCAAGGCCGCCGGCCTTGCAGCCCTTGGCGGTATCGCCGCTTGCAGCACCGTCTCGCTGCCCACCGGCGAAGGCGCTGGCGTTTCGTCCTCCGCCACCACCACTTTGAGCACAATCCGGACATCAGCCGGACTGCCGGCGCTGGTGCCGGATGCGCAGCTCGAACAGGCGGCGCTTCAGCAGGCCGGCTACATGGCCTCGCGCGCCCGCATGAGCCACACCACCGGCTGGGGCAAGGATTTCGCCTCGCGCATGAAGGGCAACGGGGTGCGCGGCGCCGCCGGCGAGAACATCGCCGAGGGCCGCTTCGACCAGCAAAAACTGTTCGACATCTGGATGCATTCGGACGGCCATCGCCGCAACATGCTCGATCCGGATTTCAGCCGCTTCGGCCTCGCCTATGTGCGCGACGGCCGCGACCCCAGCCTGCGTTACTGGGCGCTGGTGCTCGGCAGGTAACGCCGCGCCAAATCTCCCCCCTCGAGGGGGAGATGTCGCCGAAGGCGACAGAGGGGGTCGCCGCGCATAGAACGCCAACCTCTATGTGCACAAGCAAGCCGAGCCCTGTCGGACCGACCCCCTCTGGCCTGCCGGCCATCTCCCCCTCAAGGGGGGAGATTCCGCACTCGTCCGCCTTCGCCAATCTCCAGCGTCGCAGAAGCAGGCAATGAACGTCAGTCCATGTGCGCCGCCGGCGCGCCACCGGCCGGCGCGGCCTTCGGCTTGCGCAGCAGGACCACGAATGGAACGGCAACCAGCGTCATCACCATCAGGATTTTGAAGTCGTTGATGTAGGAGATCATCATCGACTGGACGTTCACCAGCCTGTCGACCTGTGAAAGCGCGGCCGGATCGCCGCCCGCGGCCGCCGGCGATGCCGCCCACAGATTGGGATTGTACGGGTTGATGAAGGCGGAAAGCTCGGTGTGGTTCACCTGCGTGTTGCGCACCATCAGCGCCGCAACCACCGACACGCCGATCGACGAGCCCAGATTGCGCACCAGGCTGAACAGCGAAGTGGCGTCGGTGCGGTAGCGCGCGTCGAGCGTGGCGAAGGCCACCGCCGACAGCGGCACGAACACCATGCCCATGCCGAGGCCCTGGATGACGCCGGACGAGATGATCAGCCAATTGTCCATCTGCGGCGTGAAGCTCGCCATTGTGTAGAGCGACTGCGCGGTGAGCAGAAAGCCGATGGCGACCAGGATCCTGGCATCGATCCGGTGCATGATGCGGCCGACGAACAGCATCGAGATCATCGTGCCGATGCCGCGCGGCCCCAACACGACACCGATGGTGACGGTCGGGTAGCCGAAGATGTTGGCGAGCATCGGCGGCAGCAGCGACATCGAGGCCAGGATGAGCACGCCCATGACGAAGATGAAGCCGAGCCCGGTCACGAAATTGCGGTCGAGGAAGATCTTTGGATCGATGAAGGGATGTTCGGACGTCACCGTATGGATGATGAACACCCAGAAACCGGTGATCGACAGGCCGAGCTCGATCCAGATCTCGGTCGAGGAGAACCAGTCGACCTCGCCGCCGCGGTCGAGCAGAAGCTGCAGCGCGCCGACGCCGAGCGAGAGCATGGCGAAGCCGAAGAAATCGAAGCTGCGCGTGCGCTTTGCGATGCTCGGCAGATAGGCGGCCATGCCGAGGAAGGCGAGGATGCCGACCGGCAGGTTGATGAAGAACACCCAGCGCCAGTTGAAATTCTCGGTCAGCCAGCCGCCGAGCGTCGGGCCCAGGATCGGCCCCAGCATGATGCCGGCGCCCCAGATGGCCATGGCCTGGCCGTGGCGTTCCCTGGGATTGATGTCGAGCAGGAAGGTCTGCGACAGCGGCACGATCGCCGCGCCGAACACGCCTTGCAAGAGCCGAAAGAGCACCATGGTCTCGAGGCTCCAGGCCAAGCCGCAGAGCATGGAGAAGATGGTGAAGCCGACGACGGACGCGAGGAACAGTTCCTTGCGGCCGAGGCGATCGGCAAGCCAGCCGGTAACCGGCGTCATGATCGCGGCGGCCACGATGTAGGAGGTCAGCACCCAGTTGATGTTGTCTGGCGAAGCGCCGAGGTCGCCGGTCATGGTCGGCAGCGCGACATTGGCGATCGTGGTGTCGAGCGCCTGCATGATCGTCGCCAGCATGAGCGCGACCGTGATCAGGCCGCGGTGCGGCACTTCCTTGAAGGGTTCGGGCATGCTCATGGTGCTGAACTTCCAGCAGGTAACAAAAACATGTACACAGGGTTTCCGGGCGACGGGACCTTCCGCTGAGAGACCCTCATCGCGGTGGGACGCGACTATCGATGTGGGGGTTACATCGACCGAAAGTCTCTGTTCGAGCGGTATGCCTGCCGCCCGGAAACCTGAGGACCGACGGGTCCGTGTCGAAAGCTTCAGCCTGGATCGAGCCGCGACGCGACCGCCCTCAAACGCTCAGCCTTCCCACTCCTCCCATCAGACCAATCCCCTGCTCCAACTCTGTTTTTCTTCGCAATTCCGAACGGGAAGCCGCTTCACGCTTTCCTGGAATTGTTTTGACTACTGCGCGTGCTCGCCGGCCGTGGCGTGGCCGAAGATCGACGGCAGGCCGCGCGCCACGCCGGTGTCGACGGTGACCGTCGCGCTCATGCCGGTGCGCAGCGCCATCTTGGCGTCAGGGTCGGTCAGTTCCAGCCGCACGGGGATGCGCTGGGTGACCTTGACCCAGTTGCCGGTGGCGTTCTGCGCGGGCAGCAGCGAGAACTCGGCCCCGGTGCCGGCACCGATCGCCTTGACGGTCGCCTCGAAGGTCTTGCCCGGGTAGGTGTCGACAACGATCTCGGCCTTCTGGCCCGGCTTCATGTTGGTGAGCTGGGTCTCCTTGAAATTGGCGTCGATCCAGGTGTCGCGGGTCTCGACCAGCGCGAACAGCGGCGTGCCGACGGCGACATACTGGCCGACCTTGAAGGACGAGGCCTGGTAGACAATGCCGTCGGCCGGCGCCTTCACCGTGGTCTGCGCGAGGTCGTAAGCCGCCTTGTCGCGCGCGGCGAGCGCCGACATCACCGTCGGGTGCTTGTCGGTCTCGATGTCCGGGTTGCCGCCAAGCGCCGCCTTGGCGCTGACGATGCCCTGCTCTGCCACCGCCAGCTGCTGCTTGGCCTTGTCGAGGTCGTTGCGGGCCTGATCCAGCGACGACTTGGCGTTGATGCCCTTCTGGGCGAGATCGGCGGCGCGGTCATATTGCGATTGCGCGTAGTCGACCTCGCTGCCGGCCGACCTTTCCTGCGCCATCGCCTGGCTGTAGGCGGCGCGCAGCTGCTCGACATTGAGGCGCGCGGCGGCCACGGCCGCGTCGGCCTGGGCCAGCGCAATTCTGTAAGGCTCGGGGTCGATGACGAAGAGAAGATCCCCCGCCTTGACCATCTGATTGTCCGCAATGCCGACCTGGACGATGCGGCCGGCCGTATCCGAGGCGATCGAAATCCTCGCCTGCTGCAAATTGGCGTTCTCGGTCTCCTGATAGCGCCCGCCCGTCACCCAGACATAAGCGCCACCGGCGAGCAGAGCCAGCGGCAGGGCGACCATCAAAAGGAAGCGGCCGGTACGGCGCTTCTTCTTCGGCGCGGGTGCCGGCTGGGGCACAGGCGCCACAGCGACCGGAGTTGCCGCCGGCTGCGCCGGCGCTTCCATTTCAAGCTCGGTGACGTTGTCGTCTATTTTCTTGGCCTGCGCGTTCATGCCGCTGTGCCTTCCGTATTCTTGATCTTTTCCAGCGACGACGCTTCGCCATCTGTCAAATTCTGCACGATCGTGTCGAGCACCCGGATCAGGACGCGGCGGTCTTCCGGCGATACGCCGGTCAGCGATTCCTCATAGACCTCGCCGGCAAGACTCTTGACGTCGGCATAGGCAGCGCTTGCCTTGGCGGTCGGAAATATCAGGCGCACACGCCGGTCGGTCGCGTCGGTGCGGCGCTCGATCCAGCCGCCCTCTTCCATCCTGTCGACCAGGCGCGAGACGCTGATCGGCTCGATTTCCAGCATGTCGGCGAGCCGCGCCTGGGTGATGCCTGCTTCCTTGGCGACGCGCACCATCAAGCGCCATTGCGCCGAGGACAGGCCTAGCCCACTGGCGCGCGCCTCGAAGCGCTTGCGCATCAGGCGCTGCACGTCGTGGATCAAAAATCCCAGTCTGTCGATGCCGTCTGAAACCATGAGCGACATATATAATAAGCGTGCTTACTATTCAAGCGAAATGCGTTGTTCCAGAAGCCGGCAAATCGCATGGCAGCCATGCGACGGGCTCATGGTTTTCGGTCGCTGGAAGCGGCCGGCGCGTCGAGCGCAAGCCGATGCGGCACCTGATCAAGCCAGCTACTGGGGCAGCTTGAGGCGGCGCGTTCACAACCGGGCGTCAACCGTCTGAAAATTCACTGTGTTTTATCCGCATGCTGGTGCCGTTCGGCCTCTTCGTGATACAGGTAGAAGCGTGGATCGGGGGATCAACGCAATGCCGACGCTCTATGCGCTCAAGCCGGTTTTCCAGGACAGGCTGAGGCCGCTGGTCAAGAGGCTGGCGGCAATGAGCGTGACAGCCAATAGCTTAACGATGCTTGCAGCTGTCCTGTCCATCGCGGCGGGAACGGCAATCGCGCTTCTGCCAGGCTGGCGCATAGTTCTTCTTCTCATTCCCATCGTGCTTTTCGTTCGCATGGCGCTTAACGCCATGGACGGCATGCTGGCGCGGGAGCATGGCCAGGCATCGACGCTCGGCATGTATCTGAACGAAGTCTGCGACGTCGTCTCCGACCTGGCGCTGATCCTGCCATTTGCCGCCTTTGCGCAATTCGGCGCCTGGGGCGTCGTCGCCTTTGCCATTGCCGCGGTGCTCTCCGAATTCGCCGGCGTGCTCGGCATCGCCGCCGGGATCGGGCGAAACTATGCCGGGCCTTTCGGCAAGAGCGACAGGGCGCTGGCGCTCGGCGTGGTCGCGGTGCTGTGCGCCGCAGGGCTCTGGCCGGCATCGATCGCGCCGTTTGTGTTTCCAGTCATGGCTACGCTTTCGCTGCTGACCGCCATAAACCGGATACGCGCCGGCCTTATTGGCAGCGCCGGCTAAGCATCGAGGCTCGCCATGCCGCCCGGGGGAAACACCATGCTTCACGAACAGGTCGCCACCGCGCCGGCGCAAGGCCTTGCGCGGCAAGCGGAAGAACGCACGTTCCGCAGCCACGACGGCATGCAGATATTCTATCGCTTCTGGCCGGCCGTCTCGGCGAAAGCCAAAGGCGCGGTCGTGCTCTTCCATCGCGGGCACGAGCATGGCGGCCGCATGGCGCACCTCGTCGACGAACTCAGCATGCCCGACCATGCCTTCTATGCCTGGGACGCGCGCGGCAATGGCCGCTCCGAAGGCGAGCGCGGCTATGCTCCCTCCTTCTCGGTGCTGGTGCGCGACATGGACTGCTTCACGCGCGAGATCGCCGCCAAAGACGGTTTTGCCGCGCAAGACATCGCTTTGATCGCGCAGTCGTTCGGCGCGGTGCTTGCCGCCGCATGGGTGCACGACTATGCGCCGAAATTGCGCGCCATGGTGCTTGCCTCGCCCGCCTTCTCGGTCAAGCTCTACGTGCCCTTCGCCAAGGAAGGCATCGCGCTGTGGCAGAAGCTCAAGGGCCGCTTCTTCGTCAATTCCTACGTCAAGGCGAACCTGCTGACCCATGACCCGGTGCGCATCGCCTCCTTCGAGAACGATCCGCTGATCACAAGGCCGATCGCCTCGAACATCCTCGTAGAGCTCTACCAGCATGCGGCGCGCATCGTTGCCGATGCCCGCGCCATCACCGTGCCGACGCAGCTTCTTCTGTCCGGCAGCGACTGGGTGGTGCGCCACGCGCCGCAGCACGAGTTCTTCGTCAACCTCGGCAGCCGCGTGAAGGAGCGCCACGTGCTGCCGGGCTTCTTTCACGATACGCTGGGCGAGCGCGACCGCGCCAAGGCGCTCGACCTGATCCGGCCGTTCCTCGAAGGGCAGTTCGCTTCGCCGGACGAAGCTGTCGACCTGAAGCAGGCGGATATTGCCGGCTACACGCGCGACGAGGCAGACAGGCTTGCCTCGCCGCTCGATCTGCTCTCGCCCAAGGGCCTCTACTGGGCATCGAGCCGCGCCTTCATCCGCATCGGCAGCTGGTTCTCTCGCGGCATGAAGGTCGGCGTTACTACAGGCTTCGATTCCGGCTCGACGCTGGACTATGTCTATGAGGACGAGGCGCGCGGCCTCGGGCCGATCGGCCGCATGGTCGACCGGACCTTCCTCGACGCCATCGGCTGGCGTGGCATCCGCCAGCGTAAGCTCAATCTGGAGGAACTGATCGGCTCGGCGCTGGCGATGCTCAAGGCCGGCGGACGGCCCGGCCATATCCTCGACATTGCCGCCGGCCACGGTCGCTACGTGCTCGACGCCATCGCCAAGAGCCCGGAGCAGCCGGCGAGCGTGCGGCTGCGGGACTATTCCGACCTCAATGTCGAGCTCGGCCGCAAGCTGATCGCCGAACGCCAATTGCCGGCGAGCGTCTCGTTCCAGCGCGCCGATGCCTTCGACGGCGACGGGCTGGGCAGGCTCGATCCGGCGCCGGACCTCGCCATCGTCTCCGGCCTCTACGAGCTCTTCGCCGATAATGCGCTGATTGCCCGTTCGCTCGGCGGCCTTGCGCGCGCCATGCAGCCCGGCAGCCTGCTCCTCTACACCAACCAGCCCTGGCACCCGCAGCTCGAGATGATCGCGCGCAGCCTGACCTCGCATCGCGGCGGCCAGGCCTGGGTGATGCGGAGGCGTACGCAGAGCGAGATGGACCAGCTGGTCGAGGCGGCCGGCTTCGAGAAGCTCGACCAGCGCATCGACCAATGGGGCATCTTCACCGTCTCGCTCGCAAGGCGGCTTTAAACCAAGAGACAGAGCATGATGTCGTCCGAAAACCGCTTCACATTTTTCGGCATCATGCTCTAGGACCGTCGACGCATGCCAACCAGTGCCGAGCCCTCGCCACTTTCAGCCTCCACATCCGCCGAGCCCTATGGCCGTGTCGTGGTCCGGTCGGCGCTGTGGCTCGCTTTCCTCGCGCCCTTCTTCTATTCGACCTACGGCTTCGCCAACTGGCTGGCGTCGACGCGCGATTATGTCGGCAGCATCGTGTTCTCCTGGGAGCACCACGTCCCGTTCCTGGCCTGGACGATCCTGCCCTACTGGTCGATCAACCTGTTCTACGGCCTGTCGCTGCTGCTCAATGATAGCCGGCAGGGCGTCGACCGGCTGGCCGGCCGCTATCTCACCGCGCAGATCGTCGCCGTGACCTGCTTCGTCCTGTTTCCGCTGACCGCGACCTTCGTGCGGCCGGCCACAAGCGGCCTGCCGGGCTTCCTGTTTGCCGTGCTCGGCGGCTTCGACAAGCCGTTCAACCAGGCGCCGTCGCTGCACATCGCGCTTCTGGTGATCATCTGGGACCACTGGCGCCAGCGCCTCGGCGGCGCTGTCCTGCCGCTCTGGCACGGCTGGTGTTTTCTGATCGGCGCCTCGGTGCTGACGACCTGGCAGCACCACTTCATCGACATCCCGACCGGCGCGCTGCTTGGGTTCTTCGCGCTGTGGCTGTTTCCGAGCAAGGGCGAGCTGCCCTTCGCCGGTTTTCGCCTGAGCGCCAGCACGATGGCGAGGCGCCTTGCGCTGTGCTATGGGCTGGGCGCCATCGCGGCGCTTGGCGGCGCCGCCATCGGCGTCCTCTTTTCCGCAACCGCGCTTGTGCTTTTGTGGCCGGCGCTGGGGCTCACAATCGTCGCCTTCGGCTATGCCGGGGCCGGTGCCAAGGTGTTCCAGAAGACGCAGGACGGTCGCGTGTCGCTGGCAAGCCGCATCCTGCTCTGGCCCCATCGGCTTGGCGCGACGATCAATCTGCTTGCCTGGACGCGCAAGCTGCCGCCGGTGGTGGCGATAGCCGACGGCGTCTTCCTCGGCCGCTTCCCCGCTGCCGCCGAGGCCCATGGCTTCGACACGGTGATCGATCTTGCCGCCGAGTTGGAACGGCCGCGCGCCAGCACCGGCCGCTGGATCAGCTTTCCCATGCTCGACCTGTTGCCGCCGCCGGCGGACATGCTCGACCAGGCGGTGGCGGCGATCGAGCCGGCGCGCCGGCAAGGCACGGTGCTGGTCTGCTGCGCGCTCGGCTTTCAGCGCAGCGCCACCGTCATCGCCGCATGGCTGGTCGCCAGCGGCCGCTCGCACACGCCGGCGCAGGCGCAAAAGATGCTCGCCGCATCCGGTCGGCCGGTGCTTTTCCAGGACGAGCCGGCATGACGGACGCCGCCTATCAGCAGCGGACAGCAGCCTTCGCCGCCATGCTCATCAAGCAGGCGACATGGCCAGCCGCGGTCGTGATCGCCGGCGACAGCATCGCGCCGCTGGTCGCTTCGGCGCGCGGCGCATTCCAGTCACCGCTCGCAGTTTTAGCGCTGCTGGTCGCGGCGGCGAGCGCCGTTGCGGTGCTTGGGCTTTCAGCACTTCTCCTCTTCGACGCGCTTCTGTTCCGGCTGATGGCGAGCCATGACGACGAGGCTTCGGGCGGCGCCGCGGTCGACGACGTGCTTTCGCGCATGCGGCTGAAGCCTGCTCCCTCCTCCCCGCGCCCGCTCGACGAGCGTATCGCCGGAACGCGCCGCCTGCTTGCCCGCCAGCGCATCGCCCTCGCGATCTTCGTCGTCGCATTCCTGACCGCCGGATTCTGGATGCCGAAATGAGCAAGCTTGCGCTCCGGACCTTCACCTTGCTGCAGACGGCGACCTCCGTCGGCCTGTCGGCGCTGGCCTGGGCCGTGACCGGCGTTCGCCCAATCTGGAGCGGCAGCCAGCCGTCGGACCGACAGCGCATCTATTTCGCCAACCACACCAGCCATGGCGATTTCATCCTGTTGTCGGCCTGCCTCAGCGAGAAGGAGCGCGCCATCACGCACGCGATCGCCGCGGCCGAATATTGGGGAAAGTCGCGGCTGCGCCGCTTCATCGCCGAGGACATGCTGTCCTCCGTGCTGATCAGCCGGCAATGGACGAGCGAGGAAGAGAACCCGATCACCGTCATGCGATCGGTGCTCGACCAGGGCCATTCGCTGATCATCTTCCCGGAAGGCACGCGCAACATGAGCGACGAGCTGCTGCCCTTCCGCTCCGGGCTCTACAATCTGTCGATGGCGCGGCCGGATGTGGAGCTCATCCCCTGCTGGATCGAGAACATGTCGCGCGTGCTGCCCAAGGGCCAGTTCCTGCCGGTGCCGCTGCTCTGCCGTGTCGTCTTCGGCGCGCCGGTGGCGGTGGCGCCCGGCGAGGAACGCCGCGCCTTCCTCGAACGCGCCCGCACGGCGCTTAAGGCGCTCAATCCGCGCCCCGACCGAGACGATTGATGCGCCACGAAATCAGCATTCTCATCATCGGCCTGTTCGTGATGCTGAGCACCGCCAGCATCACCGCCGCCACTCTTTCGGCGCGTGCGCCGAAGCCGCTCAGCGCGACGCTGGTCAACCTCACGCAGCGCATCAACGCCTGGTGGGTGATGGTGGCGCTGATGACGGTTGCCTTCTTCTTCGGCCGCTACGGCATGACCATCCTGTTCGCGCTGATCTCTTTCGCGGCGCTGCGCGAGTTCGTGACGCTGACGCACAGTCGCCGCAGCGACCATTGGGTGCTGCTCGGCATGTTCGGCATCGTCATTCCGTTCCAGTACTGGCTGGTGTGGACGGCCTGGTACGGCCTCTTCGTCATCTTCATCCCGGTCTACTGCTTCCTGCTGATGCCGGCGATCACGGCGCTGCATGGCGATACCGAACGCTTCCTGGAGCGCATCGCGGCGCAGCAATGGGCGATCATGATCTCGGTCTATTGCGTCAGCCACGTCCCTGCCCTGCTGACGCTCAACGTGCCGGGCTTCGAAGGCCGCAACCTGTTGCTCATCGCCTTCCTGATCATCGTCGTGCAGGGCAGCGACGTGCTGCAGTACATCTTCGGCAAGCTGTTCGGAAAACACCGCTTTTCGCCGACCGTCTCGCCGTCGAAGACCTGGGAAGGCCTGATCGGCGGGCTGGTCGCGTCGAGCCTGCTCGGCGCGCTCTTGTCCTTCATCACGCCGTTTTCGCCGCTGCAGGCCTCGGCCGTGGCCCTCGTTGCCTGCACGATGGGTTTTCTCGGCGGGCTCGTCGCGTCCGCGATCAAGCGCGACCAGGGCGTCAAGGACTGGGGCCATCTGATCGAGGGCCATGGCGGCATGCTCGACCGCACCGACAGCCTGGTCTTCGCCGCGCCGATCTTCTTCCACATCGTGCGCTATTTCTGGACGGTTTGAGGACCAGTCAGATCTGCTTACGCATCAAGAGCGTGACGACGAAGAAGGCGCCGAGCGAGCTGGTGATGATGCCGATCGGCAGTTCCTGCGGCGGCAGCAGCGTGCGGGCAAGCAGATCGCTGGCCAAGAGCAGGATCGCGCCGAATAGCGCGCAGATCGCTATCAGGGGCCGGTGCAGCGGACCGGCCAGCGGCCGGCCGAGATGCGGGATCATCAGGCCGACGAAGCCGATGACGCCGGCGACCGCAACGAGGATTGCGGTGGCCAGAGCGGCGATGAGAAATGTCGTGCGGCGCATCTTCGCCACCGGCACGCCGAGGCTTTCGGCGGCACTTTCGCCGGCGAGGAAGGCATCGAAACGGCGGTGGTTCCACAGGCCGTAGGCGAGGATGATGGCGGCGCCCAGCGCCGCCAGGCCGATATTGTCCCAACGGGCGAGGCCGAGCCCGCCCATGGTCCAGAACAGCACCGAGTGGGCGGCGCGCTGATCGCCTGCGAAGACGAGATAGTTGGTCAGCGCGGTGAACATGAAGGAGACTGCGAGGCCGGCAAGGATCAGCCGCTCTGGCCCCTGCCCCCGCACCCGCGAGACGAGCAGGAGCACGATTGCCGCCGCCAATATGCCGCCGGTGAAAGCCGCCACCGGCAAGGTCCAGATGCCAAAGCTGTCGCCGAAGACGGTGATGACCGAAACGGCGCCGGCGGCGGCGCCCGAGGAGAGGCCGAACAGGAACGGATCGGCAAGATCGTTGCGGGTGACGGTCTGCAACACTGCGCCGACGACGCCGAGGCCGGCGCCGACCGCGATCGCCAGCAGCGTGCGCGGCAGCCTGAGGTCGACGACGATGCTGCCGACGGGTCCAGGCACGGCCTCACCGCCCAACCCGCCCGCATACGCCAGCGCGCCGACGACCTCGCGCAGGGGTATCAGCGTCGAGCCATAGGCGATCGAAAGCAACGCGAGCGCGACGAGCAGCGCAGCGCCCAGGGACATTGCGAAGGCGAAGGGACTATGATGCAAATTCATGTCGTCGGGCCTGTCATCGCCTCGCCGACGTTCGAGTTTGGCCGAGACCTCCGTGACTTCGTCATTCCAGGGCGAAGCAGGAGCGAAGCTCCGTCGCGAAGACCCTGGAATCCATGCCGTGACCTCGCGCGCGGAGTGCGACGGCGCAGAATTCTGCACCGCTGCGGCGCCTCAGCGTCACGGCATGGATCCTCGGGTCTGCGCCGCGTCGCTTCGCTCCTTGCTCCGCCCGTGGATGACGAAGTCGCGAGCGTTTCAGCCGATCTCCAAGGCAGGCGATCCGTCAATGGAACCACTCCCGGCTCATCCATGCTCCGGAACTAGAACGCTTCCGGATGCATGGCTCTGGCGATCTTGCCGATCGCCTCGATGTTGGCGGGTCCGGGCGTCAGCTCGGCGTAACGCAACGCCACGAAGCGCTCGTTCTTGACCGCATCGGTCTCCTTCATCGCCGGATGCGCCTTGAGGAAATCGAGGAGTTTCTTGTAGCCGCCGCCATCCTGGTAATCGAGCAGGATGAGGAACTGCGGGTTGCGCGACGCGACCGTCTCCCAGTCGGTGTTGCCCCAGCTCGTCTCCATGTCGGCCATGATGTTTTCCCCGCCCGCGGCGGCGATCATGGCGTTGGGGATGGCGAACTTGCCGGCGGTGAAGGGCTTGTCCTCGCCGGAATCGTAGAGGAACACGCGCGTGCCCATGTGGTCGCCCACCTTCGCCGTAATGCTGGCGAGCTCGGCCTTCCAGCCGGCGATGAGCTTGTCGGCCTCGGCCGCCTTGCCGAAGATATTGCCCAGCTTCTCGACGTCGCCATAGAGCAGGTCCATCGAGGCGGCGGGCCGGTTCTTGTCGAGATGGACGCAGCTCTCGGTCAGCACCAGCGTCTTGATGCCGTGCGGGGCAAGCGTGTCGGGCGTGACCTCGCCACCCGGCTTCATGCCGTAATACCAGCCGGCGAAAAAGAAATCCGGCTGCACTGCGACCAGATTTTCAAGCGTCGGATATTTTGGCGCGAGCTCCGGGATCGAGCCCTGCTCGGCCTTGAATTCGGGGCCGACCTTGTACCAGCCGGTGATGCCGGTGAGCCCGACTATCGACGGCTGCAGCTTCAGCGCGAAAGCCATCTCGGCCATGTTGAGGTCCTGGATGACGGCGCGTTTCGGCGGCGCGTCGAAGGTCAGCGGCTTACCACAGCTGTCGACGGTGACCGGGAAGGCGAAGGCGGCCGAGGCGACAAGCGAAAAGGCCAGCGACAAAGCGAGGCGTTTCACGGGACGGTGCTCCTGATTTGGGGTTTGCTTGCGTTGTCCGGGTTGGCAGGTTCAGGATGGCGAGGACGCGCGGCTTGGAAGCTCGAAGACGGTGAGCTCGCGGTCCTCGGTCGGATGAGGCAGACGCAACACGTCGATGCCGAACACCGCGCGGATGAGTGGCTGCGCCAGCGCCTCGCGCGGCGGCGCCAGCGCGTGCAGCCGGGCGTTGCTCATCACCGCGACCCTGGTGGCGAAGGGCGCCACCAGCGCGAGATCGTGCAGCACCGCGACGACGGTCATGCCGAAGCCGGCGACCAGGTCGAGCAGTTCGCCGCGAGCGCGCGGATCGAGATGGTTGGTCGGCTCGTCGAGGAACAGGATTTTCGGCTCCTGCGCGATGGCACGGGCGAGCTGCGCGCGCTGGCGCTCGCCGCCGGACAGTGAGCCGATGGTGCGCGCGAGCAGCGGCAAGAGCCCGGTTCGGCGCAGCGCTTCGACGACGATGTCGCGATCGTCGTGCCGGCGCCTGAGGCCGGCGTGCGGGACGCGGCCAAGCTCGACATAGTCGATGAGCGCCAGCCGCGGATCCGGCTGATCCGTCTGGCCGACGACGGCGATGCCGAGCGCCCGCTCGGCGGCGCTGATCCTGCCCAGCCGGCGTCCGGCGAGGCGAACCTCGCCGCGACTCGGCGTCAACGACCCGCACAGCATGCGCAGCAGCGTGGTCTTGCCGGCGCCGTTGGGGCCGATGATGGCCAGCCGCTCGCCGGCGGACAGCGACAGGCTGACATCCTCGACCAGCGCCCGGCCGTTTGCCGTAGCGTGCAGATCGCGGGCTTCAAGCAGGGGGGCGCTCACCGGACCTGCTCCCTGACCTTGCCTGCGGTGGGGATGCGCGCCAGTATCTTGCCGGCGAGCCTTGCCGGGCGCTGGCCGGAATTGCACCAGCCGTCGGGCAGCGAGGCATAGAGCCTGGCAAATTCGACCAGCGCGCCGGCGTCGGTGCCCCTGTCGATGGAACCGAAGAGATAGGTGGCTTTGCCTTCCGCCTTGAAGGCCACGGTCAGCGGCCGCGCGCAGCCCGCCATGCAGTCGATGGTCTCGATGGCAAAGGACGGTGCCGGGTGCAAGGAAAGTCTGGAGCGCAGGTCGGCGCACAAATCCGCGCCGGACCTCAGCCCGGTCAAGCTATCACGGCACAGCGAACAGATAATGATGCGATGGCTGAAGGCGTCCAACATTCCGTCACTTTCCAAAATGGCGACGGAAGGATGCTGGACGAGCCGGCCGACAGGACCAGGGCCCGCGTCTCCTCCCGGCACACCCCGTCCGGTCAACTCATGTCGATGGCAGGTCTCCTGGCTCGCGGGTCGCCGCGCCATCCGCCTTCCCAGCCTTGCCGGCCAGTGGCGTTTCGGATGGAGCTCGCCGCTCACAGTTGCGGGGGCAGCCACGGCCTCGACCCAAATGGGCCTCACCGTGTTCCCTTTTCACCCCTCGCCTTGCGGCTCGGGGACCATGACGCCGCCATCGTAGGTTGCCTGCGCGCGAGTCGCAACGGGCTTCTGTCCACCTCTTGCGCGAAACACATTTGCGAGTCGCCGCCGCCATGTTTTCTTTCAGGTTTGGTATGTAATAACATTACGAATAGCGGGCGTTGCCTCGGCTTGTCAATGTCCTTTCGGCTTCGCTCCGTGCGCAATTTCGATCAAACTGGCTGTCGGCGCGATGGCTAGTGTCGCCTCGCCAAATGCGAGGAGCCATGGACCCGACCAAGAAAGCGCTGTGGTTTGTCGAAAGCCATCTGCCCGACGCGATTTCGCTCGACGATGTCGCGGCGAGCAGCGGCGTGTCGCGCTTCCACGTGACGCGCGCCTTCGGCGCCGCCACCGGGCGGTCGGTCATGGGCTATATGCGGGCGCGCAGGCTCAGCGAAGCGGCGCGCAAGCTCGCCGGCGGCGCGCGCGACATTCTCGCTATCGCGCTCGATGCCGGCTACGGCTCGCATGAGGCTTTCACGCGAGCCTTCCGCGACCAGTTCGGCACCACGCCGGAACTGGTGCGCGCCGAGGGCTCGACCAAAAACCTCGATCTCGTGGAGCCCATCCTCATGGACAGTTCGTTTCTCACCACGCTCGAGCCGCCGCGCTTCGAGACCAGCCGGCCGCTGCTCATCGCCGGGCTCGGCGGGCGCTACAGTTGCGAATCGAGCGCCGGCATCCCGATGCAGTGGCAGCGCTTCGGCCCCTATATCGGCCATATCCCCGGCGAGGTGCCGGGCGTCTTCTACGGCGTCTGCACCAATGGCGACGATGCCGGCAATTTCGACTATATCGCCGGCGTCGAAGTGGCGGATTTTTCCGACCTGCCCAAGGAGTTTTGCCGTGTACGGGTGCCGGCGCAGAAATACGCCGTGTTCTCGCACCTGGAGCACATCTCGACGATCCGCCGCACGGTCAACACGATCTGGAACAAATGGCTGCCGGCGTCGGGACATGAAATCGCCGACGCGCCGGAATTCGAGCGCTACGGGCCCGAATTCGATGCGCGCAGCGGCAATGGCGGGCTGGAGATCTGGGTGCCAATCAGGGGGTAAGGCGCCCTCTCCTTCTCCCACAAGGGGAGAAGAGAATGCGCTAAAGCTCCAAATTCCAAGTCTGGCCGACCAGATCCTTGCCGAAGGAATGGTGGCGCTCCTCGTCGACCAGCTTGAAGCCGGCCGCCTGGTAGATGCGGCGGGCCGAGCCCAGTATGTCATTGGTCCACAGCGTCAGCGTCTTGTAGCCCTTGGCGCGCGCGAAGGCGATGCACTCGTCGACCAGCCGCCCGCCGATGCCGAGACCACGCGCCGACGGCTCGACGTAGAGGAGCCTGAGCTTCGCCACCTTGGGCGACTTGCGCACGACAAAGACCGAGCCGACCACCTCGCCTTCCCGCTCGGCGACCCAGCTGCGCTCCCACCGCGGGACGAAATTCTTGACGAACTCGCCGAGGATTTCGGCGACCAGCGCCTCATAGGTTTCGTCCCAGCCATAGTCCTGCGCATAGAGCAGGCCCTGGCGGTGCGTGATCCAGCCGATGTCGCCGACCTGCAGCTGCCGCAAGATATAGGGCACCTTTGGCTCGGGTTTGTCGCCAAGCAGGTCCTGCACCGTGCGCATCGCCTTGACCAGCCGTTCCTGGTCGGCCGGCGCCAGACGATCGAGCAGCGCGCGAACCTGGTCGTGCGAATCCTGGTTGAGCGGCGCGAAGGCGTCCCTGCCCGCGGGCGTGATCGCGATCGAGGAACGCCGCGCATCGGCCTCGCTGGCGGCGCGCTCGACCAGGCCGCGGTCCTCGAATTTTTTCAGGAGCCGGCTGACATAACCCGGGTCTAGGCCGAGCTCGCGCACCAGGTCGCTGGCGACGAGCCCGTCGCGATGCGCGAGCTCATAAAGCACCCGCGCCTCGGTCAGCGAAAAGCTGCTTTTGAGCCAGCCTTCGTCGAGCACGCCGATCTGACGGGTGTAGAAGCGGTTGAAGGCGCGCACCGCATCGATACGCTCCTTGCCGGGGTGGTCGTGGATGGTCATGGGAGTTCCTCCTGTCTCGGACAGGATCAACCATTTAGTTGACTGAGTCAATAAAACGATTGAATTGCGACCTCACAATCTCGCAAGCGACGTGAAGTGCCCGCACAATGGATTTCCCAGTTTGGTAATTTGATACTTGTTCCCGATATGGGAAAAGTCTATATGTGGCCATGCAAATCGTCAGCAAGAAGACGCTCGTCACATTCTGGATCAAGCACCCATCGGCCAAAGCGCCGCTAACCGCATGGTTCAACGCGTCGAGCAAGGTCGAGTGGAAAACGCCGGCTGACATCAAAGCGCAGTTCGGGACGACGGTGGATTTCGTCGCTGACAACCGAGTGGTGTTTGACATCGCCGGCAACAAGTACCGGCTGATCGTGCATGTGAGCTACACGTTCAAGCGGCTGCTGATCAAATTCGTCGGCACCCATGCCGAGTACGACAGGATAGACGTGGAGAAGGTGTGATGGAAAACATTCGACCCATTAAAACCGAGGCCGACTACGACTGGGCGATTGCCGAGATTACTCGCTATTTCGAGAAGGAGCCCGCCGTCGGCAGCCCTGAGGCCGACCGCTTCGATGTCCTGGCTGCCCTTATCGAGGCTTACGAAGCCAAGCACTACCCTATCGAGGAACCCGACCCCGTGGACGCAATTGTCGCCCATATGGAAATGGCCAACCTCAATCGGGCGGCGCTCGTGCAACTATTGGGTTCAGCTTCGCGCGCCTCCGAAATCCTGAGCCGCAAGCGCGCGCTCACCATGGACATGGCATTCAAGCTCAATCGCGAATGGCATATCCCGGCAGAGATACTGATCCACCCGTATCATTTGGCCAAGGATGAGAGAGAGGCGGCGGCCGGATAGTGCCGCCCTCACCCCATCGGCAGCGCCGGCCAGAACTCGACAATCCGTCCGCCGGAAAACACGGCAATCGAGGCAAAATGCTGTAGCACCGCCTCGCTCTGCGTCGGCCTCAGAAAAGCATAGTCTCCGGGCTTCACATTCGCCCCGGCCGGCAGCCCCATGAACTGCTGGTTGGACGACAGCCCGATCAACCCGTTCGGCTTCATGCCTTCGGGGAACACCGGCTCGGCCATCCATTTGCCGCCATAGAGATAGCAACCCTTGCGCGGGAAAAGCCCGAGCGCCTGCAGCGTCCTGGAAATCGCCGCCGGACCAGGCAGCACCGGATCGAGCGTCTTCAGGATCGGTGTCGCGATGAACGCCGCCGGCTGGAAGCCGTCGAGGCCGGGCGTATCGAAGTCGCTCGGCAGCACGAAGGCGGAGCCGATCGACACTTCGTTGGCCATGCCTGCGCCATGCAGCAGCGCCGTCTTCGAGCCGCCGATGTTGAGGATGCGGCGTTGATCCGGATCGAGGGCGGCGACGAATTCCGCGGCTTTGGCCGATGCTAGCTTCAACGCTTTTTCCGCGCCGCCGAACAGTCCGGGAATTTCCGGCGCATGCGCCTCATAGGCCATGATGCCTTCGCAGCGCAGACCCTTGGGGATCGTCAGCGCCTCGATCTCTGCGGGACCGGAAAAACCGCCGCGGTGCAGGCCGACATCGATCTCGAAAGCGAAGCGCAGTTCGGTGTCGAGCGCGGCGGCAAGCACGCCATACTCGGCGAGGCGTTCCGGCGTGTCGATCAGCCAGCACACGCGCGACCGCCAGCCTGCGCCGCCCCGGGTGAGCGCGGCCCTGGCCGCGCCGACCGGCATCGGCTTGCCGTAGAGCAGGTCGCCCTGGGGAAAAGCGTCGAGCACAGCCTGGGTCACCGGCGGATGGAAGGTCATGAAGCGGTCGGTGCCGAGCGCTTTCGCAATGTGCGAAAGCAGCGGCACGCAAGGCAGCGACTTGTCGACCACGCGCACGGCAAGGCCTGGCGCCAGCCTCTGCGTCACCAGCGCGATATTGCCATCCAGCCGGTCGCGGTCGAGCACCAGGCAGGGCCGAAAAATCTCCGCCGCCTTCAGCGCCTTCGACAGCTCGGCGAAATACGCGCTCATTGTTGGATGCCAAAAGGACCGGGCTCGATGCCAAACAGGCCAGCCATGTAGGGCGACACGAAACGGTTTTCCGGATCGATGTCGCGCCGTACCGACATCGCATCGTCCCAGCGCGGATAGAGTTTCTTGAAATCCGTCGCCTTCAGGCTGTGCATCTTTCCCCAATGCGGCCTGCCGCCATATTTCAAGAAGATGGGTTCCGCCGCGCGCATGAAGGGCAGCGGGTCGTTCGCCGCATCGTGGTGGATGGCGATCGAGCAGGTCAGCCTTTTGTGGAAGGGCGAAAGCCAGAAATCGTCGGGCGCCACCGAACGCACCTCCATCGGGAAATAGACTTCCGGAAAGTGTTTTTCCGTCAGCTCGATGATCTCGGCCAGCGCCTTCGAGCCTTCCTCGAAAGGCAGGTGATATTCCATCTCGTTGAACTTTGTCCGGCGGTCGCTGGCATAGACGTTGAGCCAGTCCTGCACATAATCCTCGGCCGGCACCTTTTTCACCGCGCCCTTGATCAGCGCGCGGCGCAGCCATGGCAGCCAGCGCAGCGCCGTGCGCAGCTTGCGCAGCGTCGCCAGCCCTCCCTCGTCGTCCTCGGTCGGCCGCGGCGTCGGCGCGGCGTCGCTCAGGTCGCTGGCGATGAACTGCGCGTAGCCGGAAAACGGGATGTAGTAGAACTCCGCCGAACGATGCGCGGCCATCATCGTCTGAAAATCGCGCAGCATGTCGCCGATCGGCTGCACCCATTTGCGGCGGCGCAGCCGGTAGGTCGGGATGTTGTTCATCGTCACTTCGGTGAGCACGCCGAAAGCGCCGAGCGCGACACCGGTGGCGTGGATCATGTCCTGATCCCCTGCCCGGTTATATTCGCGCAACTTGCCCTGCCCGTCGACGAACTGCACCGTTTCCAGTTGCGTATGATAGGCGCCGAGCGTCGGGCCGGAGCCATGCGTGGCGGTGCCCAGCGCGCCGCCGATCGCCTGGCGGTCGATGTCGCCCATGTTAGGCAGGCCCTGGCCGATGCCTTGCAGGATGTGCATCAGCGCGCCGAGCCGCGTGCCGGCCCTCACCCGCGCCCAGCTGGTTGCGGCCTCGTGCGAGACCAGCCCCTCGATCTTCTCCAGCGAGACGATGGTGCCGTCCGACTGCACCAGCGGCGTGAAGGAATGGCCGGCGCCGGCGACGCGCAACGGACCGGGCGCCGAGCGCACCAGCTCAGCCAGCTCGCCGGCATCGGCGGGTGTGGCGATCAGCTTGGGTGCGGCCTTCACGAAGCCCGACCAGTTGCTCCAGGAGCTTGCCATCGTCACCTCCGGCTCAGGCTGGAATGCGGCGCCGCGCGACCAGCACGAAAACGCCGAGCAACGCCACGCTGGCGAGCGCGCTTGCCGAGGCGAATTCCGGCACCGGGCGGAAGTTTTCGCCCTCGATCAGCGGCGAAGCGGCGATCGGGCCGATGGCGAGGCCGAAGAGCTGCGCGGCCGGTACGAGAAGTACAGCCGTTCGCGTCTCGTCGGCGGTGATCGCCAGGCGGATCTGGTAAGGCACGATGAAGAGCAGGATGAAGCCCATCACCAACGCCACCGCCCAGAACACGGAAAGCCCCGGGCCGGAGGCAAGCAGCGCGGAGCTGATCGCCGCCACAACACCGATGATGGTAATGGCGAAACGATAGTCGATGCGCGCTTCAAAGACGGTCGCCGTCATGGCGCCCACCACCTGCGTGGCGAGGCTTGCCGAGACCATCAGGCCGACGGTGCGGCCGTCGATGCCGAACTGCGCGCCAATCGGCTCGAGAAAGGCCCAGACGGCGCCGAAGAACATGAAATAGCAAAAGATCGAAAGCAGCGCCGTGATCGCGGGCGCGGTGAGCACATTGGCAAAATGCTCTTCCTTCGGCAGGTCGGCATAATCGTCCGGCACTGTCCAGGCGACGACCAGCGAAAGCAGGCAGACGACGCCGAGCGCGATAAAGCCCCCGGCCGAGCCGGCGGTCGGCACCGCATAGAGCGCGAGCAGCAGCGCCAGCGCGCATTGCGCCAGCGTCTGCAGCGTGACGAAATAGCCGCCGATGCGCTCGGCCCGGCGTGAGCGGGCGATCAGCTCGGTGGCGACGGCGACCAGTCCGCCCTCCGCCAAGCCTGCGAGAGTACGAGCGCCAATCAGCGCATTGGCGCTGCCGGCATAGGCCGTCCAGAAATTGGCGAGCGCCAGCAGGATCAGGAGCAGCGCGCTCTTCCAGCGCATGTTGCGCGCCGGCAAGAGCATGGCGACGATTGCCGAACCGATCGCTATGGCAATCATCTCGGCGGTGGCGACCAGCGCCAGCTCGTCGCCGCTGACATGGCCCTCGGTGTAAAGCGCCCCCAGCAGCACCGGCTGCAGCCCGAGAATGAGCAGCCCGACCGAACCGATCCAGAGCGCCGAGGCCAGTTGCAACCCGGTCGGGTTGCCGACCAGCCAGTCGCCCTCTTCCACATGCCCGGCATCGGTGACAGTCACGAGGCGCCCTCCGTTGCAGCTCGCCAAAAACTGACAGATTGTCAGCATTTCACAAAACTGATACTTGATCATGTTTCATGTCAACTGGAAATTTGGACGTTTCGTGTAAGATTTGGCCGTGTGAGATTTGGCGCATGACGGAAGCAAGGCGAACGGCGACGGAACCGCGGCGCAGGCCCAAGCAGGAGCGCAGCCGCGAGCGCATCGACGCGATCCTCGCCACCACCATGCGGCTGATCGGCGAAAAAGGCATCGACGCGGTGACGATGAAGGAAGTCGGCGCGCTGGCCGGCGGCCCGATCGCCACCGTCTATCATTACTTTCCCAGCAAATCGGCGATCCTGGCCATGCTCTACGAGCGTTTTTCCGAGGAAAGCCGCGCACGCTTCGGCGCCATCATAGCCGGCATCCGCGGACTGGACGACGTGACGGCGGCGGCCGACCGCCTGCTCGACGACTATTACGCCCGTGTCGCAGCGGACCCGGCCATCCAGGATCTGCAGAACGCCATCCAGGCCGACAAGGCGCTGCAGCATCTCGATATCGCCGAGACGAGGCGGCAAGCGGAGATGTTCTGCGAGAAGGTCGGGCCGCTGATCGAGCCGGAGCGGCGAGAAGCATTCGCGCGGGTGGTCTTCCTGATCTTCCAGCTCGCCGGCGGCGTCGTGCGGTTGGCGCTGACGCAGGATGAGGCGGAGGGCCGGCGAACTCTCGACGACTACCGGTCGATCATCCACGCGCAGTTGAGGTTGTTTTTGTAGCATTCGGCTTTTGCGAAGAAAGGAAGCGTGGCGTTCCTTCGCGCCCCCCTTTGTCCTGCCGGACATCTCCCCCACTTGGGGGGGAGATCAGCTGTCGCTTCGGCTTTCGCCAATCTCCAACGCTGCAGGACTAGCGCCTTCGGCGGAGCTGCCAATCCCCCCCTTGCGGGGGAGATGTCCGGCAGGACAGAGGGGGGGTGTTGTCCCGCCAGCGTCAGCGTTGTGGCGGGACCAAAAAAACACGGCGCTTTCGCCTTCCCTATTGAAAGGCCATCGGCAAACCGGAGTTTCCGGCAAGGTGTACCGCCCAGAAAAATTTCGCGCGATCACCCCTCCCCGCGCTTCTTGACTCTCGCAATCCGCCAGCCTATTTCAGCGCCACGTTAGCACTCGCCTTGGGTGAGTGCTAACTCATATCCGGCGGTCTCGCCGGATGGAGGAACAGTTCTCACCGTTCTCATTCGAGGAAGACAACATGGCAAAGTCCAAGTTCCGCCCGCTTCATGACCGCGTGGTCGTTCGCCGGGTCGAATCCGAATCCAAGACCGCCGGCGGGATCATCATCCCGGATACGGCGAAGGAGAAGCCGCAGGAAGGCGAGATCATCGCCGTCGGCTCCGGCGCTCGCGACGAAAGCGGCAAGCTCGTTCCGCTGGACGTCAAGGCTGGCGACCGTGTGCTCTTCGGCAAGTGGTCGGGCACTGAAGTCAAGCTCAATGGCGAGGACCTTCTGATCATGAAGGAATCCGACATCATGGGCATCATCGGCTGAATATCGGCACCCTCACCAACTGAGTTTCCAGGCTCTTCCCGAGCCCCAGTCAGGAGCTAAAACATGGCTGCAAAAGACGTAAAATTCTCCCGCGATGCCCGTGAGCGCATGCTGCGCGGTGTCAACATCCTCGCCGACGCGGTGAAGGTGACGCTTGGTCCGAAAGGCCGCAACGTCGTCATCGACAAGTCGTTCGGCGCCCCGCGCATCACCAAGGACGGCGTCACCGTCGCCAAGGAGATCGAGCTCGAGGACAAGTTCGAGAACATGGGCGCGCAGATGGTGCGCGAGGTCGCTTCGAAGACCAACGACATCGCCGGCGACGGCACGACCACCGCGACCGTTCTTGCCCAGGCCATCGTCCAGGAAGGCAACAAGGCGGTTGCCGCCGGCATGAACCCGATGGACCTCAAGCGCGGCATCGACCTCGCCGTCGGTGAAGTCGTCACCGCGCTCGGCAAGGCCTCCAAGAAGATCAAGACCTCCGAGGAAGTCGCCCAGGTCGGCACGATCTCGGCCAATGGCGACGAGTCGGTCGGCAAGATGATCGCGGAAGCGATGCAGAAGGTCGGCAACGAAGGCGTCATCACCGTCGAGGAAGCCAAGACCGCCGACACCGAGCTGGAAGTCGTCGAAGGCATGCAGTTCGACCGCGGGTACCTGTCGCCCTACTTCGTCACCAACGCCGACAAGATGGTCGCCGATCTGGAAGACGCCTACATCCTGCTGCACGAGAAGAAGCTCTCCAACCTGCAGGCCATGCTGCCGGTCCTGGAAGCCGTCGTTCAGACCTCGAAGCCGCTGCTCATCATCTCGGAAGACGTCGAAGGCGAGGCTCTGGCCACGCTGGTCGTCAACAAGCTGCGCGGTGGCCTGAAGATCGCCGCCGTCAAGGCTCCGGGCTTCGGCGACCGCCGCAAGGCCATGCTGGAAGACATCGCCATCCTCACCGGTGGCCAGGTCATCTCGGAAGACCTCGGCATCAAGCTCGAGAATGTCGGCCTCAACATGCTCGGCCGCGCCAAGAAGGTGTCGATCTCCAAGGAGAACACCACCATCGTCGACGGCGCCGGCAAGAAGGCCGAGATCCAGGGCCGCGTCGCCCAGATCAAGCAGCAGATCGAGGAGACCACCTCGGACTACGACAAGGAGAAGCTGCAGGAGCGCCTGGCCAAGCTCGCTGGCGGCGTCGCGGTGATCCGCGTCGGCGGCGCGACCGAGGTCGAGGTCAAGGAAAAGAAGGACCGCGTTGACGACGCTCTGAACGCGACCCGCGCGGCCGTGGAAGAAGGCATCGTCGCCGGCGGCGGCGTCGCCCTGCTGCGCGCCTCGAACGCCGTCAAGGCCACCGGCGCCAATGCCGATCAGGACGCCGGCATCAACATCGTTCGTCGCGCGCTGCAGGCTCCGGCCCGCCAGATCGCGGCCAACGCCGGTGCCGAAGCTTCGATCGTCGCTGGCAAGATCCTCGAGAACAAGGGCGCGACCTTCGGCTTCAACGCCCAGACCGGCGAGTATGGCGACATGATCGCCATGGGCATCGTCGACCCGGTCAAGGTCGTGCGCACCGCTCTCCAGGACGCGGCCTCGGTCGCCGGCCTGCTCGTCACCACCGAAGCCATGATCGCCGAGGCTCCGAAGAAGGAAGCCGCCGGCGGTATGCCGGGCGGCATGCCCGGCGGCGGCATGGGTGGCATGGGCGGCATGGACTTCTAAGAAGTCCGATCCCATCGCTGATACGGAAAGGGCGGCAGAGATGCCGCCCTTTTTTTTCTCGCAGACTGCTGCGGATGGCGAAAGCCTGCGCGGCAGCCAATCTCCCCCCTTGAGGGGGAGATGCCCGGCAGGGCAGAAGGGGTCGCCGCGCGTAAAGCGCCGACGCTGTCTCTCGTTGCGGAAGGCGCCGGCGCTTTA
>NZ_JBZEGV010000034.1:0-64332 GCF_058312955.1 Mesorhizobium sp. LEGMi-168a
AGCTGCCGAGTTGCCCGTTTGGATGCATCGCTACAATTGGCATCGCCCGCATGGCGGCCTAAAATCCAAAACACCCATCAGTCGCCTCGCATTGTCCGAGGACAACCTGTTGAGGCTCCACATCTAGCCCGGCCGCTTCGTCGGCTTCTTGTGCTTTGCCGGCTTGTCGAATTTCGGCTTGCCGGGTTTTTTCGCCCACGGCTTAGCCTCGGCCTGGCCGGCACGTTCGGGCTGCGCGCGCTTCTCAAATTTCGGCTTGGGCGCATTCTGCTCGAACGGCCGTTTGCCGCGATGCGGCTTCTTGTCGGGTCGTGGCGGCTGATAGCCGGCTCTCGAAAGATCAGGCGTGCCGTCGAGCCGCTTGACCACGATGCTGCCCTGCAGCCTGCGGTCGGGGCCGATCGCGGCGAGGAAGCGGTCGGCCCAGTCAGCGGCGATCTGAACGAAGGTTTCTTCGGGCTGCATCTTGATGGCGCCGATCTCGCGCTTGGACATGCCGCCCGTGCGGCACAGCATCGGGATCAGCCAGCGCGGCTCGGCATTCTGCCGGCGTCCCACCGACAGCGAGAACCAGACGCTGTCGCCGAAATCATCGCGGCGGGCGGGCGCCTCGTCGCGGCGCGCGAATTTTTCGCCCGACGGTGCGAACGGCGCGATCTCGAGGAGCTCTTCCGGCGCCGAGCGGCTGGAACGGCAGAGCCGCACGAAGGCGGCGGCCACCTGCGCGGCGCCGTGCTTCTCCAGCAGCGTGCCGATGAAATCGCGCTCCTCCTCATGCACCGGCTCCTTTAAGGCGGGGTCGGCGAGGATGCGCTCGTCGTCGCGCCTGAGCACGTCGTCGGCCGAAGGCGGACTTGCCCAGGTCGCCGTCAGCTTCGCGCTTTGCAGCAGCCGTTCGGTGCGCCGGCGGGCATTGTTCGGCACGATCAGCGCGCTCACCCCTTTTCGTCCGGCGCGGCCCGTCCGTCCGCTGCGATGCAGCAGCGTCTCCGGGTTGGTCGGCAGGTCGGCATGCACCACCAGGTCGAGATTGGGCAGGTCGATGCCGCGCGCGGCGACGTCCGTTGCGATGCAGACCCTGGCGCGGCCGTCGCGCATCGCCTGCAGGGCATGGCTGCGTTCGTTCTGGCTGAGCTCGCCTGACAGCGCCACGACGGAAAAATTGCGGTTGTTGAAGCGCGCGGTGAGATGGTTGACGGCGGCGCGGGTGTTGCAGAACACCATCGCGTTGGTGGCCTCGTAATAGCGCAGCACGTTGATGATGGCGTTCTCGCGATCGGCGGGCGCGACGGAGAGCGCCCGGTATTCGATGTCGAGATGCTGCTTTTCCTCGCCGCCGGCGGAGATGCGCATCGCGTCGCGCTGGTAACTCTTCGCCAGCGTGGCGATGGAGCGCGGCACGGTGGCGGAAAACATCAGTGTCCGCCGTTCGGCGGGCGCGGCCTCGAGGATGAATTCGAGGTCCTCGCGAAAGCCGAGGTCGAGCATCTCGTCGGCTTCATCCAGCACCACGGCCTTCAGCGCCGACATGTCGAGCGCGCCGCGGGTGATGTGGTCGCGCAGCCGTCCAGGCGTGCCGACGACGATGTGGGCGCCGCGCTCCAGCGCCCGCCGCTCGCCGCGCATATCCATGCCGCCGACGCAGGAGGCCACCGTCGCGCCGGCGAGTTCGTAGAGCCACTCCAGCTCGCGCTTCACCTGCAGCGCCAGTTCGCGCGTCGGCGCCACGGCCAGCGCCAGGGGCGCCGCGGCGTCGGCAAAGCGCTCCGCGCCGCCAAGCAGCGTCGGCGCCATGGCGAGGCCGAAGGCGACGGTCTTGCCGGAACCGGTCTGCGCCGAAACGAGCGCATCCGCCTGTCCGAGCTCCGGATTAAGCACCGCCTGCTGCACCGGCGTCAGCGCGACATAGCCGCGTTTTTCCAGCGCCTCTGCGAGCGCAGGAACAATACCTTCGAAGTCGGACATTTTGTTCTTTCGGAATTCAGGGTTCTGGGCTCTTCATGGAGCACAAGGGGGGGCCGGCACTACGCCAGCCAACAAATTTGCGCGTTCGTACTTCCTGCAGCCGCCATTGTACAGAGCAGGGGGCACCGCCTTTCCCTTCTCCCCTTGTGGGAGAAGGTGGATCGGCGCGATAGCGCCGAGACGGATGAGGGGTGTTCCAGCGGAGTGAGACGCTGGCTTTCCCTGGAGCACCCCTTATCCGTCGCCTTCGGTGACACCTTCTCCCACAAGGGGAAAAGGAGAGCGGTGCGCCGATTGACTCTTTCAGCAAACCGCGTAAAAGCCCGCGTCGAACGGGATCGTTTTTCGATGCGCGGCCTTCTGATGGCTCTTCTTGCATTCGATGCCCCCAGCCACGATGCAGCGCATCGGGCCGGGCGCTTCGGCGCGTCCGTCCGTTCCAGCAAGATTCTGGGTTCCAGCAAAACTACGGCCAAAAAAACCACCACCAAAACGGTGTGATTCCCTTGGCCTAACCACCCTCTCCCGGGTTCGGCCCGGGGGACGGAACCCGCATGAGGCCGGCGGGTTTTCTCCAACAACCAAGCGGAGAGGGACAGGAGATCTTTATGAGTTTCAAGGTTGCGGTAGTCGGCGCCACGGGCAATGTGGGCCGCGAAATGCTCAACATTCTGGACGAGCGCGGCTTCCCGGCGAGCGAAGTGGTGGCGCTGGCCTCGCGGCGCAGCCAGGGCACCGAAGTGTCCTTCGGCGACCGCACGCTGAAGGTCAAGGCGCTCGACACCTACGATTTTTCCGACACCGATATCTGCGTCATGTCGGCCGGCGGCAATGTCTCGAAGGAATGGTCGCCCAAGATCGGCAAGCAGGGCTGCGTCGTCATCGATAATTCCTCGGCCTTCCGCTACGACCCGGACGTGCCGCTGATCGTGCCGGAAGTGAACCCGGACGCGATCGAGCAGTTCTCGCGCAAGAACATCATCGCCAACCCGAACTGCTCGACCGCGCAGCTCGTCGTGGCGCTGAAGCCGCTGCACGACGTCGCCACCATCAAGCGAGTCGTGGTCGCCACCTACCAGTCGGTCTCCGGCGCCGGCAAGGAAGGCATGGACGAGCTGTTTACCCAGACCCGCGCGGTCTTCGTCGCCGACCAGGTCGACGTCAAGAAGTTCACCAAGCGCATCGCCTTCAACGTCATCCCGCATATCGACGTCTTCCTCGACGACGGCTTCACCAAGGAAGAGTGGAAGATGGTCGCCGAGACCAAGAAGATGCTCGACCCCAAGATCAAGCTGACGGCGACCTGCGTGCGCGTGCCGGTGTTCATCGGCCATTCGGAAGCCGTCAACATCGAGTTCGAGAAGCCGATCACGGCCGACGAGGCGCGCGAGATCCTGCGCGAGGCGCCGGGCTGCCAGGTCTTGGACAAGCGCGAGAACGGCGGCTACATCACGCCGCTCGAATCGGCCGGCGAGGACGCCACCTTCATCTCGCGCATCCGCGAGGATTCGACCGTCGACAACGGTCTGTCGATGTGGGTCGTCTCCGACAATCTGCGCAAGGGCGCGGCGCTCAACGCGGTGCAGATCGCCGAGCTGCTGGTCGAGCGCGGCCTGATCCAACCGAAGAAGAAGGCGGCTTAGTTTTCGCTGACGGCCGTACCGCCGCGGCCGCGGCTGGGCCTCCGCGGGGGCGCCGGAAAGCCGGCGGCCCGCAGTCGCGGGCTCGGCCTTCGGCCGTTTGGTTCTCGCTCACGGCCCGTACCGCCGCTGCCGCGGCTGGGCCTCCGCGGGGGCGCCGGACGACCGGCGGCCGGCAGTCGCCGACTCAGCCTTCGGCCGGCGTGGCGTCTTCTCCCCGTTCACGGGGAGAAGGTCCCGGCAGGGGGGTGAGGGGCAGCGCCAGCATGTCCAGTTTTCCTGAAATCTTGCTACGTCCGGCCATAAAGGCGGATGCACCCACCGTCGCCAAGCTTATGCGGGCGTCGCTCAATTCCTTCGACTGGATGCCGGTTGTGCATACGCCGGAGGAGGACTTTTTCTTCATCCGCAACATCGTGCTGCCCCGGCAGCAGGTGATGGTGGCGGAAGCCGGCGAGCGCATCGTCGGCTTCATTGCCGTCAGCGGCGATTGGGTCGAGCAGCTCTATCTCGATCCCTCCTGGACTGGACAAGGCATCGGCAGCCGGCTGCTCATTGAGGCGACCGCCGGCATGCCTTCGGTCAAGCTGCATTGCTTCCAGGCCAACAGCGGCGCCCCCCGCTTTTACGAACGCCACGGATTCCGCGCCGAAGCCTTCGGCGACGGCACGACCAACGAGGAAGGCCTGCCGGACATTCTCTATGTCCTACGGCGTTAGCCGCCGCTGTCCGTCGCCAGCTGCCGCAGGATTACGAGCGCCTCTTCCCCCCGCTCCGCCGGCACGAACAGGTGGTCATGGTAGAAAGCCGAGACCGGGTTGACGCCCATGCCGGCCGCCGCCAGCCGCGCGGTGATGGCGGCGAGGAAGCCGACAGCCTCCAGCGAGGAGTGAATGTCGAGTGTGATCATCCGGCAGCGGAACGTGCCGGCAAGGCCGGCCGCTTTCGCCTCGTCCTCCGTCACGATCAGCGTCAGGCCTTCCCGTTCGCGAAAACTCATGACCGGATCGAGCCCATCCGGCACGGCTGCATCCGGTGCCAGCGTCGCGAAGACATGGACGTCGGGGAGCAGTTGCGGCGTCATCGACGCCAGCAGTTTTTGCAGATCGGTCTCACCGGTCATTTTCTCTCCTTCGTCACCGCGCCCGCTGTCCGACGCGGGAACGGCGTCTCCTCACTAAATCGCCCGGCCTGGTGCCGGTAGGCCTTCTGCTCAACGACATGGCTATGTCGCGTGTGGCCGAGCTTGCGCGGCTGGCCAATAGCACAATACACAAGATCCGGACCGCCTGGTCTTGGCGCGGCGTCCCGCATGTTGCGGGGTTGCAGCGCAACTGGTCCCGAAATTGCTCTTGAGGGGTTTCGATGATCGTTCGTCCGCGCCCGGGATTCCTGCACCTGTTCTTCATCATGCGTGGCTCAGTGGTGCCGCGCATCCTGCCGCAGATCTTCGGCTTTGCCGCCTATGGCGCGCTGGTGGTGGTGATCGTGCGGGCGCTGAAGCTCGATTTCGGCAATGCCGGCACCGCGCCCTTCGCTTTGCTCGGCGTCGCGCTGTCGATCTATCTCGGCTTCCGCAACAACGCCGCCTATGATCGCTGGTGGGAGGCGCGCAAGCTCTGGGGCCAGCTCGTCTTCGACGTCCGCAACCTGGCGCGCGCCTCGACCGGGCTGATCGAGGACCGGAGCGAGCTGCGCGGGCTCTTGATGGACGCGATCGCCTTCTGCCACTTTCTGCGCGGCTCGTTGCGGCGGGTCGATGCCGTGCCGGAGGCACGCGGCTTCATCGGCGACGAGGTCGAAGCGGTGGCGCAGGCTGCCAACGGCCCCGACGCTTTGGTGCGCCGGATGGGAGCGCGTGTCGCGGCCCTGCGCAAGAGCGGCGCGATCGACATGATCGGCTACCGCATCCTCGACGAGCGGCTGTCGGAAATCGCCGCCGCCCAGGCGGGCTGCGAGCGCATCATGGGCACGCCGCTGCCTTTCGCCTACACACTGCTCTTGCAGCGGACGGCCTATGTGTTCTGCCTGCTGCTGCCGTTCGGGCTGGCCACGCCGGCCGGCTGGGCGACGCCCTTGTTCACCGCGCTGATCGCCTACACCTTCTTCGGGCTCGACGCGCTTTCGGAGGAGCTCGAGGACCCGTTCGGTACCCAGCCCAACGACCTTGCGCTGGATGGGTTGTGCCGTGTCTGCGAGATTTCCGTGTTCGAGGCGCTGGGCGAGACGCCACCGAAGATGATCCCGGCCGACAAATTCTACTTCTCCTGAGCGGCCGATCGAGCGTTCCAGCATGGCCATCCTGTTTGCGGGCCGGATGAGCGTTGCGGGCGGATTCGATCCTTGGATCGCGCCGCTTGACTCGGTCGCCGGCGCCCCATATAAAACCAAAAGGTTACATAACCATTTGGTTCAATAGATATGGCAACGGATAGGCTCAGCCTGACCCTCGCGGCGCTTGCCGACCCGACCCGTCGTGCCATCCTAGCGCGGCTGTCGCTCGGCGAGGCCTCGGTGACGGAACTGGCGGAGCCGTTTGCCATGAGCTTTCCGGCGGTGTCGAAGCATCTCAAGGTGCTCGAGCGCGCCGGCCTGGTGGCGCGCGGGCGCGACGCACAGTTTCGGCCGCGCCGCCTGCAGCCGGAACCATTGCGTGAGATCGACGAATGGCTGGAGTCCTATCGCGCGCTGTGGGACGCCCGCTTCGACCGGCTAGAAACTTATCTGCAAGCCTTGCGGGCGGGTGATCCGAGCGGAAATCGAAATTGAAGCCGGCTAATCAGCATGCCGCCCATGCGCGGCAAGACAATCCAGAGAGGGGAAAATGACGGATCAGACCATCGACATTCCATCCGACGACCCGGTGATCGTCATCACCCGGACCTTCGATGCGCCACGCGCGCTGATGTTCAAGCTGTTCACCGATCCATATCATCTGGTGCGGTTCTGGGGACCGGAAGGGTCGACCTATCCGGTCTGCGATATGGATGTGCGGCCAGGCGGGCAGTGGCGTCTGACCATGCGCTTTGCCGACGGCAGCGAGTATCCGACCAACAGCGTCTATCTGGAGATCACTCCGCCGGAGCGGATCGTCTATCGCGACGCGCCGCTCGACCGCAGCCAATGGCAGGATACCTTGCCGCCGCCCAACATGGTCACGACCATCCAGTTCGAGGATGCCGGCGGCAAGACGCGCATCGTCGCCAACATCCGCGCCAACTCGGTCGCCGCCCGCGACATGGCGGTGAAGATGGGCTTCGGCCAGATGGTCATGGCGAGCTATGCGCGACTGGAGGCCTATCTCAGGACGCTCTGAGCGAGAGTGCCGTTTGGCGCGTCGGAATGAGCCGCGCGCCTCCGTGAAAAAGAATCTGGGACGTGTCGGACCCTCGACTCGTGCCGCGTCCTTGGTTCGAACTTGGCAAAGACGGCCAGCGTTTGAACCAAAATATCAGGAGGGAACGTCAATGAGCATTTCTCAAACCGCGCCCGTGTCGTCGGGCGCCTTGTGGACCGGGCGCGTGCTCAGCGCCATCGTGGTCCTGTTCATGATTTTCGACGGCGTCATCAAGCTGCCGCCACTCTCGATCGTCACCGAGACGATGACGCAGCTCGGCTGGCCGGCCGACGCCAATGTCGCCCGCCTGCTCGGCATTATCGGGCTGGTCTCGACCGCGCTCTATGCCTTGCCGCGCACTTCCGTGCTCGGCGCGATCCTGCTCACCGCCTATATGGGCGGCGCCATTTCCACCCATGTGCGCATCGGCAACCCGTTGTTCTCGCACACGCTGTTCGGCGTCTATCTCGGTGTTATCCTGTGGGGCGGGCTTTATCTGCGCGACGCAAGAGTGCGCGCGCTGATCCCGTTGACGCGATAAGGGAGGAGAAAAAGATGCTTGCCGCCATTCTCGTCATCCTGGTCGCCATCGTCGCCGCCATACTCATCTACGCAGCGACACGGCCGAACGACTTCGTCGTCAGCCGGTCCGCCAGCATCAGGGCGCCGGCCGAGGCGATCTTCCCGCTGATCAACGACTTCAAACACTGGCCCGAATGGTCGCCGTTCGAAAAGCTCGATCCGGAGATGAAACGCACGCTTTCCGGTGCCGAAAGCGGAAAAGGCGCGGCCTACGCCTGGGAAGGCAGCGGCAAGGCCGGAAAGGGCCGCATGGAGATCGCCAATTCGGTGCCGTCGTCGCTGGTCTCGCTGAGGCTCGATTTCGAAAAGCCGTTCCGGGCCAACAACACCGTCGACTTCACCTTGACGCCATCGGGCGACGGCACCACGGTCACCTGGGCGATGCGGGGCGGCCGGCCGTTCATCGCCAAGCTGATGGGCCTGTTCATGAATTTCGACGCGCTGATCGGCAAGGATTTCGAGGCCGGGCTCGACAATCTGAAGCGCGCCGCCGAACGATAAATCATTAGTGATTTCAATGGCATTGTTGACCGGCGCCGGCGCTCGAAGATGCCAATCTCATTGTCCTCGGGATCAAACTAGCCGCCTGCGAGTTAAACATTTGGCGGCGAGGACGGCGATCCCGTGAGAGAGGAACCGAAATGAAGAAAGCGATTACCATTCTGGTGCTGACATTGGCGCTGGGCGCCTGTTCGCAGACGGAAAAAGGTGCCGCGATCGGCGGTCTGGGCGGTGCGGCCGTCGGCGCCGCTGTCGCCAACAATCCGGTACAGGGCGCGGTGGTCGGCGGTGCCGTCGGCGCGGTGGCCGGCGCTCTGATCGGCCATGCCAGCGAGGCAGGCCAGTGCCGCTACCGAGATCGTTACGGGCGCGTCTACGTCGCGCGTTGCCCACAAGGCTATTGAGGCACAACGACCCGGATTCAAAGAAAAACGGCGGGCAAAGAACCCGCCGTTTTCGTAAGCGCAACAGAAACCCCGAAATTACTCCGCGGTGGCGGCTTCCGCTTCGGCCGGCGCGGCAGATGCGGCGGCAACGGCAGCAGCGGCGTCTTCCTGGGCCTTCTTCAGCAGGGCGGCGCGCTCCTGCGCCTTCTTGCCGGGCAGAGCCTTGTTCGGGTTCGAGCGGGCCGTACGCTTGGCGATGCCGGCCTCGTCGAGGAAGCGCAGCACGCGGTCGGTCGGCTGGGCGCCGTGCGACAGCCAATGCTTGACGCGGTCGGCGTCGACCTTGACGCGTTCGCCGTCCTTCGGCAGCAGCGGGTTCCACGAGCCGAGCGACTCGATGAAACGGCCGTCGCGGGGCGAACGGGCGTCGGCGACGACGACGTGGTAATAGGGACGCTTCTTCGAGCCCGCGCGGGCCAGTCTGATCTTCAGTGCCATTTTCTATCTCCTAAAGGCTCTGATTTCTTTCATTGATCGGTTTGTCTTGTGCAAATCGTTGTCCCAAAACCGCTGCGCATTTTGGGCGACATGCATTTGATTAGCCGGCTTTGGCAGCGCCGTTGGAAGCGGCGATCTGTTCGTGATGACGGATCACTTCGCGGATGACGAAGTTCAAGAACTTCTCCGCAAAGTCCGGGTCGAGATGCGCATCCTTCGCCAACTGGCGCAGGCGAGCGATCTGCTGCTGCTCGCGCGCCGGATCGGCGGGCGGCAGGCCATGCTCGGCCTTCAGCACACCGACCGCCTTGGTGCAGCGGAAGCGCTCGGCCAGCATATGGATGAGAGCGGCGTCGATGTTGTCGATCGAAGCGCGGTAGCCCGCCAGAACGGCGCGTGCGTCGGCCATGTCCTTCTCCTCGTTCATCGCCCCCTCACTTCTTCTTGCCCAAACCGGGCAGCCCGCCGCCGCCGAGGCCCGGAAGTCCCGGCAACTTCATGCCGCCGGGCAGGCCCGGCAATCCGCCGCCGCCGGGAAGTCCGCCGGGCAACCCGCCCGGCAAGCCTTTACCGAGACCGGCAGCCTGGGCCTGCTTCTGCAGGGCCTCGAGCTGCTTGGGATCCATCTTCGACAGATCGGGCATGCCGCCGGGCATCATGCCGCCAAGGCCCATCTTCGAGGCAAGGCCGCCCATCATGCCGCGCATCATGCCGCCGCCTTTGCCCTTGCCGCCCATCGCCTTCATCATGTCGGCCATGCCGCGATGCATCTTCAGGAGCTTGTTGATCTCGGCCGCGTCGGTGCCGGAACCGGAAGCGATGCGCTTCTTGCGCGAGTGTTTCAGAAGGTCGGGATTCGCCCGCTCCGCCTTGGTCATCGACGAGATGATGGCGAGCTGGCGGCGGAACATCTTGTCGTCGAAGCCGGCCGCCGCAAGCTGGTCCTTCATCTTGCCCATGCCGGGCATCATGCCCATGATGCCACCCATGCCGCCCATCTTCGACATCTGCTGAAGCTGCTGGGCAAGGTCGTTCAGGTCGAACTTGCCCGACTGCATCTTCCTGGCCATCGCCGCCGCCTGCTCGGCGTCGATGGTTTCGGCGGCCTTCTCGACCAGGCTGACGATGTCGCCCATGCCGAGGATGCGGTCGGCGATGCGCTTGGGGTGGAATTCCTCCAGCCCGTCCATCTTTTCGCCGGTGCCGATCAGCTTGATCGGCTTGCCGGTGACGGCGCGCATCGAAAGCGCGGCGCCGCCGCGGCCGTCGCCGTCCATGCGGGTGAGCACCAGGCCGGTGATGCCGACGCGCTCGTCGAAACTTTTTGCCAGGTTCACGGCGTCCTGGCCGGTGAGCGAATCGGCGACCAGCAGGATCTCGTGCGGCGACGACACCTTCTTGATGTCGGCCATCTCGACCATCAGCGGCTCGTCGATATGGGTGCGGCCGGCGGTGTCGAGGATGACGACGTCATGGCCGCCGAGCTTGGCCGCCTGCACGGCGCGCCTGGCGATGTCGACCGGGCTCTGGCCGGCGATGATCGGCAGCGTCGCGACCTTCACCTGCTCGCCGAGCTGGCGCAACTGCTCCTGCGCGGCCGGACGCCGCGTGTCGAGCGAGGCCATCAGAACCTTCTTGTTCTGGCGCTCGGTCAGGCGCTTGGCGATCTTGGCCGAGGTCGTCGTCTTGCCGGAGCCCTGCAGGCCGACCATCATGACCACGACGGGCGCCGGCGCGTTGAGGTCGATGGCGACGCCCTCGGCGCCAAGCATGTCGACCAGCTCGTCATGGACGATCTTGACGACCATCTGTCCGGGCTTGATCGACTTCAGCACGGCCGCGCCGACCGCCTTCTCGCGCACCTTGTCGGTGAACGAACGCACCACCTCCAGCGCCACGTCCGCCTCGAGCAGGGCACGGCGCACCTCGCGCAGCGCCGCCGAGACATCCGCCTCGGACAGCGCGCCACGGCCGGTCAGGCCGTTCAGGATGGAGCCAAGGCGCTCCTGGAGGGATTCAAACATTCGTTTTCCTTTTCTCTGGCATCCTGTGGATGCCCGAGAGGTAGTGCGTTCGCGCCGGGTCGCCAAGCAAAAGCGCAAAGCCAAAAAGCACCCGGGGGCGCATCGCGCTGCCGGGTGTTGGCCTCCAGGATCGGTTTACAGCTCTTGCCTCGAAGAGGCTTCGGCGTCCTGGTCGGCTTCGCGGAGGTGTACTCGTCGCGGAATTCGAGCGCGTCTAGACAGGAAATCGGCCCAGGAGTCAAGCCAAGCGGCAGAAAAACCCCTTCTCCCCTTGTGGGAGAAGGTGTCGCCGAAGGCGACGGATGAGGGGTGTTCCAGGGAAAGCCAGCGTCTCACTCCGCTGGAACACCCCTCATCCGTCTCGGCGCTGCGCGCCGATCCACCTTCTCCCACAAGGGGAGAAGGGAAAGTGCGGCTCACGGCAGGCTTTCGCCGTCGAGTATGCGCTTGTAGAGGTCGAGATAGCCTTGTGCCGTTCTCGCAATGGGGAACCGGTCGGCGGCGGATTCGCGGCACCGCCCGGGCGAAAGCGCGGCTATGTCGGCGAAGGCTTGCGCGAACTCGGCATCGGTGTCGAAGAGGCGTCCGGTGGCATCGTCGACGATCTCCGGCAGCGCGCCGCGCGGCGTCGTCAGTACCGGCGTGCCGCACAGCATCGCTTCGACCGGCGCCATGCCGAACGGCTCTTCCCAGGCGATCGGATTGAGGAAGGCCTTGGCTTCGCCGAGCAGGCGCAGCTTCTTATCGCCGTCGACGGTACCGTGGTAGCGGAAGCGACGGCCCAGGCTCTTGAAGAAGACGCCCTGGCTGCGAACCTTCGTGCGCTGCAGGAGTTGCCAGCGCGAGCCGCCGGCGATGTCGAGCTGGAAATCGAAGGACCTGGCGAGATCGACGGCCCGGTTGAGATTCTTGCCGACACGGGCGATGCCGGCCAGAAACAAGAGCCGGCTCGTCTTGACGGCGGACAGGCGATAGGCGTCGAGCGGAAAGCCGTTGTAGACGAAGGTTTCCCGTCCGTGGCTGCGCGCATGGCTGGCGCTGACGAAGTTCCAGTTCTGCCCCTTTTTCGGGAATTCCGGGTTAAAGCCGTGCATCGTATAGAGCGCCGGGCGCGGCGCCTCGGTGTACCAGCCATTGAAATGCACGATGTCGGCGTCGGCCGGGATCGCGGCGCGGCATTCGGCGGCCGAAGATGCCTGCCGCACTTCGCAAAGCGGATGGCTCGAGCCGCGGCCGGCGATCAGGATCACCTGGTGGCCGCGGCGCGAAAACTCTTGAGCCAGCCAGTCGACCTGGCGCTCGGTGCCGCCATAGCCTTTGCAGGGAATGGTGCGTTCCGCCACCAGCGTGATGCGCATCAGGCGACCCTTTCGGCTTTCTGCTCGAGCATGATCCCGTCCAAGAGCGGGTTTCCACTTTTTGGGATCATGGTCGGTCCGGCCCGACCTTCAGCGGCGAGCGGCGGTGTAAAAGCAAGAGCATCGTCAGCAGGGTGCTTGCGATGCCGATCGCGGCGATGAGAACGGCGTCCCAATTCGTCCAGCCGGCGCCTTCGAGCGGCTTGGCGTTGAACAGGGCGAAGGAATTGTAGCTTTCTTGATGCGAGATCAGCAGGAAGCCGGTCAGGTTGTTGCCGAGATGGGCGCCGAAGGCGGCGCCCAGATTGCCGGTCGCGTAGACCAACAGCGTGAGCAGCAGCGCGAATGCGGCGATCGAGACCAGCACGCAGGCATTGATGGCAAGCGTCGAGGACGAGCTCCAGTGCAGCGCGGTGAACAGCAACCCCGGCAGCGCCGCCCAGATCAGCGGGCTACCGAATCTGCTGGCGAGGCCGCGCAGCAGATAGCCGCGAAACAGCGCCTCCTCAGACGACGTCTGCAGGAAGGCAAGCAGCATTATCGGGACGAGGAACAGCAGCCAGGACGAGAACGCGATCGATCCGCGGGCGACTTCCGGCTGCAGACAATAGAGCAGGACCTCGGAGAACAACGAGGTGATCAGCACCGCTACCAGGCCTTTGAGGAAACCGCCGCGCGAGATGCGGCGGCTGGCGCCGATCAGCGCCGAGAGCGGCTCGCCATGCACCAAGCGCATCGCCACCCAGAGGCCGATCCAGATGCCGGCAAACGACGTCAGCGCGGTGAGGATGCCGACGGGCGATGCCAGGAAATCCTGCATGTACCGGCCGGTCGAGGGACCGGGCAGACGCCAGACGATGTAGGCGTAGGTGCCGGCAAAAAGCACGAGAGCTGTCATAGCCATCCAGAAGGCAATGACGATTGCCGTTCCGAGCAGCAGGCGCAGCAAGGTGGTCTTTTCGTTCGGCGAGCGGCGGTAGCGCTCGAAGGCGGTACTGTCGATGATCACGCGGGTCCCCTGCCTTTCGGGTCGCATGATCTATGGGATCGGCGATTTCAGTGCAATCTCTTCCCGAGGCTTGCCGGGGAAGCGGTTTAGAAATCGTATCACAGAAAGATACGCCTCTATCGACAATTAAATCGTATCACACTATGATACGATGCGCGGAGGCACCGTTGATACGCTCGTTCAAGAACAAGACAACGGAGTCGGTTTCGCAAGGACGATCTCCGAAGGGCTTTCCTTCCGATCTTGTTCGCGTGGCTCAACGCAAGCTGTTCATGTTGGATAACGCCGATGAACTCATCGATCTGAGGACGCCGCCGGGCAACCGGTTGGAGACGCTGAAGGGCGATCGTGCCGGGCAGCACTCTATTCGCATCAACGGCCAATTCAGAATCTGCTTCAGATGGGTGGAAGGTGCCGCCGAGGATGTAGAGATCACCGACTATCATTAGGGCCCGTGCCCGCAACCAGAAAGGAAATGAAGATGGCTGCCAGCATCTTCCCGCCGATCCATCCGGGCGAAATCCTTCGTGAGGAGTATCTGGTCCCGCTTGGATTGAAACCATATACGTTGGCCAAGAAGCTGCATGTCCCCCGCACGCGTATCGAGCGCCTGGTGAGCGAAACCACGCCGGTAACACCAGACACGGCGCTGCGCCTTGCCAAGTTCTTCGGCACGACGCCCCGGTTCTGGATGAACATGCAGGCCAGCTACGACCTCGCGGTGGAAGGCGAGGCAAAGAAGGCCGAAATCGCGTCGATAGAGCAGATGCAAGCTGCTTGAATTGCCGGCGGGGCGGCAATTGGGCGGCCGCCAACGAAAAGCGGCCGCCGATCGCCGGCGGCCGCGTTGCGCAATCAGCGCCTGGATCAGCGCATCACATAGACGATGCGGCGCGTACCCGGATCGACCAGCGCCGGCTGGTTGTTCACATAGACATAGCGATAGTTGTAGTCCGGGATCTCGCGCAGCTCGACCGTGTCGGGCAGGGTAGCACCCGTCACCACTTCGCCCTCGAGATAGACCGGGTCTACCCGATGCGTGGTGATGTAGGTGCCCACCTCGGCCGGCGGCCTGGCGATCGGATCAACCGGATCGCTCGCAACCATGGCGCCGGTGTCGTCGTCCTGCGAATAGACATCGTCAGCCGGCGGCGCCACCACTGCGATCTCGGCATCGGCCGGCCGGCGCGTCAGCACCACGCGGCTGCCGCCGAAATCGCCCGTCACATAGTCGGAATAGACCCAGCCGTTGCCGCCGGCTTCGGCGATGGTGCACCATTTGCTGTTTGCGATGCAGCCTCTGAGCGTAGCCGACTGGCCGGCCGCCAGCACACCGATCACTGGATATTGCGGGCCAGGGCCGGCGCGGACATTCAGATCCGTCAACGCCGAGACGGGCGTGTCGGCAAGGGCCGCACCCGACATGGCGAGCAGCGCACCGGCAAGCGCCGGAAACAATACGCTTTTCATGGCTTTTTCTCCGTTTTCAATGCTCCCTCGGGCTCGAAAACGAAACAAGGCCTTATGCGTTCCGGCTAAAGCGTCGTCCACCCGCTCACGAATTGTTCCATGTTCTTTCGGCGGATCGGGTCAAAAGCCTGTGAAGAGCGCCAGTTTTACGCGCCGGACAGCCTCGCGGAGTTCACGCCTACGGGCGGGGTATCGATATCTTCCATGAAGGCCTGCCATAATAAATGCTTGATCGTGCGCAAATTCCCCGGCATTCGCCAGCGTCGAGCGCCGCGTAGCCCGTGTGGGCGGTGACAACCGGGCGTTTCACTGGCAGATTTGCAACCGGGACGTGATTCAGGCAACCAGGAGAGACAGCATGGCATTTTTTGCCAAGGGAAGGATTTTCGTGGCCGCCGCTGTGGCGGCACTTGGGCTGGCGACGGGCGCGCAGGCGGCGGCCAGCTGTGGCAAGAACGGCGCTGGCTTCGACGCCTGGAAGCAGCAGTTTGCTGCGGAAGCACAGGCTGAGGGCGTTGGCCAGAAGGGTCTGTCCGCGCTGGCCGGCGCGACTTACGCAACAAGGACGATCGCCGCCGACCGCGCCATTCACAAGGCTTTCAGCGGCTCGGTGGAAGCTTTCATGAAGCGCCGCGGCGGGGCCGCAATTATTTCCAAGGGCCGGGCGCTGAAGAAGTCGAACGCGGCGATGTTCGACAGGATCGAGCAGACCTACGGCGTGCCGCCGGGCGTGCTGCTCGCCATCTGGGGCATGGAAACCGGCTTCGGTGCCTCGATGGGCAACCAGAACACGGTCTCGGCCATTCTAACGCTGGCCTATGATTGCCGCCGCCCGGACTATTTTACCCCGCATGCCATTGCAGCCTTGAAGCTGGTCGATCGCGGCGCGCTGAGCGCCTCCTCGGTCGGCGCCATGCATGGCGAGATCGGCCACACGCAGTTTCTGCCCGGAAATGTCCTGAAGTATGGGGTCGGCAGCGGAAACCTGCGCGACAGGAACACCGCGCTGGCTTCTACCGCCAACTTCCTCAAGGGCCATGGCTGGCAGGCCGGCGCGGGCTACGAGGCGAATATGGGCGCGATCGCCGGCTGGAACTCCGCGAGCGTCTACCAGCAGGCCATCGCCCGCATCGCCGAGGCGATCGACAGCAACTGATCGACCGTCTCCATTCCAAACGAAAAGCCCGGCGCGTGTGCCGGGCTTTTTGTTTATCGAGCGGGGTCAAATCCGATCGCCCGGAACGACCAGGTTCGATCTCATCACCTAACTCTCAATCATTTGCGTAGCCGCTCAATGGACATTTCCGGGAAACGGGAATCTGGAAGGTACCGGTAGTGCCGTTGCAGGTACGGAATTTGGGGTTCCGCGGCGCTGGAGTAGCCACCTTGGACTTACCCTTCATGTCGATTTTGGTCGGTTGGTCAAACTGTGCGTGGCCGCTCAACGGGCATTTCTGGGAAGCGGGAATCTGGAAGGCGCCGTTGTTGCGGTAGCAGGTACGGAAGCTGGACGTTCGCGGCGCCGGCGTGGCCGTAGCCGCAGCCTTGGACTTGCCCTTGACGACCAACCATATCTCGGTCGGTAGGTCTAGCTGCACTTTGTTCAAATCGGAGTAGCTGATCCGCCCGCTGCGTATCCCCTCGGCTATGCGCTGGCAGAACAAGGCCGGCATGCGCTCCTGCGAGACGCCCATGAAAGAGGCGATTTCGTGCTTGAACGTGATGCTCCATAAATGGACAGCGGAGATGCACCCGTCCAAATTAGCCTCAGGCGCCTGCTCCGTGCCTGCTTGCGAGGACCCGCACGTCATCAAGGCCAACGCCGCCGCAACCAGAAAAGAAATACTACTTTTCACTGTCAAAACCCCCCGCATCCCGCTGGCGAACTTAATTAGAGCGGCGGAAAGGTCAAACGACAATTTCTCTGAAGCGGTCTGAACTTTTCTTATATTCGATACGTGGAATAAAACCCGGCGTCTCCGCCGGGTTGCCCCGCTTATCTCGACTTTCGACGTTCGGATATCAGCCGCGACGGTTCCTTGCCGCCAGCGTCCTCAGCCTGAGCGCATTAAGGCGGATGAAGCCTTCGGCGTCCTTCTGGTCGTAGGCGCCGCGGTCGTCCTCGAAGGTGACCAGCGCGTCGGAATAGAGCGTCTTCTTCGACTTGCGGCCGGTGACGATGACGTTGCCCTTGTAGAGCTTGAGCCGCACCGTGCCTTCGACGTCTTCCTGGCTCTTGTCGATCATCGCCTGCAGCATGACGCGCTCGGGCGAGAACCAGAAGCCGTTGTAGATGAGCTCCGCATAGCGCGGCATGAACTCGTCCTTGAGGTGGGCGGCGCCGCGGTCGAGCGTGATCGATTCGATGGCACGATGGGCGGCGATCAGGATGGTGCCGCCGGGGGTCTCGTAGACGCCGCGCGACTTCATGCCGACGAAGCGGTTCTCGACGAGATCGAGTCGGCCGATGCCGTTGTCGCGGCCGAGGTCGTTGAGCGCCGCCAGCATGGTGGCCGGCGACAGCTTCTTGCCGTTCAACGCAATCGGATCGCCCTTCAGGAACTCGATCTCGATCTCGGTGACGGCGTCGGGCGCATCCATCGGCGAGACGGTGCGCTGGTGAACGAATTCCGGCGGCTCGCTCCACGGATCCTCCAGCACCTTGCCCTCGGAGGAGGAGTGCAGAAGGTTGGCGTCGACCGAGAAGGGCGCCTCGCCGCGCTTGTCCTTCGGCACCGGGATCTGGTGCTGCTCGGCGAAGTTGAGGAGGTCGGTGCGCGACTTGAACGACCAGTCGCGCCACGGCGCGATGACCTTGATGTCCGGGTTCAGCGCATAGGCGGAAAGCTCGAAGCGCACCTGGTCGTTGCCCTTGCCGGTGGCGCCATGCGCGATCGCGTCGGCACCGGTCTCCTTGGCGATCTCGACCAGATGCTTGGAGATCAGCGGGCGGGCGATCGAGGTGCCGAGCAGATAGGTGCCTTCATAGACGGCGTTGGCGCGGAACATCGGGAAGACGAAGTCGGCGACGAATTCCTCGCGCACGTCGACGATGCGGATGTCCTTGATGCCCATCATCTCGGCCTTGCGGCGCGCCGGTTCCAGCTCGCCGCCCTGGCCGAGATCGGCGGTGAAGGTGACGACCTCGGCGCCGAGCTCGGTCTGCAGCCATTTCAGGATGATGGAGGTGTCGAGGCCGCCGGAATAGGCGAGCACGACTTTCTTGACGTCTTTGGTCTTGGACATTGTTGGCGGTTCCGCGGGTAAAAAGGTTCGCGGGCGAGTATCACGGGGTTTCCGGGCGATGCAAGAGACGAAGCGGCGCAGGGCGCAGCCAATCGCTGCGCGTGATCTCCCCCCTTGAGGGGGAGATGGCCGCGAAGCGGCCAGAGGGGGTCGTCTCACATAGATCGCCGCTGCTGTTTTTTCGTCGCGGAAAACGCTGACGCTTCACGCGCGGCGACCCCCTCTGTCGCCTTCGGCGACATCTCCCCCTCGAGGGGGGAGATTATGCCGCCGCCACGTCGGCAGTTGCTGGCGAAACGGAGATGGCTGCGCTATAGGCTCTGCGATCCATTTTACGGGGCGAGCAATGTCCTTCATTCCCGACACCACGACGCTGATCCAGTTCGCCATCGCCACCTTCATCCTGGCGATCACGCCGGGCCCGGACATGACGCTGTTCGTGTCGCGGACGCTGAGCCAGGGTCGCGCCACCGGCTTCGCCTCGATGGCCGGGGCGCTCACCGGCACGCTGATCCACACCGCGCTGGTGGTGGTCGGCGTCTCGGCGCTGATCGTCGCCTCGCCGACGGCCTTCTTCGCGCTGAAGCTCTTCGGCGCCGGCTACCTCGTCTTCCTGGCCTGGCAAGCGGTGACGAAAGGCTCGGCCTTCTCGCCGGAGAAGAAGAGCGGACCGCAGATTTCGCTGTTCCGCAGCTGGGCGGCCGGGCTCGGCGTCAATCTGCTCAACCCGAAGATCATCCTGTTCTTCATGACCTTCCTGCCGCAATTCGTCTCCGCGCATGACCCGAACGCGCCCGGAAAACTGTTCTTCCTCGGCGTGATGTTCATCGTGCTGGCGATCCCGGTGACAGCGCCGATGGTGCTGGCGGCAGAGAAGTTTTCGGCGGCGATGAAGGCCAGCCCGCGCGTCACGCGGGTGGTCGACTATCTGTTCGGCGGTGTGTTCTCGGCCTTCGCGCTCAAGATCCTGACGGCGCAGGCAAGGTAGACGCCGGGCTTAGTTTGAATTTGCCGGTCGCTTTGGTAGGCTGTGACCCTCTAACTCTTTGTTTTTACACAATTCCGGACGGAAAACCTTACACACTTTTCCTAGAATTGCTCTAGCGAGGAATGATGCCAAGGTTCAAGCTATATGCTCCCGGCCCATGGGGCGAAAAGAGCGCCAAGGACTACAGCTATTCGATGGTGATGGAAGTCGACGGCCGGGTCGAACTGTCGGGTCAAGGTGGCTGGCGGCCCGACACGCTTGATTTTCCCGGCGACAGCATTCCGATCGAGGCAGAGATCGATCAAGCCTTCGATAACGTGGCCTTCATGTTGAAAGAGGTCGGGCTGGGCTGGTCTCACGTCGCGCACGTCAACTCTTACCATACGCTGGAACCCGACGGGACAATCCTCAAGGCCACGGCAGAGATGGCGAGGCAGTTTCGTCTGCGCATGCCGAACCACAAACCGATCTGGACCTGCCTAGGCGTAGCATTGCTTGGCGATCCGGCGATGCGGGTCGAAATCCGAGTGACAGCTTTCCGAGATTGATCGACGGACACACTCTGGCGGATGGCATCCAATCAAATTTCAAACTGAGGACACTGAACCGCGCTGAACTCAGGCTTCGGGATCGGGCAGCGGCTCGCGGCGCCAGGCGCCGGCCCAGCGGCCGGCGGAGAGCCAGTAGAAGATGCCGCCGACCATGCCGCTACCGATCAAAGCGAGCCTCACATTGTTGTCGGTGACGTCGAAATCGCCATCGCCGACGTTATGGGCGAAGCCGAGGAAGACGACGGCGATGATGGCGCCGCCGAGCGCATAGAACAGCCAGTCGCGGCGGCCGAGCACTTCGGCGATGAGGATGACGACCGCCGCCGGCATGAAGCCGAAATAGGCGACGAACAGTGCAATGAAGGGCACGGAGAAATAAAGCGCGGGCGCGATCGTCGGGTGCCCGGGCTCCGGCGCGTAGCCGAAATAGCCGAGGAACAGCACGTTGAGGAAGGCGCTTGCCGCCAGCGAGGCGATCACATAGCCGACCAGGATGGCGGCGAAGCGGACGAGATAGGCGATGATACGCCTCACGCCTCGCCGTGCCCTGCGATCATCATGGCCTCGAGCGCCAGCCGGTCGACTTTGCGCATGCGTTCCGATTCCGACTTGAGCTGGCCGCAGGCGGCGAGGATGTCGCGGCCGCGCGGCGTGCGGATCGGCGAGGCATAGCCGGCATTGTTGATGTAGTCGGCGAACTTCTCGATCGTCTCCCAGTCCGAGCACTGGTAGTTGGTGCCGGGCCAGGGGTTGAACGGGATCAGATTGATCTTGGCCGGGATGCCCTTCAGCAGCTTCACCAGCGCCCTGGCGTCGTCGAGGGAATCGTTGACGTCCTTCAGCATTACATATTCGAAGGTGATGCGGCGGGCATTCGACAGGCCGGGATAGGCGCGGCAGGCGGCGATCAATTCCTTCAGCGGGAACTTCTTGTTGATCGGCACCAAAAGGTCGCGCAGATCGTCATTTGTGGCGTGCAGCGAGATCGCCAGCATGACGCCGATCTCCTCGCCGGTGCGGGCGATCTCAGGCACGACACCGGAGGTCGAGAGCGTGATGCGCCGCTTCGACAGAGACAGGCCGTCGCCGTCGGAAGCGATCAGCAGCGCCTTTTTCACCGCCTCGAAATTATAGAGCGGCTCGCCCATGCCCATCATGACGATGTTGGAGACTTTTCTGCCCTCGGCCGGCACGATGGCGCCGTCGGGCGTGTCGCGGTCGGGGAAATCGCCGAGCCGGTCGCGCGCGGTCAGCAGCTGCGCCAGGATTTCTTCCGTCGTCAGGTTGCGTACCAGCTTCTGCGTGCCGGTGTGGCAGAAGGAGCAGGTCAGCGTGCAGCCGACCTGCGAGGAGATGCAGAGCGTGCCGCGGCCTTCCTCGGGGATATAGACGGTCTCGATCTCGACCGGGCGGCCGGCGCCGCGCGGCGGAAAGCGGAACAGCCATTTGCGCGTGCCGTCGGAAGAAATCTGCTCCTCGACGATCTCGGGGCGCGCGACGGTGAAATGCTTGTCGAGCTCGGCGCGCAAATCCTTGGAGATGTTGAACATATGGGCGAAATCGGAGACGCCGCGCACATACATCCAGTGCCAGAGCTGCTGGGCGCGCATCTTCGCCTGGCGCTCCGGCACGATGCCAGCCTCGACCAAGGCACCGCCAAGCTCGGCCCGGGTCAGGCCGATCAGCGACGGCTTCTCGGCAGCAGCAGCGCGGGCGCGCAAGGCGTCGCGTGCGCCTTCGGCGGTCAGATCGAATGAAAGGGTCATGGTTGCGCCAATATAAGCGGTTTGCGGCCGATTTCAGCATCGTGCCCGAAATGAAGCGCGGCGCATAGCACAGCTTGCAGGCGGAGTCATGGGGCGGCGAACGCGGGCCGGCGTGTCGCCGCAAACCAGATCACATATTCGTGTTGGCGTAACAGCCCGAAGCGCAGCCGCGAACCTGAAAGGGGCGACCATGCCCCGTCAAAAAATGGGAGTACGCGGAATGCATTCGATCAAGCTTGTTGCCATGGCCGGCCTCGTCAGCGTCTTTGCCTCGCAGGCATTTGCCGAGGATACGATGGGCACGATGACGATGATGAAGGGTGGGCAGGTGACGGCGATCATGCCCGACGGGCATATGGGCACCATGATGCCCGACGCGAAGACGAGCGCCGAAATGATGAAAATGGCGAAGCCGATCAAGCATTGCATGATGATGATCACCGACGCCAAGGGCAAAACCTATATGGTCGACACGTCGACCAAGAAGGCCCAGGCCGAATGTGAAAAAATGGCGATGTGAGGCTGGAGCCCTTCAAGCCGATCTGCCCGCCGGCGACGTGCCGGCGGGATGGTTTGCAACCACCTGAGTTGCCGCCAAGATACTGCTGCAGGGCCGGGTGGGTAGTAGGCGCCCTGTCGACATGCAATATCGATGTATGACCGAATTGTCTTTCCGGCACCTGAACCTTGGCTGGAACGCCGAGCCAAGTGCTCCCGACGTTGAGCTGCTTATCGAGGGCAATTCGGCACGGCTTTCCTTTCTCTTGAACCCATGGGCCCACGATGCCAGGCCCGGAGAGATGGGAACGCTTCACTTTGTTGGCTGCAGCCGAGTCCGATGGAATGCTTCAGACGACCACGCTTGGTTTGCGGGCAAAGGTCTTTACGGCAATCAGGCCCCAAAATGGGGAGAGTTCTACGAGGTGACTGGAGACAGCCGGCCAGTCAGCGAGGATGATTGGGATGTCTTGGCGCCGGACGGCCCGGGTTCACGGCATTTCTTGTTCTGTTTTCGAGACGACACAATCGAGGTCGTGGCCAAAGACTGGTCGTTGACGCGAAAAATGCCGAGTGCTGGATAGCCGGCCAGCCGAGCCCACCCAGCCGCGCGGAGGCCTTCGCGCCTACTTGCACTTGGCGATCGAGGCCAGCGCGGCCGAGATGCCTTTCAGCGAAAAGACATAGGATGTCGGGTTGCCGCGGCCGGACTTCGCCTGCACTTTCATGTCGGTGCCGGTCTTCATGGCGGCGATCAGCACCGGCTCTTCGGCCGCGTTCTCGACCCAGGCCGACTTGCCGCGGGTGAACATCGAGAACGACTTCTTGTCGATGGTGACGGTGGCCTTGGAGCCTTCCTGGAAATTGTAGCCGGCGATGAACTGCGGCTCGTAGGAGACCTGCTGTCCGGGCCGCTGGCTGACAAAGAAGAACATGTCGCCGTGGTCGAGGGTCGTCGGCTGCTTGTCGGTCGGCACCGTCAGCACGTAGCAGACCTTGCCGCCTGCCGACTGATAGCTGTAGGTGCCCCAGGCATTGTGCTGGCCGATCTTGGTCGCCTGCTGCGCCAGCGCCGGCGCTGCCAAGGCGGCCACCATGACCAGGCTGGAAACTGTAGCAATCAATCCGCGCATCGTTCTTCCCGTATTCCATATGGTGCGGGGGCGGGCCGCGTGGCGTCCTGCCGTCGCTTCATTTTGATTTAATCAGGGTTACCAAACGGTGAATTTCCCTCAAGAAAAGGAACTCACCCCAGGAAACCGCCACCAGTCGCGCCGCCGCTGGAAGAGCGGCGATCACAATGTCCCGGCGCGAACTTGGAGGCCACGAAAGCGGCAAGAGTTTGTCTTTTCGCGCGGGTGGTTTCGCGGTCTCGTTGTGCCGAAATGTCAGCCAGGGTCAACCCCAGGGTCAACGCTTGTCGGCAAGCGCATCCCTGGCGGCCTGCCGGTGCGCGGGCGTGATGTGGGCGCTGACGGCGGTGATCGCGGCGGTCAGCACGGCAAGGTCGTCGGTGAAGCCGAGACCGAGGACGAAGTCGGGGATGAAATCCACCGGCAGCACGAAATAGCCGAGCGCAGCGACCAGGATGCCCTTGGCGCGCAACGGCGTGTCCTTGTCCATGGCGCAATAATAGGCGGCGACCACCTCGTCCATGAACGGGATCTGCCGGGCGGCCTTCTTGGCGGTGCGCCAGAATTTCTCGCGCACCTCACCCTCGCCGGCGAGCTTGTCGCCGAAGCCGAAGAAATCAAAACCGGTACCTTGCGCCATCCATCTCTCCTTGGCGGCTGCGCGCGCAACCCTTGCGTGCCGGCCCGCCGGAGGAAAATGTGGTGAAAGCAGCACCCGGCTGCAAGAGTTGGGGCGGTTGCTGGCCCGGAAAATGGGACTCCGGTGGCATCGGTCGAGATCCTTCGCGCCCCCCTCTGTCCTGCCGGACATCTCCCCCACAAGGGAGGAGATTGGCAGCTTTGGCGCCCCGCTCAGTCCTGCGACGTTGGCGATTGGCGAAAGCCGCGGTGAAGTCCGATCTCCCCCCAAGTGGGGGAGATGTCCGGCAGGACAGAGGGGGGCGCTGCCCCGCCGGCGTCTCAAAGTTTTCTCCACCGCCGGAACGCTCCAGGGTGGAGGCACGGCCGCTTCCCAGCCGCTACCCAAAATAGCGGTTCATCCGTTTGGCCAACTCGATATCGAGCGCGGTCACGCCGCTGGCGTCATGCGTGTTCAGCGTGACGTCGACGGTCTTGTAGACGTTCGACCAGTCGGGGTGGTGATCCATCTTTTCGGCGGCCAGCGCCACGCGGGTCATGAAGGCGAAGGCCTCGGAGAAGTTCTTGAAGCCGAAGCTGCGCTTGATGGAAGCGCCGTCGGCGGCCAGCGACCAGCCTTCGAGTTCGGCGAGCGCTGCCGTGATCGCTTCCTTGCTGAGTTTTTCCCTGGTCATGTCGGGTTCCTGTGCTATTCGAAATTGAACCAACCATAGCGCCGGATCGATGAGCGCAAAGCCCATAAAGTCCATTCTGTTCGTTTGTCTCGGCAATATCTGCCGGTCGCCCTTGGCTGAGGGTGTCTTCCGCGATGTTCTGGCCGAGCGCGGAACGGGTCACGACATTGTGCTCGATTCAGCCGCCACCAGCGGCTGGGAGGTCGGCTCCGCCCCCGATCCGCGCTCGATCGCGATCGCCGCACGGCACGGCGTCGACATTTCCGGACAGCGGGCGCGCAGGATAGCGCCGGACGATTTCGCGCGCTTCGACCTGATCCTCGGCATGGACCGGGCAAACGTGCGCGATCTCAAGGCGCTGGCGCCGGCGGCCGCGCGCGACCGCATCCATCTCTTCCTGGAGTTTGCCAGCGGCAACCAGCGCGACGTGCCAGACCCCTATTACGAGGACCAGCAAGCCTTCGCCTCGGTCTACCGCATGATCCGCGAGGCGTCGGAAGCGCTGGCGACGCGGCTCAACGAACGCGCGTCAACACCCGAAAGCGGCCAGGCTTCCTCGACGATATAAGGGCCGCCGCCGACCGAATCGCGCGATGACATCAAGACGAAGCGGCCGACGCGGAAGGGCAATGCGGAAAAGTTGCCGCGCGCCGAAAGATATTGCGCGACGTCGAGCGGGCTCGCATTGCGCAGGCGGGCAAGCGTCACATGCGGCGAGAACTTGCGCGGATCAGCGGGCAGGCCGAGCCGCTGGCAGATGCGGTCGATCTCGCCCTGCAGCGCCACCAGGTCCGGCGAGGCGGACACGCCGGCCCACACCGCATGCGGCTTCTTGCCGCCGAAAGCGCCGACGCCGGAGAGCGTCAAGGAGAAGGAGGGACGGTTGATCCGGTCGAGCGCGTTGGCGATCTCGTCGGCGACATGGCCTTCGACATCGCCGATGAAGCGCAGCGTCAAATGGTAGTTTTCGACGTCGATCCAGCGGGCTCCGGGAAGGCCGCCCCGGAGCAGGGACAGCGAAAGAGCGGCGTCGCGCGGAATTTCGAGGGCGGTGAAAAGACGTGGCATGAAAAGCCTCCTGTCCTCGAATCGAAACTCTTGGCCCTAGCGAATCATCGATATCCGCGCGGGGCAAGCGGTTTGTTGTCCACAAGGTTTCCCCAACGGAAACCGTTGCGCCCGAGCCTCACTAGGCGCCGCCATCCGCGGCAATGGCCTTCTCGACGGAGGGCAGGATGCGCTCGACGATCGCATCGACGCCCTTGGGATTGGGATGCAGGCCGTCCTCAAGCTGCAGGTCGGGGTGACCGGCAACGCCGTCGAGAAAGAACGGATAGAGCGGAACATCGTATTTCATGGCGAGCCTCGGATAGATCGCATCGAAGCTCTTCTGGTAGCCGGCGCCGAGGTTGGGCGCGGCGCGCATGCCGGCAAGAAGCACGGCGATCTTGCGCTCTCTCAGCTTCGCCAGCATGGTGTCGAGGTTCTTTTCGGCGATGTCGGGCGAAACGCCGCGCAGCATGTCGTTGGCGCCGAGCTCGAGGATGACGAGCCGGGTGCCGTCCGGCACCGACCAGTCGAGCCGCGCCAGCCCGCCGCTCGTGGTGTCGCCCGACACGCCGGCATTGGCGACGGCAACGTCATGGCCCTTCGCTTTCAGCGCCGCCTGCAATCTGTCGGTGAAGCCCTGGCCCGGACCGAGGCCGAAACCCGCCGTCAGGCTGTCACCGAAGCCGACGATATTGAAGGTCTCGGCGCGCGCCGACGAAATGGCGCCGCAAGCGCCGAGGAAAAGGATGAGGGCTGCGGCAAGTGTATGTTTGAAAGCCATGCGGCGAGCCCCATATGACCGGAACAATCCCTGGAGGAGATATCGTCGTCTCCTTTTCCACCATATAGGACGCTTTCATTGTGACAGAAGCCGTCATCGCACTGAGGGATGTCTCGCTGACGCTCGGCGAGGGCGCTTCCTCCGTCCATGTTCTGAAAGGCGTCAGCCTCGATGTGGCTAGCGGCGAAGCCACCGGCATCGTCGGCCCTTCGGGCTCCGGCAAGTCCACCTTGCTGATGGTGCTAGCCGGACTGGAAAGGGTCGACCAGGGCACGGTGCGGATCGCCGGCGAATTGCTCAACGGCAAAAGCGAGGACCAGATCGCATCGTTTCGGGGACGAAACATCGGCATCGTCTTCCAGTCCTTCCATCTCATCCCCAATATGACGGCGCTCGAAAATGTCGCGGTGCCGCTGGAACTCGCCGGCCACGCCGATCCGTTCGGCGTGGCCACGCGGGAATTGGGAGCTGTCGGCCTGAGCGACCGTGTGACGCATTACCCGGGCGAACTTTCCGGCGGCGAGCAGCAGCGCGTGGCGATCGCCCGGGCGCTGGCGCCTTCGCCGCGCATCCTTATTGCCGACGAGCCGACCGGCAACCTCGACCAGGCGACGGGAAAGCAAATAGCCGACCTTTTGTTCGCCAAGGCGGCCGAGCGCGGCATGACGCTGGTGCTGGTGACGCATGATCCGGCGCTCGCGGCCCGCTGCTCGCGCCAGGTGTCGATGCGTTCGGGACGCATCGAGGACGCGCCGAGGCCGGTGAAGGTGCCGGCCTGATGCCCAGGACATTGAAGCTCGCCATCCGCTTCTCGCTGCGCGAGATGCGCGGCGGCCTTTCGGGCTTCATGATCTTCCTCGGCTGCATCGCGCTCGGCGTCGCGGCCATCGGCGGCGTCAATTCGGTGGCGCAGGCGATCACCGCCGGCGTCGCCAACCAGGGCCAGACGCTGCTCGGCGGCGACCTGCGCTTCCAGATCAACCAGCGCAGCGCTTCTGATGCCGAGCTCGGCTTTATCAAGAGCCTCGGCACGGTTTCGCTGAATTCCGGCATGCGCTCCATGGCGCGGCTCGAGGACGGTTCGGACCAGGCGCTGGTCGAAGCCAAAGCGGTCGATGACGCCTATCCGCTTTACGGCGCGCTGGAGACCGATCCGCCGCTGCCCAGGAAGGAGCTGTTCGGCGAGACAGCGAGAGTCTTCGGCGCCGCCGCGCCCGACCTTTTGTTCGACCGGCTCAATCTCAAGGTCGGCGACCGGCTGAAGCTCGGCGGCGCAACCTTCGAGCTGAGGGCCAGGCTGGTCAACGAGCCCGACGCGATCTCCGACGGCTTTGGCTTCGCGCCGCGGCTGATGATCTCGAACGACGGGCTTGCCGCGTCCGGACTGATCCAGCCCGGCAGCCTGGTCGAGAACGCCTACAAGGTCCGACTGCCCGACGGCGCCAGCGAAGCGCGGATCAAGCAAATCCAGGCCGAGGCGGCGAAAGACTTTCCGCAGGCCGGCTGGTCGATCCGCACGCGCAGCAACGCGGCACCCGCGCTTTCCTCCAACATCCAGCGTTTCTCGCAATTCCTGACGCTGGTCGGGCTGACGGCGCTGGTGGTCGGCGGCGTCGGCGTGGCGAACGCGGTGCGCGCCTATCTCGACGGCAAGCGCGGCGTCATCGCCACCTTCAAGAGCCTCGGCGCTTCCGGCGGCTTCGTCTTCACGGTCTATCTCGTGCAGATCCTGCTTATTGCCGGCCTCGGTATCGTGCTCGGCCTGATCCTGGGCGCCGCGATGCCGTTCGTGGCGAGCGCGCTTCTGCAATCGGTCATCCCAGTGCCGGCGGAAGGCGGCTTCTACGCGAGCGCTCTCGCCATGGCCGCGTTGTTCGGCCTGCTGGTGACGCTGGCCTTTGCGCTCTTGCCGCTTGGGCGCGCCCGCGACGTGCCGGCGACGGCGCTGTTTCGCGAGATGGGCTTTGAGAGCCGAGGCCTGCCGCGCCTGCCCTATGTCGGCGCTGCTCTCGCGATCGTGTTTGCGCTGGCGGGGCTCGCCATTCTTTCGGCCGACGATCAGCGCATCGCCTCGATCTTCGTCGGCGCGACGGTCTTTGCCTTCCTGGTGCTGCGGCTGGTGGCGGCGCTGGTGCAATGGTTGGCCCGGCGCAGCCCGCGCGTGCGCTTCGTGTCGCTCAGGCTGGCGCTCGGCAACATCCACCGTCCAGGCGCGCTGACGCCTTCGGTGGTGCTGTCGCTCGGGCTCGGCCTGACGCTCCTGGTGACGCTGGCGCTGATCGACGGGAATCTCAGGCGGCAGATCTCCGGCAGCCTGCCGGAGCGGGCGCCGAATTTCTTCTTCGTCGACATCCAGAATAGCGATGTCGATGCCTTCGCCGGCCTGGTCGGGAAAGAGGCGCCTCGGGGAGCGCTGGTCAAGGTGCCGATGCTGCGCGGCCGGATCATGGCGCTCAACGGCGTCGACGTCGACAAGGTGAAGATCCCGGCGGAAGGTGCCTGGGTGCTGCGCGGCGACCGCGGCCTGACCTATGACGCCAAGCAGCCGGAAAACGCCACGCTGACCGAAGGCACGTGGTGGCCGCAAAATTATTCCGGCGAGCCGCTGGTGTCGTTCTCGGCCGAGGAAGGCAAGGCGATCGGGCTGAAGCTCGGCGACAGCGTCACCGTCAATGTGCTCGGCCGCAACGTGACGGCAAAAATCGCCAATTTCCGCCAGGTCGAGTGGGAGACCATGGGCATCAACTTCGTCATGGTGTTCTCGCCCAACACTTTTGCCGGCGCGCCGCATGGCTGGCTGGCGACGCTGACCGACAAGGGAGCCACCACGGCCGACGACGCGCGGCTGCTCAACGCCGTCACCCGTGCCTTTCCGGCGGTAACGACGGTCCGCGTCAAGGACGCGCTCGACATCGTCAACCGGCTGGTCGCCCAGTTGGGCACCGCCATCCGCGCCGCCGCGGGCGTGGCGCTGATCGCCTCGGTGCTGGTGCTCTCCGGCGCTCTGGCCGCCGGCAACCGGGCGCGCATCCATGACGCGGTGGTGCTGAAGACGCTCGGCGCAACACGGAAAACACTGATCACCGCCTTCTCGCTGGAATATGTGCTGATCGGCCTTGCGACCGCGCTGTTCGCGCTTGCCGCCGGCGGCATCGCGGCATGGTTCGTCGTCGCCCATATCATGACGCTGCCGTCGCACTTCATGCCGGAAGTGGCGGTGGCGACGATCCTCGTGTCGCTGGCGGTCACCGTCGGCATCGGCCTTGCCGGCACCTGGCGGGTGCTCGGCCACAAGGCGGCGCCGGTGCTGCGCAATCTCTGAATTCCGCGCCTTGAAGATCGGCGCCAGCGTTAAATCTTTGTAAGAATGCGGCGCGGAAGGGCTGAAAAACCGGCCCTTTGCCCTCTCACGAAGCGTTACGCCCCGTTACCGTCTTGTCCTTGACGTCAAGAACCATCATATTTCGTGCAGGCATGCTGGAGCCCCGCCAGCGGCGCCTGGTCCAAGGGGTCATCCCATGGGGACCTGTCACCGGACGGGGCAGAAGCAACAGAGGATTTCCAATGGCTGATCCCATTCGCAACTACCAGACGTCCGCCGCCCCCGGCGCGCGCGTCGATATCGATCAGGGCCTCAGGGCCTATATGATCAAAGTCTATAACCTGATGGGGCTTGGCCTGCTCATCACCGGCCTTGCCGCCTGGGGCGCGTTCCATCTTGCCGTCACGGGTGACGGCCAGTTGACCGCCTTCGGCCAGCTCATCTATGCAAGCGCGTTTCGCTGGGTCGTCATCCTGGCGCCGCTGGCTGCCGTGATGTTCCTGTCGTTCCGCATCCAGTCGATGAGCGTAGGGGCGGCGCAGACCACGTTCTGGGTCTATGCCGGCCTTGTCGGCCTGTCGCTGTCGACGATCTTCCTCGTCTACACCGGCACCAGCATCACCCAGACCTTCTTCGCCACCGCGGCGGCTTTTGGCGGGCTCTCGCTCTACGGCTACACGACCAGGCGCGACCTGACAGCGTTCGGCTCGTTCCTGATCATGGGCGTGATCGGCCTGCTGATCGCGATGGTCATCAACATCTTCCTGGCGTCGTCGGCGCTGGCCTTCGCCATCTCGGCGATCGGCGTGCTGGTGTTCGCGGGCCTGACCGCCTACGACACGCAGCGGATCAAGGAGATGTATTTCGAGGGTGATGTCGCGGACGTTGCCGGCCGCAAGGCGATCATGGGCGCGTTGCAGCTCTATCTCGACTTCATCAACCTGTTCATGTTCCTGCTGCAGTTCATGGGCGACCGCCGCTAAGGCGAGCACCCGGTCCGGCTGGACCATAGACTTCGGAAAGGGCGGCCCAACGGCCGCCCTTTCCTTTTGCGCGTTCCTCTGCTGTTATCGAGGCAGGAAAACCAATTGCACGAATTATGAGCAATATTGCGATCAGAGCCGCCACCGCGGCCGACCTCGACCGAATCACGGAAATCTATGCCGACGCGGTCACGCACGGCACGGCGAGCTACGAGCTGGAGCCGCCCAGCCGCGCCGAAATGGGCAATCGATACGACGGTTTAGCGGCCGGCAGCTTTCCCTATCTCGTGGCGGAAAAGGACGGCATCGTGCTGGGTTATGCCTATGCCGGACCGTTCCGGCCGCGCCCCGCCTATCGATTCGTCGTCGAGGATTCGGTCTATGTCACGCCCGAGGCCAAGGGCCAGGGCGTGGGCTTGCTGCTGATGCAGGCGCTGATCGAGGCGACGCGCGCGTCAGGCTTCCGCCAGATCATCGCGGTGATCGGCGACGGCCATGCCGACAGCGCCTCGGTGCGGCTGCACGAGAAGCTCGGCTTCCGTCATTCCGGGCGCCTGGAAGGGTCAGGCTACAAGCATGGGCGCTGGCTGGACACGGTGTTCATGCAGCTGCCGCTCAACGGCGGCGCGGAGCTGACGCCCGATCCGGATTCGCTGCCGGAGCGGAAATTTCGGGGGCTTAAGGGGAGCTGATGAACTGAAGAACTGAGGAATTGAAGAACAAACGAAAACAGCAGTTATATCAGTCGTTTGGCGCCCCTTTCCTGAATTCTTCAGTTCTTCAATTCCCCTTCCCCTGCTCAAGCCTCGACCAGCTTCAGCTTGGGATCGAAAACACCGAGCACGCGGCCGAGCTCCTGGCCGCGCTTGAGGATGCGCCCGCCGGCGGCGATGACGGCGAAGGCGCCCTGCCGGCGCGCCAGTTTCGGGTCCTTGACGATCTGGAACAGCGGCACTTCGCTGGCCCGGCGGAAGACAGAAAAGACAGCGCGATCAGTAAGATGATCGATCGCATAATCGCGCCATTCATTGGCCGCCACCATGCGTCCGTAAAGCCTCAGGATCTGGTCGAGCTCACGCCGGTCGAAGCGCACCGGCTGGTCGAGGCGTGCGCTGCGCGCCTCATGTAGCGGGATCAATATTCCGGATGCTTCCCCATCCTCCATCCCGCTGCTGTGATCGGTCATGCCGCGATCCTTCGATTGAATCTTGCGCGTCCCAAGGTTCGCGCTTTCGCCGCTGAATTGCAAGGGCCGGCTAAGCACACTGCCGCCGAGCGGTTTCCCAAACGTCCAGTCACGTTTGCAAAACGCGTGTTGGAATTGGTGATGCTCCGCCACATTGTCGCCACAAATTATCCGCGCTCATGCCCCAATGTCCGACGAGTTTACCCGCGTTGCCTGAGACGGTTCGGTCCGGCACCGGCTCGTAAACCCCAAGCCCCCCGCCCACGGGTCAGCGTCGGATCGAACCAACCTCGGTTTTTCCTTGGAAAAATCAGGTGCGACGATCCCAAAACCTGAATGACCGGCGTCAGAAGCAAGCTGACGCCGGTTTTTTATTATCCTTCTCCCCTTGTGGGAGAAGGTGGCCGAGCGAAGCTCGGACGGATGAGGGGTGTTCCAACTTGGCGAGGACGTCCGTCGAGGGTAGGTCGCTCGGCGACAGGATTGCCAACGTCTCATTTCTTTCAACACCCCTCATCCGTCTCGGCGCTGCGCGCCGATCCACCCCCGGCCGGATCCCCGCTGCTTCGCAGCGTCCCGGCGTTCGCCGCCTTTCATCGTGCCACAGGCACGATGAATTCGCTTCGCGAACCGGCTGCTCACCCCACAAGGGGAGAAGGGGAGTCAGGGCTTGCGGATGAAGGCGGCGCCGAGGATCGGACCAGGCGTGCCGTCCTTGCCGACGGACTGCAGCAGCACCGCGCAGCCGCCCTTCTTGGCGATCTCGCTCATCGGCAATTCGTAGCGCTGCGCCTTGCCGTGCCACATGCCGGCGGTCTGGATGTCGGAGACGGCGTTCCAGTAGGTCAGGCTGCGGCCGCTGTTCTCGCCCTGGCCGATCTTCACCATCTGCGGCGGATCGAAATAGACGATCACCACATGGGCGTCGCTCGGGCCGTTGCCGGCGTCACCGGCGTCGATCATGACGCGGTCGCTGGTGCGGCTCACCTTGATGCCGACCCGCATGCCCTCGCCCACCCTGTCCATCCGGGCCAGCGCGCCGTCGACGTCCTTGCGGCTGGCGCCGTTGACGTGGCTGCGGCCGTTGATGACGGCTTGCGGGGTATAGACCGAGCGGCTGCCGAAGGCGCGCATATAGTCATACTGCCGGTCGGTGTTCTCTTTGTTGCTCAGCGTGTCCTGCCAGCCCAGATAGTCCCAGTAGTTGACGTGGTAGGCGAGCGCGACGATGTTTTCCTTGGCGGCCAGCTCGGCGAAGAATTCATCGGCCGGCGGGCAGGAACTGCAGCCCTGGCTGGTGAAAAGCTCGACCACGCCCAAGGGCCTGTCGGTTTGGGGCTTCTCGGGCTCGCTTGCCAGCGAGGCGCCGGCAAACGTTGAAAGGGCCAGCGCAAATGCCGCGAGCCGCAATGGTCCTCGAGATGCCATGACTGTTCCGATTCCCGCCGGTGACGCCGGCCTGTTCTGATTGCTAAAATATGTGGCAGAACCGACAGTCAACGGGAAGTCACGTTGCGGTGAAATTTTATCGTTGCAAGCGCAGACAAGGCCCGCAATAGGAGAGGCCTCTGCATTTTTCGGCATGGTTCGATTGAAGGCGGCATCCTCGCCAGGTGGCAAACTCTCCCGACGCCTGCCGATCTTTATTGCGAACCGACCGGACCTGGACTTTGGGTAGAGCCAGCCAATGCTTTGACCAACCTTGCCTTCATTGCCGCTGGACTGTTGGGCATCAGTGAAGTGCACCGGCGAAACGGACTATGAAGCGCTTACGGCCAGCCTTCTGAAGGCCGAATTGAAGCGGAAAGGCGTCACCTATTGGCAGCTCGTGGACAGGCTTCAGGCGATAGGCGTTGACGAGAAGGAAGTGAACGTGCGGAATAAGCTATCTAGGGGCAAATTCACGGCGGCGTTTCTACTTCAATGTCTCAGCGCAATAGGTTCGCAGACGTTGCACTTGGGCTAATTATTGGCCTTGGTATCGCGCTTTTGATTCTCGCTTGGGCTGTGCCGGGGTTTCGTGATCCAGCCAATACCGAGATAGGCCACCAACACGCCGAGACATCCGGCGGGAATGAACAACCAATCCAGCCGACCGGCTTTTGGAAAACCTACACTACGCCGTCGGATACGTACGCACAGTGGATCGCAGCGTTCTCCGCTCTGTTCAGCGTAGGCGTCAGCATTTGGGCCGTGAAACTCGTCCGAAGCACGCTGGCATTGAACCGGGATGCCACTACCGCTGCGCAGGACGCCGTAGCGACTGCTCGCGAAATCGGTCGAGCACAAGTCATTGCCTACTTGACCTGTTCTGGAGGCAAATTCGGAGTTGAAAAGAATTGGTTTCAGTTTGTGCCAATAGTCACGAACAAAGGCCAATCCCCCGCCTTCGACGTCAAGGTGGTTGGTCGTCTTGTGGCAATGGTCCCAGATAAAACGGACGGGACTGTGCCAAGGTGGCAACGGCAGGCCAGCAGGACCGCCAGTAAGCCATCGGAAGGGTTCTGCGGCATCATACCGAGTGGCGGTGAGGAATCGGCTTTTATCATCTGGCCCCATGAAGACGTCGGAACCGAGATGCATGACTTTATCGTCCAAGGTCTGTCCTTCAACATCGATTGCACGCTCCATTGGAGAGACGTGTTTGGCGGCATCAACGTTGTGAACTTTTCCCTTCGCGAAGGCGATGCTAGAGAACTCGCGCCGCTCCTCGAAAAGGAACTTCTCCGCTCGGGACGATTGGTTGCCTTCAACCACGGACAGAGCAGACCAGAACAATAAGCCCAATGTCGCGCGCGCAATCACCGCGCCACCTTTGGTGCTTTTGCTACATAAGGCCGGAATAGGGGAGTAGGGCTGTCTTCCCTACTCCCTTACTCCCTTAATTATGCCGCCAGATCGCGCAGCACGTATTGCAGGATGCCGCCGTTCTTGAAGTAGTCGAGCTCGTCCAGCGTATCGATGCGGCAGACGATCGGCAGGTTCTTCACCGTGCCGTCGCCATAGGTGACCTTGGCCACCATCTTCTGGCGCGGCTTGATCGAAGCCAGGCCGTCGATCTCGACCAGCTCGTCGCCCTTGAGGTTGAGGGACGCCCATGAGGTGCCGTCCTCGAAGACGAAGGGGATGACGCCCATGCCGACCAGGTTCGAGCGGTGGATGCGTTCGAAGGACTGGGCGATGACCGCGCGGACGCCAAGGAGATTCGTCCCCTTGGCCGCCCAGTCGCGCGAGGAGCCGTTGCCGTATTCGACGCCGGCGAAGATGACCAGCGGCACGCCTTCCTGCTTGTACTCCATCGCGGCGTCGTAGATCGACATCTCCTCCTTCGAGGGATAGTGGATCGTGTAGCCGCCCTCGCGGCCGTTCTCGCCCAGCATGTGGTTGCGGATGCGGATGTTGGCGAAGGTGCCGCGCATCATCACCTCATGGTTGCCGCGCCGCGTGCCGTACTGGTTGAAGTCGGCAACGCCGACGCCATGCTCGGTCAGGTACTTGCCGGCCGGCGAAGCGGCCTTGATCGAACCCGCCGGCGAGATGTGGTCGGTGGTGATCTTGTCGCCGAAGAGACCAAGCACGCGCGCGCCCTTGATGTCGCCGACCTTGCCGAAGCTGCGCGCCATGCCGGCGAAATAGGGCGGGTTCTGCACATAAGTCGAGCCGTCGTCCCAGGCATAGGTCTGGCCTTCCGGCGCCTTGACCTTCTGCCAGTACGCGTCGCCCTTGAAGACGTCGGCATATTTGCGGGCGAACAGCTCGCGCGTGACGTTCTTCTCGATGAACTCCTGGATCTCGGCCGAGCTCGGCCAGATGTCCTTGAGATAGACCGGCTTGCCGTCGCTGCCCTCGCCGAGCGGCTCGGTAGTGAGGTCCCTGGTGACGGTGCCGGCCAACGCATGCGCCACCACCAGCGGCGGCGAGGCGAGGTAGTTCGCCTGCACATCCGGCGAGACGCGGCCTTCGAAGTTGCGGTTGCCGGAGAGCACCGCGGCGGCGATCAGGCCCTTATCGTTGATGGTCTTGGAGATCGGTCCTGGCAGCGGGCCCGAATTGCCGATGCAGGTGGTGCAGCCGAAGCCGACCAGGTTGAAGCCGATCTGGTCGAGCTCCTTCTGCAGGCCGGATTTTTCGAGGTATTCGGCGACCACCTGGCTGCCCGGCGCCAGCGAGGTCTTGACCCAGGGCTTCTGCTTCAGGCCGCGCCGGTTGGCGTTGCGGGCAAGCAGGCCGGCGCCGATCAGCACACTCGGGTTCGAGGTGTTGGTGCACGACGTGATGGCGGCGATGACGACGTCGCCATGCCCGAGATCATAGGAGGCGCCTTCCACCGCATAGCGCTTGGAGATTTCGGCGGCCTTCTTGTACTCGGTCTCCATCGCCTTGGCGAAGCCTGCGGGAATGTCCTGCAGGGCGACGCGGCCCTCGGGACGCTTCGGCCCGGCCATCGACGGCACCACGTCGCCGAGATCGAGCTCGAGCAGGTCGGTGAAGACCGGATCGGCGGAACCTGCGTCGCGCCACATGCCTTGCGCCTTCGAATAGGCTTCGACCAGCGCGATGCGGTTCTCCTCGCGGCCGGACATGGTGAGATAGCGGATGGTCTCGCTGTCGACCGGGAAGAAGCCGCAGGTGGCGCCATATTCCGGCGCCATGTTGCCGATGGTGGCGCGGTCGGCCAGCGTCATGTTGGAGAGGCCGGGGCCGAAGAACTCGACGAACTTGCCGACGACGCCCTTCTTGCGCAGCATCTGGGTGACGGTGAGCACGAGGTCGGTGGCGGTCACACCCTCCTTCAGCTTGCCGGTGAGGCGGAAGCCGATGACTTCCGGCAGCAGCATGGAGACCGGCTGGCCAAGCATCGCGGCCTCGGCCTCGATGCCGCCGACGCCCCAGCCGAGCACGCCGAGGCCGTTGATCATGGTGGTGTGCGAATCGGTGCCGACGCAGGTGTCGGGATAGGCGGTGGTCTCGCCGTCCTCGCTGTTGGTCCACACCACCTGTCCCAGATATTCGAGGTTGACCTGGTGGCAGATGCCGGTGCCGGGCGGCACGACGCGGAAGTTGCGGAACGCCTGCTGGCCCCACTTCAGGAACTTGTAGCGCTCCTCGTTGCGCTCATATTCAAGCTCGACATTGCGGGCGAAGGCCATCGGCGTGCCGAACTCGTCGACGATGACGGAGTGGTCGATGACGAGATCGACCGGCACCAGCGGATTGATCTTTTCCGGATCGCCGCCGAGCGCCTTGATACCGTCGCGCATGGCGGCGAGATCGACCACGGCCGGGACGCCGGTGAAATCCTGCATCAGCACGCGGGCCGGCCGATAGGCGATCTCGACGCCGGCGGTGCCCTTATCGCTCAGCCAGGCGGCGACCGCCTGGATGCTCTCCTTGGTGACCGAGCGGCCGTCCTCGTTGCGCAAAAGGTTCTCCAGCAGCACCTTCATGGAATAGGGCAGCTGGGCGATGCCGGTGAGGCCGTTCTTCTCGGCCTCGGCGAGGTCGAAATAGACATAGTCCGCGCCACCCACGGTCAGGGTGCGGCGGCATTCGAAACTGTCGAGGGATTTTGACACGTGCGATCCGTCCTTGTCTGTTCAGCCTGAAAGGGAACGGACGCCGATGGCATGCAATCACGCGCAAAGGTGCGGGTACGGCCATTTCCGCTGTCCGCTCCCAAGCAACCCGAGCCGTTCAAGGCGGCGCGTGCGCTGGTTCGGCGCTAATTCTGTTCCCGCGCCGACCGCTGGCACGGATGAACCGCATATAGAGAATTTCCTGGAATAGTTCTAGACAGTCGAAAAGCAAATTTGTGCGATGCGGCGGCGGCCGCGAAACGGTGCTTTCGGGACGGGCAAGAATGCGGCTGATCGCCGAAAATCTGGGCGGCGAGCGCGGCGGCGAGACGGTCTTTTCCGGCATCGGATTCGCGCTCGAGAAGGGCGAGGCGCTCATCGTCACCGGGCCGAACGGCGCCGGCAAATCGACGCTTCTGAGGGTCATCGCCGGCTTGCTGCCGGCAGCCGAGGGCCGCGTGCGGGTCGAGGGCGGCGGCGAGGATTTTCCGTCGGTCGCCTCGGCCTCGCATTATCTCGGCCATCTCAACGCGATGAAGACGGCGCTCAGCGTCGCGGAGAATTTGGGCTTCTGGCGCGCTTTCCAGGGTGAGCCGGGACTTGGCGTTGAAGAGGCCTTGGAGACGGTAGCGCTAGGCGGGCTCGGGCATCTGCCGTTCGGTTATCTTTCGACCGGGCAGAGGCGGCGCGCGTCGATCGCGAAACTGTTGGTCAGCCGGCGGCCGGTCTGGCTGCTCGACGAGCCGACGGCGGGGCTGGACAAGGCATCGGAGGAAAGGTTCGCGGGGGTGATGCGCGGGCATCTGGCAGATGGGGGGATAGTGGTGGCGGCGACGCATCTGCCGCTGGGGATCGATGGGGCGAAATCGCTCCAAATGAAGGTTGCCGGTTGATGTCGGTGCTCTACGGCGCCCCCCTCTGTCCTGCCGGACATCTCCCCCACAAGGGGGGAGATTGGCTGTTTCGGCGCCCCGCTTATCCTTCCGGCGTTGGTGATTGGCGAAATCGCCGGCGACAGCTGATCTCCCCCCAAGTGGGGGAGATGTCCGGCAGGACAGAGGGGGGCGCGAAGGAACGCGGATCTCAACAAGGGGGGCCTTCATAATGTCGTCCCTCCTCCTGCGCGATATCCGCCTTTCCATCCGCGCCGGCGGCGGGGCGCTGATCGGCGTCATCTTCTTCCTGGCGGTGATCGCCACGATCCCGTTCGGCGTCGGGCCTGACCTCAATCTTTTATCGCGCATCGGCCCCGCGATACTCTGGATTGCCGCGCTGCTCGCCTGCCTGCTCGGCCTCGACCGGCTGTTCCAGGCCGACCGCGAGGACGGTTCGCTCGACCTTCTGGTGCTTAACAACGACCGTCACATGCTAGCGTTGACGGTGCTGACCAAATGCCTGGCGCATTGGGCGGGCAGCGTGCTGCCGCTGGTGGTCGCGGCACCGCTGCTTGGCCTGTTCATGAACATGGAGCCGTTGGGCATCGGCGCCACGGCGCTCACGCTCCTCATCGGCACGCCGGCCATCACCTTCATCGGCGCCGCCGGCGCAGCGGTAGCGGTGGCGCTGCCGCGCGGCGGGCTCTTGATCTCCGTGCTGGTGCTACCGCTCACCATTCCGGTGCTGATCTTCGGCGTCTCGGCCAGCTATGGCGCGGTGGCCGATCCGGCGCCGTTCCTGCAGCCCTTCCTCATTCTTGCCGCTCTGACGCTGTTTCTTGCCGTGATCGGCCCGCTGGCCGCGGCGCTGGCGTTGCGCCACGGGACGGATTGATGTCGCAACGACGTTCTCACCTGCGGCGCGGCGGCTGATTGCGCGGCCGGCGGCGCAGGGTTAAGGGAAGACATGGTCGGACGATTTGGCATGGCAGGCGCGGAAGGCACGCGCAGGGAGCGGCTGATATGAGCGCACACGCCCTCTATGTCACTGCCGCCTATGCCATCACGGCGATCGTGCTGGCCGGGCTGATCGGCTGGATTCTGCTCGACCAGCGGGCGCGCAAGCGCGAGCTCGCCGCGCTCGACGCAGCAGGCGTGCGGCGACGTTCCGACAAATCGGGGAAGGCGAAGCCGTGAGCAGCGAAACCCAAACGCCGTCGCCGCCCCGTCGCCGTCTGTTCGTGCTTTTGCCGCTGCTGGTCTTTTTGGGCCTGGCCGGGCTGTTCCTGTCGCAGCTTCTGTCCGGCCGCGATGTCTCGGAAATCCCCTCGGCCCTGATCGGGCTGCCGGCGCCGCAGACCAGCCTGCCGCCGCTCGAAGGCGCGAACCTGCCGGGGCTGGAGTCAAAATCCTTCGCCGGCAAGGTGACGCTGGTCAACGTCTTTGCATCATGGTGCGCGCCGTGCCGGGAAGAGCATCCGGTGCTTCTGGCGCTGTCGCAGGACAAGCGCTTCACGCTTGCCGCGCTGAACTACAAGGACGAGCCGGAAAACGCCCGCCGCTTCCTTGGCGATCTCGGCAATCCCTACCAGGCGATCGGCGTCGATCCGGCCGGCCGCGCGGCGATCGACTGGGGCGTCTATGGCGTGCCGGAGACCTTCGTCGTCGGCAAGGACGGCAAGATTGCCTACAAGCATGTCGGGCCGCTGACGCCGGAATCGGCGAGAGACCTGCTCTTGCCGCAGATCGAGAAGGCGCTGGCGGCACATTGATATTCAGGTGAGGCCGGCCTGCAAATGGCGGCTCCCTGCGCTTCCGGTGCTCACGTACGTTACGTACGCTCCGCTCCGGTTCTCGGAACCCACCATTTTCGACTCGGCCTGACCTGAATCTCAACGCGCCGTCAGGCCTCGCGCTGGGTGGCTAAAAGACTCAGCCGTAGATCTGCTTGTGGATCTGGTAGAGCATCTCGGAGCGGTCGGCGCGCAGATCGGCGAGATCGCGGCTCGACAGGTTCTCGATTTCGGCGACGAGGCGGTTGTACTGGCGGCGCTTGGCGATGTTGGTGCGGGCGCGTGAGACGAAGTTGTCGAAGATCATGACGAGGTTCCTTTGCTGCCGCATTCACGCGGCGTGTTGTTCCTCCCTGATCGATTGTGAGCATGACATAGGAATGGTGCGTTGCAAAAAGAAGATGTTGCAATGCACCATTGCAGCCAGCGCATAGCCGGTTAACCGGCCGTTACTTGTATGCCGGCCCGCAGGCGCGCTGGGACAAGATACGGTGAAGCCTCATCGTCGATCTTGCCAGATTGCTCGCCGGCTGGCTTGATCGCGCCCGACCAATGCCTGGAGGAAAGCATGACGGCCGCCGACTATGAAATTCTCGATCCGCGCTTCGCGCGGCTGGTCAACGCCAATGAGCGGGTGGAGAAGCTGTTCACCGGATGCCGCTGGGCGGAAGGCCCGGCCTGGTTCGCCGCCGGCCGTTACCTCGTCTGGTCCGACATCCCCAACAACCGCATGCTGCGCTATGACGAGACCGACGGCAGCGTCAGCGTGTTCCGCCAGCCGTCCGGCAATTCCAACGGCAACACGGTCGACCGGCAGGGCCGGCTTCTCACCTGCGAGCATTCGGGCCGACGCGTCAGCCGCACCGAGCATGACGGCTCGGTCACCACCATCGCCGACAAATGGCGCGGCAAGCAGCTCAACTCGCCCAACGATGTCGTGGTCCGTTCCGACGGCTCGATCTGGTTCACCGATCCGGCCTACGGCATCGACAGCGACTATGAAGGCGATCATGCCGAGAGCGAGATCGGCGCCTGCAATGTCTACCGGGTCGACCCGGCAACGGGCGAGATCGACGCCGTCATCACCGACATGGTCAGGCCCAACGGGCTCGCCTTCTCACTCGACGAAAGCCTGCTCTATGTCGCCGACACGGGCCGCACCCATGGCGCCAAGAACCCGGCGCATATCCGCGTGTTCAATGTCGGCAAGGCCGGCAAGAAGATTTCGGGCGGCAAGGTCTTCGCCGACTGCACCGCCGGCCTGTTCGACGGCTTCCGGCTCGACGAGGCCGGGCGCATCTGGACAAGTGCGGCCGACGGCATCCATTGCTATGATCCGGACGGCACGCTGATCGGCAAGGTCAAGGTGCCGGAAGTCGTCGCCAACTGCGTGTTCGGCGGCGCCAAGCGCAACCGCCTCTACATCTGTGGCACCACCTCGCTCTATGTGGTGTGGCTGATGGTGAATGGGGCGAAGACGTATTGAGGTAGTCAGCGACGTCGAGTCACAGAGGCTCAAGGCCGAGTTTCCAGACCACCTTCGAGTTTGGCCGAGCCGTCTCGAACCTCGTCATCCCAGGGCGAAGCAGGAGCGAAGCTCCGTCGCGGAGACCCTGGGATCCATGCCGTGACCTACGAGCACGGCAGCGGTGCAGATTGTTCTATCCGGGCGTCGGCTTCCTAATGCCTTTCTGAGGCGTTGCATTCTCGGGCAAATGTCACGGCATGGATTCTAGGGTCTGCGCTGCGTCGCTACGCTCCTTGCTCCGCCCTAGAATGACGAAGATCTGGCCGGTTGCTGCTCACCGCGAGCGGATGAAGCCTACAAAAGCCGAAACCGCATCGCGCATCGCCAGCCGGTTCTCGGCCATCGTCAATATCGCTTCGATCTCCACTGGCTTCTTGCCGAGCAGCGCGATCTCGAGCGTGGTGTCCTCATAGAGCGCGAAGGACATGGTGCGCATGATCTCGGCAAGCGCGGCGCGGGCACAGAGCGAGCGCGCAGAGGCATGTACCAGCATGGCCGGCTTGCCGACCGCGGCATCGCGCGACACCAGCCAGTCGAGCGCATTCTTCATGCCGCCCGGCACGCCATGGGCATATTCCGGGCAGGAGACGATGACGCCGTCGGCGCGGGTGACGGCATCGATCAGGTCGGCTGCTTCGCGCGGCGTGCGCTCGCCCTCGTCGTCGGGATTGAAGATCGGCAGCCGGCCGAGCCCGTCATAGACGGTGACGCGGCAATCCGCGGGCGCATTGGCGGCGAGCGCCGCGACAAGGGCCGAATTGGTCGAGGCGGCGCGCAGGCTGCCGGAGATGGCGAGGAGGTTAAGCAAGGATGGGAGCTCGGGCGAATCGTGCCCGAGGAAGTCTACCACATGGTCTGACGGTAATCGTCGTCAAGCTCTCGGTCGATATCGCCGGCGCTCTCGGAGAGCGCAAGCTGGTCGCGGATGATCTGGCCGAGCGTCGGCAGGGTCGCGCGGTCGTACCAGGTCTCCGGCTTCCAGAGATCGGAGCGCATGAAGGCCTTGGCGCAGTGCATATAGGCGGCCTTGACCGTCACCACGATGACGCTCTGCGGCTCCTTGCCGTCGACAGCCAGGCGCTCGCGCAGGCCGGCATCGACGGTGATGCGGGCATCGCCATTGACGCGCAGCGTCTCGTTCATGCCGGGGATGAGGAACAGCAGCCCCACTGACGGATTGCGGATGATGTTTTCCAGCGTGTCCAGCCGGTTGTTGCCCGGACGGTCGGGAATGGCGATGGTGCTGCTGTCGAGGATGGCGGTGAAGCCAGGCTTGTCGCCTTTCGGCGTCACATCGGCATTGCCGGCGCCGTCGGAAGAGCCGATCAGCACGAAGGGGCTCTTGCCGATGAAGGAGCGGCAGTGGCCGTCGAGCGTCTTCAGTTCCTTGCGGATCGAACCGTCGGTTGGGCGGGGCGTCTTATAGATATTCCTCAGCTCGTCGCGCGTGGTGAGGAATTCCATGACCTTCTCCCTCTTTGCTTTGACGCAATTCCGGACGGAAAACCGCTACACACTTTTCCTGGAACTGCTCTTTGTCTTCACGCAATTCCGAACGGAAAACCGTTATACACTTTTCCTGGAATTGCTCTATTTGCCGGCCTTCCCTTCCTCGCCCGCCTTGTCCTCCAGCGAGTGGCGCATGATCAGCGGCATCTGGCTGAAGGTGAAGAGCAAGGTGATGGGAATCGTGCCCCAGACCTTGAAATAAAGCCAGGTCGCTTCCGAGAAATTGCGCCAGACAACCTCATTGAGCACGGCCAGGAACAGGAAGAAGAGCCCCCACCGGAAGGTCAGCTTGCGCCAGCCTTCGGCATCGAGCTGGAAGGCCGAATCGAAGACATAGCCGAGCAGCGACCTGCCGAAGGCCAGCCCGCCAAGCAGCGCGACGCCGAACAGCGAATTGATGATTGTCGGCTTCATGAAGGCGAAAGTCTTGTCCTGCAGGTACAAAGCGAGCGCGCCGAACACGAAGACGACGATCGCCGAGACCAGCGGCATCAGCGGCAGGCTGCGCGTCAGCGCCCAGGACGCGCTGAGCGACAAGGCCGTCGCGACCATGAAGAATGCCGTGGCGATCAGGATTGGTTCGCCGAGATGGGTGAGAACCGGGAATTTTTGGGCCAGCCACTCGCCGCGGATCGTGGTGAAGAAGAACACCAGGCCCGGTCCCAGCTCGAGCAGGAACTTCAAGCCGGGATTGAGCGGCTTGCGGCGCGGATCGGACGGGTCGCGTTCGAGGATGTTCATAAAAGTCCTTCTTGCGCATGATCTGGCCGAAAAGCGGGCAGATCACGCCTTGTTCAAGCCACGCCGGCGATCGCCCTGGCGAATTCGCTGGCGGAAAAGGGTTCGAGGTCGTCGACCTGCTCGCCGACGCCGATGAAATAGACCGGCAATCTGTGCTTGGCGGCGATCGCCACCAGAATACCGCCGCGCGCCGTGCCGTCCAGCTTGGTCATCACCAAGCCGTTGACGCCGGCAACGTTGCGGAAAATCTCGACCTGGCTGAGCGCATTCTGGCCGGTGGTGGCGTCGACCGTCTGCAGCACGGTGTGCGGCGCTTCCGGATCGAGCTTGCCGAGCACGCGCACGATCTTTTCCAGCTCCGCCATCAGCTCGGCCTTGTTCTGCAGCCGGCCGGCGGTGTCGATGATCAGCACGTCGGACCCGGCCTCCTTCGCCTTCTCGAAGGCGTCATAGGCGAGGCCGGCGGCATCGGCGCCGAGCTTGCTGGCGATCACCGGCGACTTCGTGCGCTCGCCCCAGATCTTCAGCTGCTCGATCGCGGCGGCGCGAAACGTATCGCCCGCCGCCAGCATCACCGATAGGCCGCCCGCGGTCAGCTTGGCCGCCAGCTTGCCGATGGTCGTGGTTTTGCCGGTGCCGTTGACGCCGACGACCAGGATGACATGCGGCTTGTGGCTGAGGTCGAGCTCCAGCGGCAGGGCGACCGGGGTCAACACCTTCTCCACTTCGGCCGCCATGACGGCGCGGACTTCCGTATCGGAGACATCCTTGCCGTAGCGGCTGGAGGCGAGCGAATCGGTGACGCGCAGCGCGGTCTCGACGCCGAGATCGGCGCGGATCAGCACGTCCTCCAGGTCCTGCAGCGTGTCCTCGTCCAGCTTGCGCTTGGTGAAGACGCCGGCGATGTTGCCGGTGAGCTCGCGCGAGGAGCGGGCGAGCCCGTCCCGCATACGCTGGAACCAGGAACGCCTCGGCGCCGGTTCCGGCGCCTTTTGCGGCTCGGCCTTCTGCTCGACTTTTTTGGAGACTGTCACCTTGCCGGCGGATGGGGCGGACTTCGTTTGTGGAGGAGCCGGCTGGGGCGCTGGCGGCGCGGGAACTGCTTCGGGCTCCGGCGCGACCTCGGCGCCGATCGGCGGCTGCTCGATTGGCGCGGGTTGGCGAACTGGAGGTAAAGCTTCCGCCGGCGGGATCTCAGGCGCAGGCGTCTCGACCGGAACCTCGCTCGGCGGGGTCGGCACTTCGACCGGCGCCAGCTCCGGCTGCGGTTCCGGACGCGACGGGACGATGTCCGGTTCGGCCGGCGCGGGTGGTGGCACTTCCTGCGGCTTTGGCTCGGGTGCCGGGCCCGGTGTGGGCTCGGGCTCGGCCGGCGGGCTCGGCACTTCCTCCGGTGCCGGCGGCTCGGCTGGCTCCGGAGCCGGTTGCGGTTCTTCTTCCGGCTTCGGCTCCGGCAGCGGTTCCGGCTCAGATGGAACAACGGGTTCCGGCGTCGGCGGAATGGCCGGAGCAGGCTCCGGCTTCGGTTCTTCAGGCGTCGGCTGAGGCGTTGGTGCCGCCTCGACCGCGGGTGGGGGAACAGGCGTGGCTTCCGCGGCAGGCGGTGACTCCGGCGCAGCCTGCTCGGCTTCCGGCTTCAGCGCGTCCAGCGCATCCCATTTGATCGGCGGCAGGGGCGCGGTCTCGTCGACGCGTTCCTCGACGACCTCCTTCTTGCCGAACGAAAATATCTTCTTGAAGAAACCAGCCATGCGTCTCGCAGTCTCAGGCGGCTTGGGCGGCGAGCGGAGCCGCGATCAGACGGGCGCCGTCATGGCCGGTGACGACAGCGTCGACGATCTCGCCCGGCGCGCCAATGTCGATCGCGGCAAGGGTAAAACCCTCGGTGCGACCGAGCCCGTCGCGCTCGACAAGGATCGACTGCCGGGTACCGGCAAGGGACGCCAGATGACGGCGATAGGCGGCTTCGCCGGCGGCGCGCAGCCTTGCGGCGCGCTGCTTGATCACCTCGCGGCGGACCTGCGGCATGCGCGCGGCGGGCGTGCCTTCGCGTGGCGAGAACGGGAAGACGTGGAGATGCGTCAGGCCGCATTCCGCGACTATTCTTTCCGAATTCTCGAACATCGCTTCGGTCTCGGTCGGGAAGCCGGCGATGATGTCGGCGCCGAAGACGATGCCCGGACGCAGCTTGCGCACATCCTCGCAGAAGCGGATCGACTGATCGCGCAAATGCCGGCGCTTCATGCGCTTCAGGATCATGTCGTCGCCCGACTGCAGCGACAGATGCAGATGCGGCATCAGCCTCGGCTCGGTGGCGATCGCGTCGAGCAGATCGTCGTCGGCCTCGATGGAATCGATCGAGGAGAGCCTCAGCCGCTTCACGTCGGACACCTGGCGCAGGATCGTCTTCACCAGCTTACCGAGTTTCGGGCTGCCCGGCAGGTCGGCGCCAAAGCTGGTCATGTCGACGCCGGTCAGCACGATCTCGGCATAGCCGTTGCCGGCGAGACGCTTGACCTGCTCGACCACGGCGCCCATCGGCACCGAGCGCGAATTGCCGCGACCATAGGGGATGATGCAGAAGGTGCAGCGATGGTCGCAACCGTTCTGCACCTGCACGAAGGCGCGCGCCCGGCCCTCGATGGCGTCGACCATATGGCTTGCGGTCTCGCGCACCGAAAAAATGTCGTTGACGCGCGCCTTCTCGGTGTCGTTGACGCCGAAATCGGGCAGCGCGCGATAGGAGTTCGCCTTGAGCTTCTCCTCATTGCCGAGCACGAGGTCGACCTCGTCCATGGCGGCGAAATTCTGCGGCTCGGTCTGCGCGGCGCAGCCGGTGACGATGATGCGCGCCGCAGGGTTCTCGCGGCGCGCCTTGCGGATCGCCTGCTTGGCCTGGCGCACCGCCTCGGCGGTGACGGCGCAGGTGTTGAAGATGACGGCGCCGCCTTCCAGCGCGCCGAGGCCGGCGCTTTCGGCCTCGCGGCGCATCACTTCCGATTCATAGGTGTTGAGGCGGCAGCCGAACGTGACGACGTCAATGCCCCTGGAAGCAGGGCCTTTGGCGAGAGCGGGCATCAGGCGGCGCTTTCGGTGTCGCGTGCCCAGGCGCCGGTCGAGGGATCGAAGCTGCCGGAAAACTCCCATTCGGCCGCACCCGTCAGGATGACGTGGTCGTCCTCGCGCCATGCGACATGGAGCTCGCCACCGCCGGGCGTGATCAGCGACACGCTGCGGCCGGTGCGCTTGGTGCGGGCGGCCGCCACCACCGCGGCGCATGCGGCCGAGCCGCACGCCTTGGTGAGACCTGCGCCGCGCTCCCAGGTGCGGATGATCATCGTCTGCGGCGACGTCACCTGGGCAATGGTGATGTTGGCGCGCTCGGGGAAGATCGGATGGTTTTCGAGCAGCGGGCCGAAGCGGTCGAGCTCGTAGGACCAGACGTCGCGGTCGACCCAGAAGATGGCATGCGGATTGCCCATCGAGACGACCGAAGGAGAATGCAGCACCGGCGCGTCGATCGGGCCGATCTGCAATTCGATCATCCGGGTGTCGCGGAATTCCTCGGCGAGCGGGATCTCCTGCCAGCCGAAGCGCGGCTTGCCCATATCGACCGAGATCGAGCCATCGGCGTGTTCCACGGCGTTCAGGATGCCGGCGCGGGTTTCGAAAGTGAACGTCTTCAGGCCGGTCTCGGCGGCCAAGGCCTGCACCACGCAGCGCATGCCGTTGCCGCAGGCCTGGGCGCCGGTGCCGTCGGAATTCAGGATGTCGACATAGTAGGCGGTGCCCGGCGTCCGCGCATCATGGATCGCCATGATCTGGTCGAACTTTGTCGCGGTGTCGGCATTGAGTGCGATCGCCGCGGTTGCCGTCACACTGTCGGCACGGCCACGCATATCGGCAACGATGATCTCGTTGCCGATGCCGTTCATCTTGGCGAAGGGGGCAGTGCCTGCCATCGATCCCGTCATTTCCGTATCCGTTTGGCGCTATATGGCGGAAACGGGCAGGAATTACCAGTGCGACGCCGTTCTGGCCACGGCGAAACGCCGGACCTAGCGACGGCAAAGGCCGCGCCTAGGTTACGGCGAAGACGCCGAGCACGATCAGCAGGAAGAGGATCAGCACGATGCCGATCAGGATGCGCGCGCCCAAGGCGGCGGCGCCGGCCAGCGCCGGCATGCCAAGCAGGCTCGCGGCCGCGGCGACAATCAGAAGGATGATGATCCATTTGATCATGAGGGGGCTCCCTGCCGAAATTGCATTGTGGGACGAACGCAATTCAAAGGGCCGGGTTCCTTAACCAGATTCTGGAAAGTCCCAGACTTCACCGGGACGCATGGCGCGGAATTGCGCCTCCGAGATGCCTTGCGCCTCGAGCGCAACGGTCAGCTTCCGGGCCGGCTCGTCTACCGGCTCGTCGGTGAGCTGAAAAGTGCCCCAATGGCAGCCGGCGGCATGGGCGGCATTGCACAACCTCATGCCCTGGACGGCTTCCTCCGGATTCTGGTGCTGCGGCGCCATGAACCAGCGCGGCGCGTAGGCGCCGATCGGCAGCATGGCCAGCCGGAAGCCGCCATGCTTTTCCGCCATCAGCCGGTAGTTGGCGCCGCCATGGAAGCCGGTATCGCCGGCGAAATAGACTTTGCCGCCGGGTGTCTCGATCACGAAGCCCGCCCACAGCGCCATGCGGCGGTCGCGCCCGCCGCGCGCCGACCAGTGATGCACCGGCTCGACATGTATGGCGGCATCGTTGCCGAATTCAAGCCTGTCGCCCCAGTCATGCGCCGACAGCCGCATGCCGGGCACGGCGCCGCCGACGATGGCGTCGTTGCCGAGCGGCGTGACCAGCAGCGGATCGTGGCCCTGCTTCAGCCGCTTGAGCGTGGCGAGGTCGAGATGGTCGTAGTGGTTGTGGCTGAGGAGCACCAGGTCGATCGGCGGCAGGTCGGCAAAGGCGATGCCGGGCGGATTGACGCGCTTCGGGCCGACAAAGGCGAAAGGCGAGGCGCGCTCCGACCAGACCGGGTCGGTCAGTATGTTCAGCCCGGCGGTCTGGATCAGCAGCGAGGCGTGGCCGACCATGGTGAGTCGAAGCGCTGTGCCTTCGACCCTTTTGTCGGGCTTTGCTTGCGGAAAAGGACTTGGAAAGACCGCGGGCCATTTCGAGCGCCCGCCGCTGAATTGCCATCTGAGCAGATCGGCGAAGCGCCCCGGCGGCCTGCCGTCGGGATTGAAAAAGAGGGTGCCGTCGAAATGGTCGCTGGGCGGACCGCTGTAATAGCGGTTGGCGGTCCTCTTTCCCGCAGCCATTTTTTACCGCCTGTTCCGTTTCGTTTCCCTGAAATAGGAACGCGGCCGCCTGGCGCAAGCATTTTTGCCCGCGAATGCCAAGGGCCGAAGGCCGGCTTCGTCTAGGATCGACACCGTGGAGGAACGTCATCATGGTGATGAAGAGAACCAAGACACCGTGGATGAAGGCCGAGGATTTCGGCCGCTCGCTGCCGCGCGGGCTGGGCGTCAACCTTTTGGTCACCGACATGGCGGCGATGGAGGCCTTCTGCCGCGACGTGCTCGGCGCTCGGATCATCTATGCCGACGAGGATTTCGCGGCGATCGAGCTGCTGGGATCGATCTTCATGCTGCATGCCGACCACTCTTATCTCGACAATTCGATGACCGGCGTGATTACCGGTGCCGAGACGCGCGGCGCCGGCATCGAGCTGCGCCTTTATGGCGCCGATCCGGATGCGGTCGAGAAAAGGGCGGCAGCACTCGGCCACATCGTGCTTGCCGGCTCGATCGACAAGCCGCATGGTCTGCGCGAATGCTACATCGTCGGCCCGGATGGTTATGTCTTCGTGCCCAGCGCGCGGCTGCAAGCCTAAAATTTCAAGACGTTACGGTCCAGATACTCGGCGTAGCCTAGGCGACTGACGTGTAGCGATAAATTTGCAACACCGGCCCCGAAAACCCTATTTTAACCATATCGGGTTGAAATTCTGCCACCTTCGCCATCTTGGTGAAGCAGGTATTTACGCGGACGGCGCCCCCCACCGGATCCGACGGAGGTTGGAATGACTTTTTCAAAGACTGGCCTTTTGGCCGTATCGCTGGCGGCGCTCATTGCGAGCGGCTGCTCGACCTCGCGCTTCTCGTCGATGGACGACCAGCAGCCCGCGCCGCTCACGCCGGCGCCTTCCGGCACGGTGACGCAGAACCAGCTGCCGCCGCCGGCCGCTCCGGGCACCACCGATCCGTCGCAATTCCCGACCGCGCCGAAGAACACGCAGGTCGCTTCGCTGCCGCCGGACGGCACGGCGCCCGCCGGCGCCACCGATCTCACAGCGGCCAGCGTCGCCGGTGTCTGGAACGCCAGCGTCTCCGGCCAGAGCTGCAAGGTGGCGACGCCGCAGACCAAGTTCGGCGCTGGTTATCGCGCCGGACCGCTGCATTGCCCGGCCCCGATCGACGGCATCAAGTCGTGGAATGTCGCCGGCAAGCAGCTGACGCTCTACGACGAAAACGGTGGCGCGCTGGCCCGGCTCTATTCGTCTGGCGGCGAAAAGTTCGACGGCCAGACTTCCAACGGCCAGGCAATCTCGCTTACAAGATAAGACGGACCCTTCCCTATTGATTTTACGCAATTCCGGACGGAGAGCCCGCCGGACACTCCGGAATTGCCCGAGAACGACGTGACCTATGCATCTGCGTGACGGCCTCCAGACCCATGTGACCGTCAGGCAGCGCTACGACCACCTGGTCGAGACCGGCGCGGCCGAGCGCGACCCGGCGCAGGAGCGCGTCGTTGCCGCGCTCGACCGGCTGACCGACGAGCTTTCCGCAAAAAGGCTGGCGCAGAAATCCAGCTCGCTGGGCTGGCTGTTCGCGCGCAAGAAGCAGCCGTGCGAGGCGGTGAGGGGCCTCTACATCCATGGCGGCGTCGGGCGTGGCAAGACCATGCTGATGGACATGTTCTTCGAGCTCCTGCCGGCCAGGCGCAAGCGCCGCGTCCATTTCAACGATTTCATGGCCGACGTGCAGGACCGCATCCAGAAGCACCGGGCGGCGCGCAAGAACGGCGACGTCAAGGAGGACGATCCGATCCCACCGGTGGCCCGCGCGCTGGCCGACGAAGCCTGGGTGCTGTGCTTCGACGAGTTCTCCGTTACCGACATCGCCGACGCGATGATCCTGTCGCGGCTGTTCTCGGCGCTGTTTGCCAACGGCGTGGTGCTGGTCGCCACCTCGAACGTCGCACCCGAAAATCTCTATCGCGACGGGCTGAACCGGCAGCTCTTCCTGCCTTTCATCGGTCTGCTCGAGCGCAATGCCGCGGTGATGACGCTCGACGCCGAAAAAGACTATCGCCAAGAGAAGCTCAACCGCCTGCCTGTCTATGTCACGCCGGCCGACGAGACGGCCGACCGCGCGCTGGACGAGGCCTGGAGGGCGATGGCGCATGGCAGGCCGACCGAGGCGGTGACGCTGACGCTGAAAGGGCGTCAGCTCATCGTGCCGCGCGCAGCCGGCGATGCAGCGCGCTTTTCCTTCGCCGATCTCTGCGAAAGGCCGCATGGAGCGCGCGACTACCTGGCGATCGCCGACCGCTTCTCGACCATCTTCATCGACCATGTGCCGGTACTCGGCGAAGGCAAACGCAACGAAGCAAAGCGTTTCATCCTCTTGATCGACACGCTCTACGATCACCGCATGCGGCTGGTGATGAGCGCCGAGGCGCCGCCTGAAGGGCTCTACACCGCCAAGCGCGGCACGGAAGTGTTCGAGTTCGAGCGCACCGCCTCGCGCCTGGTCGAAATGCAAAGCCGCGACTGGCTGGAGGGCTGGGCGGAGAGGCGCGACGAGGCGCCGGCTGCGGAGGTAAGGCAGGCCTAAAGCGCGTCGCGATCTTTCAGATTCGCTCCGTGCGCTTTAGGTTTTTGATTTTACGCATGTCTTTGTCCCGAAACCGGTTCCCACTTTCGGGAGACATGCTCCAGGGTTGGGATATCGTTTCGCCGCGCTCCTGCGTCGTTGGAGATTAGCGAAAGCCGGCGCGACGGCGATCTTCCTCCTCGAGGGGGAGATGGCCGGCAGGCCAGAGGGGGTCGGTTCGACCGGGCTCGGCGTAGATGCGTCGGCGCTTTACGCGCGAGGACCCCCTCTGTCGCCTTCGGCGACATCTCCCCCTCAAGGGGGGAGATTTGGCGCCTGCATCACAAGGGCGTCATCACCGGGACGGAGCCTTCTGATTTCGACGTTCATTGTGTAAATTCTCCTCAGTCGGCTTAGGAATTTTGACGTTTACGTAATTCCCGAACCATCTAACCGATTGAAAATGCTAGGGTCGAAATAATCGTTTGAATTTCTTCCACGCCGGAGCTATTGGGTGCGGCGAAATCTCGCGGGTCCCCGCAGCATCCCAGCCTCCTCGATGCCGTCATCAAGTCTGCAAAGATTTGAGGCACGGTCACACACAAAGGAAAACATCCTGACATGGCACGCAACAAGATAGCGCTCATCGGCTCGGGCATGATCGGCGGCACGCTCGCCCATATGATCGGCCTCAAGGATCTCGGCGACGTGGTGCTGTTCGACATCGCCGAGGGCATCCCGCAGGGCAAGGGTCTCGACATCGCCCAGTCCTCGCCGGTCGACGGGTTCGACGCCAGGCTGACCGGCGTCAATGACTATGCCGGCATCGAGGGCGCGGATGTGTGCATCGTCACCGCCGGCGTGCCGCGCAAGCCCGGAATGAGCCGCGACGATCTCTTGGGCATCAATCTCAAGGTCATGGAACAGGTCGGCGCGGGCCTCAAGAAATACGCGCCGAAGGCCTTCGTCATCTGCATCACCAACCCGCTCGACGCCATGGTCTGGGCGCTGCAGAAGTTCTCCGGCCTGCCGACCAGCCATGTCGTCGGCATGGCCGGCGTGCTCGACAGCGCCCGCTTTCGCTACTTCCTGGCGGAAGAGTTCAAGGTCTCGGTCGAGGACGTCACCGCTTTCGTGCTCGGCGGCCATGGCGACTCGATGGTGCCGATGATCCGCTATTCGACCGTGTCGGGCATCCCGCTGCCCGATCTCGTCAAGATGGGCTGGACCTCGAAGGAGAAGCTCGACCAGATCGTGCAGCGCACCCGCGACGGCGGCGCCGAGATCGTCGGCCTCTTGAAGACCGGCTCGGCCTATTACGCGCCGGCGGCCTCGGCCATCGCGATGGCCGAATCCTACCTCAAGGACAAGAAGCGGGTGCTGCCCTGCGCTGCGCATCTTTCCGGCCAGTATGGGGTGAAGAACACCTATGTCGGCGTTCCGGTGGTGATCGGCGCCGGCGGCGTCGAGCGCGTCATTGAGATCGACCTCGCCAAGGCCGAGCAGAAGATGTTCGACAATTCGGTGGCGGCGGTGCAGGGCCTCACCGAGGCCTGCGTCAAGATCGCCCCGCACCTCGCCGGCAAGTAATCGCGGAGACCAAACGCATGAACATCCATGAATATCAGGCCAAGGCGCTGCTGAAGTCGTTCGGCGCGCCGGTAGCAAGCGGCGTTCCTGTGTTCAAGGCAAGCGAGGCGGAGGCCGCGGCAGAAGCGCTGCCCGGCCCGCTCTATGTGGTGAAGAGCCAGATCCATGCCGGCGGCCGCGGCAAGGGCAAGTTCAAGGAACTGCCTGCAGACGCCAAGGGCGGCGTGCGGCTGGCGAAGTCGGCGGCCGAAGTGGTCGCCAACGCCAATGAGATGCTCGGCCATACGCTGGTCACCAAGCAGACGGGGCCCTCCGGCAAGCAGGTCAACCGCCTCTATATCGAGGACGGCGCCGACATCGAACGCGAGCTTTATCTGTCGATCCTGGTCGACCGTTCGGTCGGCCGCATCGCCTTCGTCGTCTCGACCGAGGGCGGCATGGACATCGAGGCGGTCGCGCACGACACGCCGGAAAAGATCCTCACCGTCGCCATCGATCCGGAAAAGGGCGTGACGGCGGACGACGTCAAGAAGCTCAATGCCGCGCTCAAGCTCGACGGCGATGCGGCACGAGACGGCGGCACGCTGTTCCCGATCCTCTACAAGGCCTTCGTCGAGAAGGACATGAGCCTGCTCGAGGTCAACCCGCTGATCGTCATGAAGAACGGCCGGCTGCGCGTGCTCGACGCAAAGGTGTCTTTCGACAACAACGCGCTCTTCCGCCATCCGGACGTGATGGAGCTGCGCGACACCACCGAGGAGGACGAGAAGGAGATCGAGGCGTCGAAATACGACCTCGCCTATGTCGCGCTCGACGGCAATATCGGCTGCATGGTCAACGGCGCCGGCCTCGCCATGGCGACGATGGACATCATCAAGCTCTACGGCGCCGAGCCGGCTAACTTCCTCGACGTCGGCGGCGGCGCTTCGAAGGAGAAAGTCACGGCGGCGTTCAAGATCATCACCAAGGACCCGGCGGTCGAAGGCATCCTGATCAACATCTTCGGCGGCATCATGAAGTGCGATGTCATCGCCGAGGGCGTGATCGCCGCGGTCAAGGAAGTGGGCTTGAAGGTGCCGCTGGTGGTGCGGCTCGAAGGCACCAATGCCGAGCTCGGCAAGAAGATCATCAACGACAGCGGCCTCAACGTCGTCTCGGCCGACGACCTCGACGACGCGGCCAAGAAGATCGTCAAGGCGGTGAAGGGCTAAGCGGATGCCTCCGCGGAAGATAAACCTGGTCGAGGCGGCGGATGCGACGATCACCAAGGTCTTCGATCCGCACATTGCCGGCGACGTCAACGATGCCCAAGCGAAGGTCGCCAAGTTCGGCGAGGTCTTCGACTGGCACGCGCATGACAATGAGGACGAAGCCTTCCTCGTGCTGCGTGGCAGGATCGCCATCGACTTCCGCGACGGGCCGGTCGAGCTCGGCGAGGGCGATTTCATCGTCGTGCCGCGCGGCGTCGAGCATCGGCCGCGCTCGCTGACCCCGGAGCCGGTGGTGCTGATGTTCGAGCCGTCGACGACGCTCAACACCGGCAATGCCAAGAGCGACCTAACCGTCACGGATCTCAAGCGGCTCTGACCCATGAACGCGGCGCCTTTCTCTTCCCTCTCGGACGGCCACCAACGCCTGCAGGCGCTGGTCGGCGCGTGGCGTGGCGAGGAGGAGGTGTCGGAGACGCAATGGGCCGACGCCGGCACGGCGACCTCGGAAGTGCTGGCCGAGGCGCAGTTCGGCGGGCTGTTCGTGGTGCAGCGCTATCGCCAGCGCCGCGACGGCACGGTTTCGTTCGGCGCGCACAATGTGTTCGGCTTCGACCAGCAGAACGGCTTGGTCACCATGCACCAGTTCGACTCGATGGGGTTCGTGCCGATGTCACCGGCCACCGGCACGTGGAACGGCAGCGAGCTCGTGCTGGAGCGGTCGTCGCCGCGCGGCTCGGCCCGCGTGACCTACATTCTTGACGGCACTGATACCTACCGCATGAAACTTCAGTTCAAGCCCGCCGGGAGCGATGCCTGGCAAGACATGGTGAGCGGGCTTTACCGGCGCGTTTCGCCTTCCCCGATCAACGGTTTTTAGAAAAGGGCCGCGATGTCCATTCTCGTCGACAAGAACACCAAGGTTCTCGTGCAGGGCCTGACCGGCAAGACCGGCACGTTCCACACCGAACAGGCGCTGGCCTATCACGGCACTAAGATGGTGGGTGGCATCCATCCGAAGAAGGGCGGCGAGACCTGGACCGGCGCCAAGGGCGAGACACTGCCGATCTTCGCCACCGTCGCCGAGGGCAAGGAAAGAACCGGCGCCAACGCTTCGGTCATCTATGTGCCACCGGCGGGCGCGGGCGAGGCCATCATCGAGGCGATCGAGGCCGAGATCCCGCTCATCGTCTGCATCACCGAAGGCATCCCGGTGATGGACATGGTCAAGGTCAAGGCGCGGCTCGACCGCTCCACCTCGCGGTTGATCGGCCCGAACTGCCCGGGCGTGCTGACGCCCGACGAATGCAAGATCGGCATCATGCCCGGCAACATCTTCCGCAAGGGCTCGGTCGGCGTTGTTTCCCGCTCGGGAACACTTACCTATGAGGCGGTCTTCCAGACCAGCAATGTCGGCCTCGGCCAGACCACCGCCGTCGGCATCGGCGGCGACCCGGTCAAGGGCACCGAGTTCATCGACGTGCTCGAGATGTTCCTCGCCGACGACGAGACCAAGTCGATCATCATGATCGGCGAGATCGGCGGCTCGGCCGAGGAGGACGCCGCGCAGTTCTTGAAGGACGAGGCCAAGCGCGGCCGCAAGAAACCGATGGCGGGCTTCATTGCCGGGCGCACGGCGCCGGCGGGACGCACCATGGGCCATGCGGGCGCGGTGATCTCCGGCGGCAAGGGCGGCGCGGAAGACAAGATCGCGGCGATGGAATCGGCCGGCATCAAGGTTTCGCCGTCGCCGGCGCGGCTGGGCACGACGCTGGTCGAGGCGATAAAGGGTTAAGGCAGTAGCGGGTAGGCAGTAGTCAGTAGTGAAAAAGGGAAGAACGGGTGAGTAGCAGCTGAGGGATTTCATCTTCTACTCACTACTGACTACTCACTATTCCCCTCGAAAGGAGACGGAGCCAGGCTCCGCAGACGAAAATGGCAAGACAAGATCAGGCCAACGACCAATTCTCGCTCACCTCATTCCTCTATGGCGGCAATGCCGACTATATCGACGCGCTCTACGCGGCCTATGAGGACGATCCGGAATCGGTAAATCCGGAGTGGCAGGACTTCTTCGCGGCGCTGAAGGACGACGCCGGCGACGTTCGCAAGAACGCCAAGGGCGCCTCCTGGGCCAAGCCCTCCTGGCCGATGCAGGCGAATGGCGAGCTGGTCTCGGCGCTCGACGGCAACTGGGGCCTGATCGAAAAGCACATCGAAAAGAAGGTGAAGGAGAAGGCGGTCGTCAACGGCGCCGCGCTTTCCGATGCCGACGTGCACCAGGCGACGCGCGATTCCGTGCGCGCCATCATGATGATCCGCGCCTATCGCATGCGCGGCCATTTGCACGCCAATCTCGATCCGCTCGGCATCGCCAAGCCGCTCGAGGACTATAATGAGCTGTCGCCGGAAAACTACGGCTTCACCGAAGCCGACTACGACCGGCCGATCTTCCTCGACAATGTGCTGGGGCTCGAATTCGGCACCATCCGGCAGATGCTGGACATCCTCGCCCGCACCTATTGCTCGACGCTCGGCGTCGAGTTCATGCACATCTCCGACCCGGAAGAGAAGGCCTGGATCCAGGCGCGCATCGAAGGCGCCGACAAGGAGATCACCTTCACCGCCACCGGCAAGAAGGCGATCCTGTCGAAGCTGATCGAAGCGGAAGGCTTCGAGCAGTATATCGACGTCAAGTACAAGGGCACCAAGCGCTTTGGCCTCGACGGCGGCGAATCGCTGATCCCGGCGCTGGAGCAGATCGTCAAGCGCGGCGGCCAGCTCGGCCTGAAGGAGGCCGTGCTCGGCATGGCCCATCGCGGCCGCCTCAACGTGCTCAGCCAGGTGATGGCGAAGCCGCACCGAGCCATCTTCCACGAGTTCAAGGGCGGCTCGGCCGCTCCCGACGACGTCGAGGGCTCGGGCGACGTCAAGTACCATCTCGGCGCCTCGTCGGACCGCGAGTTCGACGGCAACAAGGTGCACCTGTCGCTGACCGCCAACCCCTCGCATCTGGAAATCGTCGATCCTGTCGTGATGGGCAAGGCGCGCGCCAAGCAGGACCAGCTCGCCGGCCGCGAGCGCGGCGAGATCGTGCCGCTGTCGGAGCGCGCCAAGGTGATGCCGCTCCTGTTGCACGGCGACGCGGCGTTTGCCGGCCAGGGCGTGATCGCCGAAATGTTCGGCCTGTCCGGCCTGCGCGGCCATCGCGTCGCCGGCACGCTGCATTTCATCATCAACAACCAGATCGGCTTCACCACCAATCCGCGCTTCTCGCGCTCCTCGCCCTATCCATCGGATGTGGCCAAGATGATCGAAGCGCCGATCTTCCACGTCAACGGCGACGATCCGGAGGCGGTGGTGCATGCCGCCAAGGTTGCAACCGAGTTCCGCATGAAGTTCCATAAGCCGGTGGTGGTGGACATGTTCTGCTACCGCCGCTTCGGCCACAATGAGGGCGACGAGCCGGCTTTCACGCAGCCGATCATGTACCGCAACATCCGCAGCCATAAGACGACCGTGCAGATCTATGCCGACCGGCTGATCGCCGAAGGCCACATCACCCAGGCCGAGGTCGACAAGATGCGGGCCGACTGGCGCGCACATCTGGAGAGCGAGTGGGAAGTCGGCCAGTCCTACAAGCCGAACAAGGCCGACTGGCTGGACGGCGCGTGGTCCGGCCTGCGCACGGCCGACAACCAGGACGAACAGCGCCGCGGCAAGACGGCCGTGCCGGTCCGCACGCTGAAGGAAATCGGCAAGAAGCTGACCGAAGTGCCGAAGGATTTCGAGGCGCACAAGACGATCCTGCGTTTCCTCGAGAACCGCCGCCAGGCGATCGAATCCGGCGAAGGCATCGACTGGTCGACCGCCGAGGCGCTGGCCTTCGGCGCGATCCTGCTCGACGGCAATCCGATCCGGCTGTCGGGCCAGGATTCGGAGCGCGGCACCTTCTCGCAGCGCCATTCCGTGCTCTACGACCAGCGCGACGAGAACCGCTATATCCCGCTCAACAATCTGTCGGCGGCGCAAGCCGGCTACGAGGTCATCAACTCGATGCTGTCGGAGGAGGCGGTGCTCGGCTTCGAATATGGCTACAGCCTGGCCGAGCCCAAGGCGCTGACGCTTTGGGAAGCGCAGTTCGGCGATTTCGCCAACGGCGCCCAGGTGGTGTTCGACCAGTTCATCTCCAGCGGCGAGCGCAAGTGGCTCAGAATGTCGGGCCTCGTCTGCCTGTTGCCGCATGGCTATGAGGGCCAGGGGCCGGAGCACTCCTCGGCGCGCCTCGAGCGCTTCCTGCAGCTCTGCGCCGAAGACAACATGCAGGTCGCCAACGTCACCACGCCGGCTAACTATTTCCACATCCTGCGCCGACAATTGAAGCGCGACTTCCGCAAGCCGCTGATCCTGATGACGCCGAAGTCGCTGCTGCGCCACAAGCGGGCGGTGTCGACGCTGCCGGAAATGTCGGGCGAGAGCTCGTTCCACCGGCTGTTGTGGGACGACGCGCAGCTTTTGCCCAACCAGCCGATCAAGCTGGTGAAGGATTCCAAGATCCGACGCGTCGTGCTGTGCTCCGGCAAAGTCTATTACGACCTCTACGAGGAGCGCGAGAAGCGCGGCATCAACGACATCTACCTGCTGCGCGTCGAACAGCTCTATCCGTTCCCGGCCAAGGCGCTGATCACCGAGCTGTCGCGTTTCCGCAATGCCGAGATGGTGTGGTGCCAGGAGGAGCCCAAGAACATGGGCGCCTGGTCGTTCATCGACCCCTATCTCGAATGGGTGCTGGCGCATATCGATGCCAAGCATCAGCGGGTGCGCTACACCGGCCGGCCGGCCTCGGCCTCGCCGGCGACCGGGCTGATGTCGAAGCATCTCAGCCAGCTCGCTGCCTTGCTCGACGATGCGCTGGGCGAATAGACCGGACGAAACAGATCTCAAGAAGACAAGAGAACGGACAGGCACAATGGCTACCGAAATCCGCGTCCCCACTCTGGGCGAATCCGTCACGGAGGCGACCGTCGGCAAGTGGTTCAAGAAGGTCGGCGATGCGATCGCCGCCGACGAGCCGCTGGTCGAGCTCGAAACCGACAAGGTGACGGTGGAGGTGCCTGCCGCGGGCGCCGGGACACTCTCCGAAATCACCGTCAAGGAAGGCGAGACGGTCAATGTCGGCGCGCTGCTCGGCTCGATTTCGGCGGGCGGTGCGGCGGCCGCTGCTGCGGCTAAGCCGCAGACGGTGTCGCAGGCCTCGAGCCCGGACGCCGCATCCACGGTCAAGCAGGCCGCGGCCGAAACCGCCAAGATCGCCGGCGGCGGCGGCTCGTTCGAGCCGCGCACCATGCCGCCGGCGCCGGCCGCTGCCAAGCTGATCGCGGAGAACAATCTTGCGGTCGACCAGCTCTCAGGCTCGGGCAAGCGCGGACAGGTGCTGAAGGGCGACGTGCTCGACGCGATCGCCAAGGGCGTGCCCTTGCAGACGGCCGAGACGCCGAGGGCGGCTCTCGCGCCTGCTCCCGTCGCCGCCCGCGCGCCGTCGACGGCCGACGATGCCTCGCGCGAGGAACGCGTGCGCATGACAAAGCTGCGCCAGACGATCGCCCGCCGTCTCAAGGAGGCGCAGTCGACCGCCGCCATGCTGACCACCTTCAACGAGGTGGACATGAGCGCGGTGATGGCGCTGAGAGCCAAGTACAAGGACGTGTTCGAGAAGAAGCATGGCGTGAAGCTCGGCTTCATGGGCTTCTTCACCAAGGCGGTGACGCATGCGCTGAAGGAGATCCCGGCGGTCAATGCCGAGATCGACGGCACCGACATCATCTATAAGAATTTTGCTCATGTCGGCGTCGCCGTCGGCACCGACAAGGGCCTGGTGGTTCCGGTGGTGCGCGACGCCGACCAGATGTCGATCGCCGAAATCGAGAAGGAGATCGGCCGGCTGGGCCTCGCCGCGCGCGACGGCAAGCTTTCGGTCGCCGACATGCAGGGCGGCACCTTCACCATCTCCAACGGCGGCGTCTACGGATCACTGATGTCGACGCCGATCCTGAACGCGCCGCAGTCCGGCATCCTCGGCATGCACAAGATCCAGGACCGGCCGGTGGTGGTCGGCGGCCAGATCGTCATCCGCCCGATGATGTATCTGGCGCTCAGCTACGACCATCGCATCGTCGACGGCAAGGAAGCGGTGACCTTCCTGGTGCGCGTCAAGGAAAGCCTGGAGGATCCCGAGCGGCTGGTGCTCGATCTGTGATCGGAGCTGATCCGCAATGAGCGGCTGGCTGGAACGGTTCGGGTTTGCGCTGAGTCGCGCGCTTCGGACTTTTCGGCCAATTGCCTCGGTTGCTACCGCTTCACCGGCGAGATCGATTGAATCGAGTCCGCCGCCGGAAAGCAGTAATCTAGGAGTCTTCGCTCTCAGCGATGCGGATATGGCGGAACGGAAGATCAGTGCCATCACGATCGGTGAGCTCGAGCTGCCGACCGGCGAAATCGTCGCCTGCGATCCGCTCATCACCGGATTAGGACGGCCTGCTTTCAGCCGCAAGGTGAATCCGGGACACTATCCGGTCATCCTGCTTCAGGCGCGGGGCTGCATTGCTGCAGCGGTCCTGCGATTCGGTCCCGGCTTGCCAGTACGGTGGGAACTGGCAACCTTCGCTAGCGATCGTCCACCGGTCTATGAGTCGGAATTTCTTGGATTTATCGTCGATGACGCGGTTGCGGCGTTCATGGACAAGTCGGTTCTGACGCTGATGGCCGACCCGGAAGAACTCGACAACTATCTTGCCGACGTTGCGTGCTCTCTCGACAGGTTTGGCATGGATAGTCCGGTTGAAGGCAACCCGATCAATGTAGCCATGTTCGACACTGGCTTTGGTGATGGCGGGTATCGGTCCTTCTGGGGACTGGACGCGGCCGGTGAACCTCTTCTCCTGATGACCGACTTCGAAGTGCTCGAGAACGCGGATGGCCGCGAGGGCCAGGCCAACTGATGGCAAACGTAATCTCGCCCATGGTCGGAAGCATCGCTGGGTGGCTGGCATTCTTGGCCGCTGATTCCGCCGCCCAGGCCGCCTGCCCGATCCAGCTTGCCGTCTATGGCGAGGCAAAGAGCGGCGCCGAGATCGACTTCACGCCGGCCGGAACCTCGGCGACGATCACCAACACCTTCCGTATGATCCTCGACAACAACACCGTTCTCGACGGCATCGTCATGTGGACCGAAGGCGACGCCGGGCGGCCGCATGGCTCGCTGATGTACAAATGCCCGACCGGCGACGTCACCGGCGAGGAGCTCGCCGCCTGCACGGTCTGGGAAGGTGTGATCTACAGCGCCGATGAGAAGGGCACCGTCGGCCTGCTGCCCGCCGAGGGCGCCGATGCGCCGAAAAGCCTGATCTTTCCTGATCTCGGGCCGTCGCTGCAGATGTCGGCCGCTTATGGTCCCGGCGGCTTTTCAAAGGTGCCATGGGACATCTTTGCGCTGAAAGGCTGCCAGGAATGAGTGCTGACAAGAAGACGCTGCTGGTCACCGGCGGCAGCCGCGGCATCGGCGCGGCCATCTGCCGGCAGGCCGTCCAGGCCGGCTACCGGGTGGCGGTCAACTATGTCTCCAACCGGCTTGCCGCCGAGGCGCTCGTCGCCGAGATCGAAGCCGCCGGCGGCGAGGCCTTCGCGGTCAAGGGCGATGTCGGCAGTGAGGCCGATGTCATGGCGATGTTCGAGGCCGCGGACCGTGCGTTCGGCCGGCTCGACGCCTTCGTCAACAATGCCGGCATCGTCGACGTCAAGGCGCGCGTCGACGAGATGGGCGCCGAGCGGGTCGAGCGGATGATGCGCATCAACGTCGTTGGCTCCTTCCTCTGCGCCCGCGAGGCGGTGAAGCGCATGTCGACCCGCCATGGCGGCAAGGGCGGCGCGATCGTCAATATCTCGTCTGCAGCCGCCAGGCTGGGCTCGCCCGGCGAATATGTCGACTACGCCGCCTCCAAGGGCGCGATCGACACGCTGACGATCGGGCTGGCGCGCGAGGTGGTGCTGGAAGGCATTCGCGTCAATGCGGTCAGCCCCGGCATCACCGAGACCGAGATCCATGCCTCCGGCGGCCAGCCGGATCGCGTGGCGCGGATGCAGGACATGCTGCCGATGAAACGTGCCGGCACGGCCGATGAGGTCGCGAGCGCGGTTCTCTATCTTCTGTCGGACGCGGCCTCCTATATAACGGGCGCGATCCTCAATGTGAGCGGCGGCCGTTGAAGGCCGGATAAGAAGGACAGTCCCATGGCTTATGACGTCGTAATCATCGGATCGGGACCGGGCGGCTATGTATGCGCCATCAAGGCGGCGCAGCTCGGGCTGAAGACCGCGGTGGTCGAGAAGAACGCCACCTTCGGCGGCACCTGCCTCAACATCGGCTGCATCCCGTCGAAGGCGCTGCTGCACGCCTCCGAGATGTTCGCGGAAGCCGGCCATACCTTCGACATGCTGGGGGTCGAGATCGGGGCGCCGAAGCTCAACCTGAAGAAGATGCTGGCGCACAAGGACGCGACGGTGGCGTCGAACGTCAACGGCGTCGCCTTCCTGTTCAAGAAGAACAAGATCGATAGTTTCCGCGGCACCGGCAAGGTTGTCGGCGCCGGCAAGGTTTCGGTGACCGGCGAGGACGGCAAGGTCGAGGAGATCGAGACCAAGAACATCGTCATTGCCACCGGCTCCGACGTCGCCGGCATTCCAGGCGTCAAGGTCGACTTCGACGAGAAGGTGATCGTGTCCTCCACCGGCGCGCTGTCGCTGGCCAAGGTGCCCGCCAGCCTCGTCGTGGTCGGCGGCGGCGTCATCGGGCTGGAGCTGGGCTCGGTCTGGGCGCGGCTCGGCGCCAAGGTCACGGTCGTCGAGTTCCTCGACACCATCCTCGGCGGCATGGACGGCGAGATCTCGAAGCAATTCCAGCGGCTGCTGTCCAAGCAGGGTTTCGAGTTCAAGCTCGGCGCCAAGGTCACCGGCGTCGCCAAGAGCAAGAAGGGCGCCAGCGTCACGTTGGAGCCGGTCAAGGGCGGCGCGGCTGAAACGATCGAGGCCGACGTCGTGCTTGTCGCCACCGGCCGCCGTCCTTATGCCGACAGCCTCGGTTTGAAGGAGGCGGGTGTGGAGGTCGACGAGCGCGGCCGGGTCAAGACCGACGGGCATCTCAGGACTAACGTGCCCGGCATCTATGCCATCGGCGACGTCATCGCCGGACCGATGCTCGCGCACAAGGCCGAGGACGAGGGCGTGGCGGTAGCCGAGATGATCGCCGGCCAGGCCGGCCATGTGAACTATGACGTGATCCCGAGCGTCGTCTACACCAGCCCGGAAATCGCCTCCGTCGGCAAGACCGAGGAAGAGCTTAAGAAAGCCGGTATCGACTACAAGGTCGGCAAGTTCCCGTTCAGCGCCAACGGCCGCGCGCGCGCCATGCTTCGCACCGACGGCTTCGTGAAGATCCTGGCCGACAAGGCAAGCGACCGCGTGCTCGGCGTCCATATCGTCGGCTTCGGCGCCGGCGAGATGATCCACGAAGCGGCGGTGCTGATGGAATTCGGCGGCTCGTCGGAAGACCTCGCCCGCACCTGCCATGCGCATCCAACGATGTCGGAAGCGGTCAAGGAAGCGGCGCTGGCCACGTTCTTCAAGCCCATTCATATTTAGGCGCGCTTTCCATATCCGTTCCAGCTCGGTGGCGTAGCAGGAAGAAAGCTTTCGACGTTTGCGCTGTCCCTCATCTGGTTGCCGCCATCTTTTCCCCGTGAACGGGGAGAAGGGGCTGGCCGCGGCGCTGGCTCGATTTTTGCGGCGTCGGTAAATGGCGAAAACGGCGACGGAAGTGTCCTTCTCCCCGTTTACAGCAGGGCAATCGCACATGGCGCTCCCCCACTCCGTCTCGGCTTCGCCGAGCCACCTCTCCCCCCCACATTCGTGGAGGGAGAGGAAACGCCAACCGCGAAGGGTCGCGGCCTTGAAAAGCTTGGGTTCCTCTCCCCCATGAACATGGGGGAGAGGTGG
>NZ_JBZEGV010000035.1:0-63968 GCF_058312955.1 Mesorhizobium sp. LEGMi-168a
CCGAGAACCGACCGTCAAATCCGGCCCGGAAAGTGTCCGGGACTTAGCGGAATCGCTGTCCGGGATTTAGCGGAATTGCTGTCCGCGACTTACCGAAATCGGTGTCCGGGACTTACTGAAACACGCAATCTGGTCAAGGCGATGGGGATGAGCGGCATTTCCAAGAGCCAGGTCAGCCGACTGTGCGAGGAGATCGATGGCAAGGTGAAGGCCTTCCTCGAACGCCCGATCGAAGGCGACTGGCCATATTTGTGGATCGATGCGACTTATCTGAAGGTGCGCCGCGGCGGCCGCATCGTCTCGGTCGCCGTCATCATCGCGGTGGGCGTGAACAGCGACGGCCGGCGCGAGGTGCTGGGCATGGAGATCGGCACCTCGGAAGCCGAACCGATCTGGACAGAGTTCCTGCGCAAGTTGACCCGGCGCGGCCTCAGAGGTGTCAAGCTGGTTGTCTCCGATGCTCACGAAGGCATCAAGGCAGCAGTCTCCAAGGTGCTGTGCGCCACCTGGCAACGCTGCCGGGTTCATTTCGCCCGCAATGTTCTGGCCCATGCCGGCAAGAGCGGCCGCCGCGTCGTCTCGGCCTTCATCGCCACCGCCTTCGCCCAGGAGACGGCGGAAGCCGCCAGCCTGCAATGGCGCGCCGTCGCCGACCAGATCCGGCCGAAGGTGCCGAAACTCGCCGCCATCATGGATGAGGCCGAGCATGATGTGCTTGCCTACATGAGCTTCCCCAAGGAGCATCGTGTCAAGCTGCACAGCATAAACCCGATCGAGCGGCTCAACGGTGAGATCAAGCGGCGCACAGAGGTCTTCGGCATCTTTCCCAACGACGACGCCATTGTCCGCCTCGTCGGAGCATTGCTGCTGGAGCAGAATGATGAATGGGCCGTCCAGCGTGCCCGCTACATGTCTCTTGAGACCATCAGCCAGATGAGTGATGATCCGCTCGTCAGCCTGCCGGCAGTGGCACGCTGATCAATCCGGCCCATGCCGGAGAGCACGGCGACCAATGCCGTCACCTACACCACGTCAGTGGGCACGATCTTATCGAAACTCTGAAACTAATTGGCGCCACTTACCGGTGGCAGTTTCAGGCGATCTTGATATCATTCGACGTGCTACTGCAGCATGCGACTAGCCTCGCAATTCTGCTGGCGCCACCCTACCGTCACGCCCCAATCGATCCGACCAAAGGCCCCGGCTCGCAATCTTTGCGCAGCCGAGCCAGGCCGTCTGGCAGGCGCGCGCGCCACAGCTCTGCACAGCGCTCATTTGTTGATTTGGCCCGGTCACCTATTCCTGTAGGCGAGGCCCCTAGTCGCCTTCCACGCGATTTGGAGAACACGCCGACAGCGCAACGCGCATTCGCATAATGACATAAACATTTCTTTATACGGTATTGACAAAAGAGTGGACGGCTATGATTGTCTCCGTGTCGTGGTTCTCCGTGCGGCGCTGCCGCATCGGAGCTAAGAGGGAAGCCGGTGCGATGCCGGCGCTGCCCCCGCAACTGTTAGCGGCGAGCCGACCCCACTCATGTCACTGAGGCGAACAGCCTTGGGAAGACGGGCAGAGGCTATGATCCCCGCGAGCCAGGAGACCTGCCACGGCGAACTACGTCCACGGGCGGGGTGTCTTGGCGGGCGCGGCAGCCCGGCGTTCGTGCCGGACTATTAGCGCCTTCTTTGTCCCGCGCCCCAACCATCGGGGTATGGCATGACTGTCTCTCAGCAAATTCCTGTAGCAACGCTCGGCGTGCCGCGTATCGGTCGTCGGCGAGAACTGAAATTCGCGCTTGAAAGCTATTGGTCCGGAAAATCTTGTGCTGCCGACCTTCTCGCGACGGCGAAGGCGCTCCGTGCCGCCATTTGGGAGGAGCAGCGCGATCGCGGCGTGTCGAAAATCCCGTCGAATGACTTTTCGCTCTACGACCATGTACTCGACTCCGCAGCCATGGTCGGCGCCGTGCCGCCCCGCTACGCATGGAATGGCGGCGAGGTCCCACTCGACATCTATTTCGCCATGGCCCGCGGCAACCAAGGTCAGAGGGAGGATTGTAGGCAGGCAGGCCGCCAGCACGCGGCTCATGGATCTAGCCTGAACGCGATGGAAATGACCAAATGGTTCGACACCAACTATCACTACATCGTGCCGGAACTTGACGACGATCAGGCGTTCACGCTCTCGTCGACGAAACCGGTTGATTACTTCCTCGAGGCAAAGGCCCTGGGCATTCACACACGCCCGGTCATGCTGGGGCCGGTCACTTTTCTCAAGCTGGCGAAGTCACCTGCTGAAGGGTTCAGTCCCATCGCGCTACTTCCACGGCTTTTGCCCGTCTACGAGCAACTCCTGCGGAGGTTGAAACTCTCGGGAGCCGATTGGGTGCAGATCGACGAGCCAGCGCTTGTGCTCGATCTAAACCCGAACGAACGAGCTGCATTTGAATTTGCCTATGGGCAGCTGTCAAAGGCCGCGCCCGAGCTGAAGATCATGCTGGCTACCTATTTCGGGCCGCTGGGGGACAATCTCGAGATGACGATTTCTCTGCCGGTAGCCGGGCTGCATGTCGATCTCGTGCGCGCTCCGGAGCAGTTGGAAACGATTGGTCGGCTCGCGCCTAAGGATCTGGTGCTCTCGCTTGGCTTGATCAATGGCCGCAACGTCTGGCGTGCGAACCTCACTGCCATTCTCGACCGCATCAAGCCGATCGTCGCGGGCTGGCCCTTGGACCGAGTCGAGATCGCGCCTTCGTGCTCGATGCTGCATGTGCCGATCGACTTGCGTATGGAGACGGCACTGGATGCTAACATCAGGTCGTGGCTCGCCTTCGCGGCCCAGAAGACCGGCGAGCTGGTCATCCTGGCCCGGGCCTTGTCCCAAGGTAGGGATGCGGTGGCTGGCGAGTTGAAAGCTTCTGCCGAAGCTGCCGCGACTCGCGCAACATCCACGAAGGTCCACGACCCGCTCGTTGAAGGGCGGATCGCCGACATCAACGGCGCTATGAAGCAACGAAAGAGCGCATTTGCCGAGCGTTCCAGGGTCCAGGCCCGCACGCTCGGCCTGCCGCCGTTCCCGACGACGACGATTGGATCCTTCCCGCAGACGCCTCAGGTGCGCAAGGCGCGTTCCGCTCATGCGAAGGGCCAGCTCAGCTATGTCGATTACGAAACCTTTCTGAAGAAGGAGACCGAGGCTGCTATTCGCTGGCAGGAGGAGATCGGGCTGGACGTGCTGGTGCACGGTGAGTTCGAACGAAACGACATGGTACAGCATTTCGGCGAGCATCTGTCCGGCTTCGCCTTCACACAGCAGGCGTGGGTGCAAAGCTATGGCTCCCGCTACGTGCGTCCCCCTATCATCTTCGGCGACGTGTCGCGCCCGAATCCGATGACGATGCGCTGGTGGGAATTCGCTCAGTCGCTTACGGAAAAGCCGGTGAAGGGAATGCTGACAGGCCCAGTGACCATTCTCAACTGGTCTTTTGTTCGCGACGACCTATCCCGCGCCGAGGTCTGCCGCCAGATTGCGCTCGCCATTCGCGATGAAGTGACGGATCTCGAAAGATCTGGCGCAAGGATGATCCAGATTGACGAGGCGGCATTTCGCGAAGGCTTGCCGCTGCGCAAGTGTGATTGGACGGTCTATCTCGACTGGGCTGTCGAATGCTTCCGGATCGCTTCAACGGGTGTGAAGGACGCGACTCAGATCCATACTCACATGTGTTATTCCGAGTTCAACGAGATCATCGACGCGATCGCTGAAATGGATGCGGATGTAATTTCGATTGAGACGTCACGCTCGAAAATGGAACTGCTGGACGCCTTCACGAGCTCCAAATATCCGAATGAAATCGGTCCCGGAGTTTATGACATTCACTCACCACGTGTCCCGGAAGTCGGCGAGATTTCGGCCCTCCTCATGCTTGCCCGCGAGCGACTGTCCGACGGCCAATTGTGGGTAAACCCCGACTGTGGCCTCAAAACGCGCAAATGGGAGGAGGTCCGCCCTGCCCTCATGAATATGGTCGCTGCAGCGCGCTCGCTCCGGGAGAAAGTGCAGGCCGGAAGTCTTTGATCTCTCACCATGTGTGAATCATCAACCACCGCGTGAAGGCCGTGAATGTGTAAACCGCATCTTTGGAAATAAGTTACTCCAGCGAAAATCTGCGGTATCTGCGGATCTGCAGTTTTCCTTCGACACGTGATTTGGAAGGAATACCAACTGGGACAAAAACGCCTTATAGGATAAGCTGCCTACACATTTTTTTGACCAGTCTCACGCCAGCCTAGATGCCTAACGTTATCCCATCGTAACACATTTGGATCGGGCCAAGTATTTGCGTTCTCATTGAGGTCGTGATTGTCCAGTGAAAGTCGCAATCATTGTTCATTGCGACTTTCCGTAGCCAGTTGGCCGTTTATTTTCCTAAGATGCGCGATCTTCGTCTGCCAGTTTTTCGCCAAGCTGGGTGGTCCCCATGATGGCGACGGCCTGTTTCAGATCCCAGACCTTGCCCGAATGAAAGTATGGCGCGGTGAGTGCTACGTTGCGCAGCGGCGCACGCGGAAAACATATGAACCGTCGGCTGTATTGGTGACCGCAAATCGGCCCTTGTCATTTTCCGGCAGGACGTCGGGGCTGGGCTTTTCAACGAGGCCGAATGGGTAATAGCCGTCCCCACCAACATTGACCCCGTCATGGCAGGAAGAGCAGCCCTTGTCCATGAAAAGTGTCAGGCCCTGTTTCTGTTCGGAAGTCATGGCGGCATCATCACCTTTGAGGAAATTATCGAAGGGGGCCGGCGTGACCAGTGTCGCTTCGAAGGCTTCGATTGCCTTGGCGAAGTTTTCGAATGTTACGCGATCATCTTCACCCGGGAAAGCTGTATTGAACGACTCGACATATTGCGGCATCGACTTGAGGGTGGCGATGACTTGACCCGGTGTATTGGCCATTTCAACGCTGGCTTGGAACGGTCCCTTCGCCTGAGCCTTCGGGTCTTCGGCGCGACCGTCCCAAAACTGGGCGATGTTGAAGACAGCGTTCAGTACGGTCGGCGCGTTGCGCGGTCCCTTCTGCCAGCCATGGCCGATCCAGGTCTCACGATTGTCGTCGCCGCCGGTTGCCAAGTTGTGGCAGGAGTTGCACGAGAAGACGCCTGACACCCAGACGCGAGGATCAAAGAACATTGGCTTGCCGAGCGCGATCTTCTCCGGGGTGATAGGGTTGTTGGCTACTGCCGGCGTGGTGGATGGCAAAGCCTTGAAAGTGGCCAGAGCCGTTGCTCTGAGGTCTGAGGGGGATTGCTTGCGCAGCAAAAGCGGCCTCTGCTGGCAAGGCGACAGCCACCGCAGTGAATAGGATCTTCATAAATGATCTCGTTGCGTGGTGCACGCAACCACTTTACGATATGCGCTCCGTCAACGCCTTGCGCTAGATCAGCGGCGACACCTGTTTTTTCGCGGTAGAGGCGAAACGGCCGGGAAGTGAACGCTCTTCTCGTTTGGATTCTGAGCGACGGAAGGGCGTGCTGATCGTCAGGCCCCAAGCGCTGGTGCCGGAGCGCGTTTCGATTCTCTCTGCTCCTTCTACTATGAATGAAGAAACCGGGGTCGGCACCTCGTCAGATTTCAGTTCTGGCCGGTCTCCCAGCAGTTCGTATTCTGCCTCCCGGTGTGCCTTCGCCATAGCGCGCACAACATTTGCTTACGAGCTATGGGCTTGGATATTGAGCTCCAGCTTACGCGACTGCTCTCGATATCACTGGAAATTCGGTGCAAAGCTTACGGCCAGGACGCGCCTGAAATGCGCGAAGCACCTCGGTACGGTCGCCAACAACGGACGGATCAATGGTCATGAAGGCGAATATGGCGCTATAGACGTCGCTTCTGGACGAGCGTTGGCAATAATTGCTCTTCGAGACAGTTGTTGCTTTCAGCGACAACCGGTACTATGAAGCGACGCTTCGCCGACTGTATTTCACTCGCCGCCTGGAGCGTTTAATGACGGAAGAAGCCGAAAAGATCATCGACGCCCTCATCGAGCTCACCGCCGATGTCGTGTCTGCCTATGTCTCCAACAATCCGGTTCCGGTGGGAGATCTACCCGGTTTAATCGGTCAAGTGCATGCTGCGCTCAAAGGCGCGGCCGCAGGCCTTTCCGCGGAACAGCCAGAGGCTCTCAAGCCTGCGGTACCGATCAGGAAGTCGGTGACACCGGACTACATCATTTCCCTTGAGGACGGGAAGAAATTCAAATCGCTCAAGCGCCATCTGTCGACCCATTATGGGCTCACGCCGGATGAATATCGTGCCAGATGGGGCTTGCCTGCCGATTATCCTATGGTAGCGCCGAATTACGCCGCGGCGCGCTCGGCCCTGGCCAAGACAATGGGGCTCGGCCGCAAACCGAAAGAGCCGGAGATGCCCGAGCCTGCGAAGCGGACGCGCAAGAAGGTCGCAGCTTGATTTCGGCAATCGAGAGTCGTTCGGGAGCGGCGCAGCCTGGGCTTAACCCGCATGGAATATAAAAAAGGCGGGATCAAACCCGCCTCCAGACCGCTGACAAACCCGTCGATTTTCGGCGGGGTTTTGTTTTGTGGGTTGATTGCACTTGGCAAATTGATGTCGGGAGGCAATGTCAGGAGGCTGGCGACGCAGGTTGGGCCTCATGCGAGGCTCGGTTTAGGCTTTGGCCAGAGGCTGATTGCGATCTTTTTCATGTTCTGGGCGGCGGCTGCGATCAGGCACTGGCAGGCGACGCGTGTTCGCCCTCGGAAGTGGGCGTAGCGATGGCCGAAGAGCTGCTTGGCATCGGCGAAGGATCGCTCGACGGTCTCCTTGCGGCGGCGATAGATGGCCTTGCCCCATGCCGTGAGCCGGTTGGCGTCGACGCGCTCGCGGGCGTCCTGCCAGACATGACGTGTGATGGTGCGCTCGGCCTTGGCGTTTGATGTGCAGGAGGCCAGCAGCGGACAGTCGCGGCAGATGGCTGGGTCGCTCCTATATTGGCGGTAGCCGGCGCGATCGGTTGTGGCGTAAGTGAGCAACTGACCCTGCGGGCAACGATAGCCGTCCAGCTCCGCTTCATGGACGAAGTCGCTCTTCCGCATCTTGCCGGGCTTTGGCGGGCTCGGGTTGCGATAGCCGATGACGCCCCGGACGTTCCTGTCTTCCAGTCCCTTGGCGATGCCCGGCGTGGCATAGCCGGCATCCAGCCCCGCCGCCGCCACCGTGAAGCCGAAGCGCTCCACCTGGCGGTCGAGCCGGCCAAGATAGACGATCGAGTCGTGCACGTTGGCCGGCGTGGTGTATGTGTCGGTGATGATGCCGCAGCGCCCATCCACCGTGCGGTGATCGAGGTAGAAGAAGCCCTTCGGCTTGCCCTCGCGCACCATGTAGCCGGCCTCCGGATCGGCGCGCGAGACCTTGGTCTGCTTCTCAGGCGGCTTGCGCTGCTTGTCCTTCAGCGGCTTCTGGCCATGCAGCGCCCGCTCGGCCTCGATCGCGCGGTCGAGATCGGCCCAGTAGTCGGCACGCGACTTGGCGACCATGGCAAGGTCGTATTTGCCCTTGTTGGCGTTGGCCTTCAGATGCGTGCTGTCGGTATAGAGCACCGTGCCGTCGACCAGACCCACCCGGATCGCCTGCTCGACGATGCGGTCGAAGATCGCTTGCGCGATGCTCTCGTCCTGGTAGCGCCGCCGACGGTTCTGCGACAGTGTCGAGGCGTCGAACACCTTGTCCGTCAGCTTCAGCCGCAGGAACCAGCGATAGGCGACGTTGACCTCGATCTCGCGCACCAACTGACGTTCCGAGCGAACTCCGAACAGGTAGCCGATGAACAAGGCCTTGAACATCAAGGTCGGATCCAGCGGCGGCCGGCCGTTGTCCGCGCAATACAGCGGCGCCGTCAGATCGTGGATGAAGGAGAAGTCGATCGCTCGATCGATCTTGCGAAGCAGATGATCCGCCGGAACCAGTTGGTCCAACGTTACCATCTCAAGCGCGGTCTGTTCGGGGGCGGGTCGCTTCAACATGACCCAGTGAATCAAAAACCCCCGGCTAACGCCAGGGGTTTTGTCAGCAGTCTGAAGGCGGGGTCAAACCCGCCTTCCTTTTCGTAACAGCCTTCCTTCACAAGCAATTCGCGACGCCTTACAGCAACTGGTGCTCGACCTTACAGTTGAGCCAAGTTCTTTCTCGCTCTTATCGATCAGCCGTGGCTACCTCCGGGCGCACCGCGCCCACTCTTGCCAGGACGAAGGAAAAAAACTTCAGCCAGCTTTGCTGAGGCTGCCAGCGGAGGATTTGCTAGTTTAGCGGTCCTGTTCGATCTCGTAGCCGAGACTTCGGCGCGGCAAAAACGAAATTCCGGCACTGGAAATGATCAGGCAGTGGCAGCTGTGTCTTGTGCTGCCACTTCAGCATGGCCTCCAGAGTACCCAATCCTCCAATGTCGCGTTTATAGCTGCTCCTTGGAGGTCGGTCATGGAAGGTTTTAGCTGCCGAGGCTCGTAGGGCGTGCTGACGGCGATCCAGCACTGCATATCGCTCACTAGACGCCCTTCGTTGCGTGACGCATTACTCGTCGAGCTTCCATGTCAATGACGTGGTAGTACACGGTAAGCGGTAGAGCAACTCGCCAACGTCAGAACGCGTGGTGTCATAGACATGTCCGTGTTCACACCGAGATAGACACCTCCCGTCGTGTGAGCGCCGAGTTCAAATCGGTCTGACCAATTGCCTTTGATCGGTCTTAGGTTGATTACCGCCATTACGCCTCTCTCGCATGTGTTCTCTGTGAAGTGCGATTGAAGGTTGTGATCATTCGCTCCCTGTCACCGGTACCCGCCTCCAGCAACCCGTCACACTCATCAGGACCATGGCGATGCTGGTTGCACTTGTTGTCGGATCTTTGACGATGTCCGACATGAGACACGGCGCTGTAAAGTGATCGCGTTGTTCTGCAATCATTTTCCTAGTTGGCACGACACTTGCAGTCGTATGCGCAAATGCGTTGCCGCGGCGCGGACTGGGAGAACTCATCATGATCACGCCCAGTAAACATGCGATCGCCGCCGCGAAAACTAAGCTTTCCCGAGCCGGAGGAGAACCTCGCGCTTGTTTTCCAGTCGACATCATTTTTCACGTTGTCCGGGCATGACCGCATTCGATTTCCACCCAACGCTGAGTTCTCCCGACGACGATCACTATCTTTGGCTTAAGATGTAGAAGGAGAACGGGCACATCCATGGACCGCCAGCCAGTCGGCCAGGGACCCTGGAGCACTTCGGTGGAAAGCAGTTCGATCGCGATCGCGACGCTCTGACGACGATTTTCGACCGTCCCGACAAGATTCCCCTGATCACAAGGAGAAGAGAATATCATGCAGAGAAAGGGAATGGGCGTGGCCCGGGGAGTAGCAACGGGCCTTGTCCTGATGGTGATGGGACAGCAGGCCGTCGCGGCCGAGCTTGCGCAAGCCGCGAACGTCCCGCAGGCGGGAGTCCCGGTCGCGGAATGGCCAAGCCCTTGGCAGATCCGACTGCGCGCGCTGGGGGTCATCACCGAGGATTCGGGCCACGTTAATGGGGTGCCCGGCTCCGATCTTTCCTATTTGGACACCGTGACGCCGGAACTCGATATCTCCTATTTTTTCACGGACAACATCGCCACCGAGCTTATCCTTGGCACCACCTACGCAAACGTCAACGGCCAGGGAGAGATCGGCGGGCTGGGCAACATCGGCAAGGTTTGGCTGCTACCGCCCACGCTCACATTGCAGTATCACTTTACCAATTTCGGCGCATTCATGCCTTATGTCGGTGCCGGCGTGAACTACACGATCTTCTATAACCAGGATGTCGGCAGTGCCGATGCTCTCGATATTAAGAACACGTTCGGCGTCGCGCTGCAGTTAGGATTTGACTACATGATGAACCAACATTGGGGCGTCAACTTCGACATGAAGAAGCTTTTCCTCAAGCCAGATTTCGACGTCACGGTGGACGGCGCGAAACTAGCAGGAAAAGCTGCTCTCGATCCGTGGTTGATAGGCGCAGGTGTCACCTACCACTTCTAATCATGAAAAGCGAAGGCGGCTTGGTGATAGCTGATCTCAACTGAAGTGGCGCCTTGTGCGACCTTTTTATGGTCGTTCCTTCACAGACGACACTTAAGGAAGCCGTTGTTCAGGAGCGGTCGCTCGCTTGCCCGGACCAAGAAAGTGTACTTGGTCAATGCAATCCGACCAACGTTTGAAATGGGATGGCCAGATGCGCCTCGGATCACGGTGACTACCTTCTGGAATGTTGATAGAATCACTTTGCCCGCCAACAGTCTACTGGCTGTGCCTCTGGGAACTCGACGCTCCTCGTCGCCGACAAGATGTCTGTTCAGCCATGTTGAGACAGCTAGCTGTTCTTTGCGCAGCCCGAGACCCGCGTTTGCCCTCCCCATGGCTTGACCCCGCAATGATGCTGTCTGTGAGGTTGTGTGCGTCAAGATCTGCAAAAACGGGGCGGCCATGATGGCTGGTCATGCGGCTTGGCGTGGTGCGAGCTTCCTGTGTTCGCGCAAATCATCCATGTTGATGTAGCGATTTGCCTCCATCCAGTTCTCGTGGGTTTCGACGGCCAAAGCCCTGACGAGACGCAGGCAGCTCTCGGGGTTATCGCACGACATAGGTGCGGGGCCTGATCTCCCCGTTGAGACGCTCCAGCATGTTGGTGCTCTTGAGGTGGCTGTGGTGTTGGCGCGACAGCCGGAAGGAGGTGAGCGTCAGCTCGGTGTTCCCCTCGACCCAGGCGATCAGCCGGGGATAGTGGGGACGCCCATTTGGATAGCCATGCGGCGAGGTCGACCTTGGCCTCTGCAAGGTCACGCGGGACTGTTAGGAATTCTATGCGCGAGGCCGGTTTCGTCATTGCCGACGAAGCGCTCCCGAAGACGACGGCGAACTGTGTCTTGGCCTCGAACCACTCGCGCGGCGGTCGTTTCCATCCTCGGCGCGTGGTTGAGCACCAGATATAGCAGCTTCATGGCGGTGTCGTCATTGAGGAAGTGGCCGGTGGTGCGGACGGCGCGGCGAAGCTTCGAGTTCAGCGCCTCGATCGCATTCGTAACCGGTATGATCATGACGGTGCCATCCGATCTCCGCTGGAGATGAGCGATCTTCGGCGTATGGTGCGACCATCCGGGACAGGGGCACCTGCGGCGCGGCGATCAAGGTGAGAGTGCAGCGTCAATCAGGATGAGAACGCCGCTGGGCGGGAACGTAGGGAGGGCGTAGCCCGACCGGAGTTTCCGTCCAGCGGCGGCGGCCCGTTTTCAGGGTCTGTCTGGTGGTCGCGGTCGGCCGGGTATGCCGGTGGTTTTTCCGATTCGGAGGAATCACTTTGTGCCCGGCCGCCACGTAACCGACCATCAGATGAGGCTTTACATGAAGCTCAGACAGACCCATCCGACGATCCTTGCCGCGGCAAAGGCATCGATCAGCGTGGCAACGGCCTACCGGATCGAGACGGATCCAAGACTTCCCTCGCAGAAGAAGGAGCTGCGCGGCCGCCGGCGCCCCGATCCGCTCGCCGACATTTTCGACGCCGAAGTCGTCCCGCTGTTGAAGGCCGGGCCCGGCATTCGGTCTGTGGCCGTTTTCGAGGAGATGATGCGCCGTCATCCCGAGTTGGGCGAGGGCGTGCGCCGTACGCTGGAGCGGCGCATCCGCGCCTGGCGCGCCGTTCATGGCGAGGAACAGGAGGTCATCTTCCGCCAGGTGCACGAGTCCGGCCGGCTCGGGCTGTCGGATTTCACCGACATGGCCGCCTTCGGCGTCACGATCACCGGTCAGCCGCTCGACCACCGGCTCTACCATTTCCGGCTCGCCTATTCCGGCTTCGAGCACGCCCACGTCGTGCTGGCGGCGAGAGCTTCGTTGCTCTGGCCGAGGGTCTGCAGAACGCGCTTTGGTCGCTCGGCGGCGTGCCGCGCGAGCACTGCTCCGACAGCCTCTCGGCGGCCTTCCGCAACCTGGACAGGGACGCGCGCGAGGACCTGACGCGCCGCTATGAGGAACTCATCGCGCACTATGGCATGACGGCTTCGCGCAACAATGCCGGCGTCGCCCATGAGAACGGCGCCATCGAAGGCCCGCACGGCCATCTCAAGCGGGCGATCGAGGATGCGCTTCTGCTGCGCGGGTCGCGCGATTTCGACGACCTGGCCGCCTATCGCCGCTTCGTCGACGAGATCGTCGGTCGCCGCAATGCCCGCAATGCCAAGCGCATCGATGCCGAGCGCACCCAGCTTCGGGACCTGCCTGAGCGGCGCACCGCCGATTTTGAGGAGCTCAGCGTGCGCGTCACCTCATCGGGCGGCTTCACGCTGCGCAAGGTCTTCTACACCGTGCCGTCGCGCCTTATCGGTCATCGCCTGCGCGTGCGCCTCTACGACGACCGGCTCGATGTCTTTATCGGCGGCACGCATCTCATGACACTGCCGCGCGGGCGTGCCTCCCCGTCCGGCAAGCACGATCAGGTCGTCAATTACCGGCACGTCATCTCCTCGTCGAGCGTCTGCCCGAGCGCCAGGCCTGCCGCTTCATGGTCGAGCTTCTGGCCATGGCCCACGAGCGCGGCTGCGAGAGCGAGCTGGCGGACGAACTGTCCGTCTGCCTCGACAGTCACAGGCTCCCCGACATGGCTGCCCTGCGTGCCCGCTTCACGCCCGATCCCGCACGCCTGCCCAATGTCGTCGTCCGCCTGGCACCGCTTCAGGCCTACGAGACACTCATCGGCGCCAACCACGAGCCCGTGATGGGAGATGCGGCATGAAGAACCTCTCCATAGACCCCGCCAGGCTCAGCCTGCTCCTCAACGAGCTGCGGCTGCCCGCCAGCAAGGTGATCTGGCTGCAGTTCGCCGAGCAGGCCGACAAGGAGGGTTGGCCCGCCGCACGCTTCCTCACCGCGCTCGTCGAGCACGAACTGGCCGAACGCGATCGCCGCCGCATCGAGCGCCACCTCGCAGAGGGCCGCCTCCTGCCCGGAAAGACCCTCGACACCTTCGCGTTCGAGGCCGTGCCGATGATCTCCAAGGCTCAGGTCATGGCCATCGTTGCCGGCGACACTTGGCTGGAGAAAGGTGCAAATTTGCTCCTGTTCGGCCCGCCCGGCACCGGCAAGAGCCATCTCGCCTCGGCGATCGGTCTCGCCCTCATCGAGCACGGCTACAGAGTGCTGTTCACGCGCACCACAGACCTCGTCCAGAAGCTGCAGCAGGCCCGTCGCGACCTCGCCCTCGAGAGCGCGCTGGCCAAGCTCGACAAGTTCGACCTGCTCATCCTCGACGACCTCGCATACGTCACCAAGGACCAGGCCGAGACCAGCGTGCTCTTCGAGCTCATCAGCGCCCGCTACGAGCGACGCTCCATGCTGATCACCGCCAACCAGCCCTTCGGCGAGTGGGGGAAGGTCTTCCCGGACCCCGCCATGACGCTCGCCGCCGTCGACCGGCTCGTCCATCACGCCACCATCTTCGAGATGAATGTCGAAAGCTACAGGCGTCGCCAGGCGGTCGAGCGCAGAAAGGGGCCAGGGCGGCCCGCCTCATACGCAACACCCGCCAACATCGCCCCTGATTGACGCGCCGCGACAATCAACCTGACAAAGCACTTGCGCGCGTCAATCAAAGCCGCAATCATCACACCCGCCGCGACGCCAGATTCTCATCCAGATTGTCGCGCACCTCTCTCCCAGATTGTCGCGCTACACTTCACACCTTCGCTGGTGGTGGCGACTATCGTGCTCACACTTGGCGGTGCCGGTTGGGTGGTCGCCTGGACAGGGCTTGACGTGAGCGTGCAATTGTCGAGTCCGGGCTGGTCGTCGGTCGCACGCTCTCGATCTATTCCGCCCCTTCCTCCGGCGGCGCAGCGTGAAGTGCATGGACAAGATGGATATACGCGCCTCGCCCGCTGACGATGGATCGTTCGAAGTCGCCGCCGAGCCGGCGGAATCCGAGCCAAGTGAAAGAGACATACATGTCGGGAATCCGACGTAAGAGCAAAAACAGACGTTTATCAGCACGGATATCATACTGTTTTAGGCCATTTTTCGTTTGGCACGGCGCATGCTCTGCTGTCTGCAGGGGTGCCAAGGAGCATTGTGAGATGGACTTACGGCTTGACGGCAAGGTGGCGATGGTCGCGGCCGCCTCCAGCGGCTTAGGTTTGGCCACAGCTGAGGAGCTGTCGAATGAAGGGTGCCGCCTATCCATTTGTGGACGGGACTCAGTGCGGCTGGAAAGGGCAGTGGACCGGTTGCGCAGCAAAGGGGCCAAAGTGTTGGCGCGCGCGACCGATGTTACCGATTGTGCGGATGCAGCGGCTTGGATTGCCGAGACAGCAGCGCATTTTCAGAGCATCGACATCTTGGTGACGAATTGCGGCGGTGTTTCTGCCGGCCCACCCTCTGCCATGACGCCTAAGGACTTCCACGATGCGTTTGACCGGGTGCTTTTGCCTTCGATAAATCTAGTTACGGCTGCCTTGCCCTATCTGCGGCGCTCACAGGCGGGGCGAATATTGATGCTCGCTTCCGAGGCTATCGTACGGACCCCAGCACATTTCGCACTGTCGGGTGTCGCACGAGCGGGGCTGGTGCCCTACTGCCACGCACTCGTTCAAGAATTGTCGGGCGAGAGCATCACCGTAAACGTGCTCGCTCCTGGTGCGCACAGCACGGCAATTCATGAAGCCAATCGACTGGGCGACCACGCCGAAGCTATCTGTGCGCTTGAGGATAGAACGCCGGCCCGACGGCTCGGCGATCCCTCAGAATTCGCAGCAGTCGCGACATTCTTGGCCAGCCCCCGCGCGGCCTATGTCAGCGGCACTTTGATCGTCATCGATGGTGGACTGAGTGCTACGGTCTGAGCAATTCGTCGGACTAAGGAGCCGTCGCATGAACCAAGCCAACCCAAGGAGAGCCGTCGTCGGTCTTAGCCCCTTAATCGCCTATTCGCGCATTCGAGATCGTCCTGAGCAGGATCTCTTTTCCCCCTTTAGTCTTCTAACCCTTGGAAATAAACCCGCAAACCGACCAACCAGGCGCCTGATGGTGTGCGATCAATTCAAAATAGTCGATCTTTCACAGCGAGAGCCCGGTTATTGGCGTAAAGTGAATTGTGAAGAGGTGGTTGAGGCAACTGCGGGCGACGAGGCACTCCATGAGTTTCGATATACTTTTGATTTGTCGAAATGTTGAACAATACCACGCGGCTGGATTGGAGCGCATGAAGCGCAGTCCGCAATACGAGGCCGTTTTGCGATTTGCGCCACGTTAAACTGGCTGCCGAAGGAGCACCTTGGTGTGAATAAGCGAAAATTATAGTTGGAGTGGTAAACAATTATGTCTGACACAACTCGCAATTCCGGGATTGGCGCGGAAGGGTACCAGGAGCTCTTTGGTGTTGCTCGTAAGGTAGTCTGCATCTCAGGCTCGAGTCGCGGCCTGGGAAAGTCGCTCGCCACCTGCTTCGGAAGGCTAGGGGCAAAGATAGTCCTTTCCTCGCACAATATTGAAGAATTGACCGAAGCAGAGGCCGAACTTGCGGGCCAAAATATTGACGTGATTGCCATCCGCGCTGATGTGAGGTCGCACGATGATTGCAAGGCACTAATCAGTGGCTCGGTCGGCCGGTTTGGGCAGATCGATGTGATGGTTTGCAACGCGGGTGTCGACATCATCAAGCCAGCGCATTGCTACGAAGAGCCGGAATGGGACGAAATTGTCGATACCAATCTGCGTGGCTATTACTATTGTGCCAAGTTCGCCGCCAAAGCCATGCTGGATCAAGGCGGCGGGAGCATCATCATGACATCTTCGGTCGCCAGTTCGCTCGGGATACCGGGGCTGGCCGTCTATGCTGCGAGCAAGGGGGGCGTCAATCAACTGACGCGCACCATGGCGGTGGAATGGGCCAACAAGGGTATTCGTGTAAACGCTGTCGCGCCTGGATTCATCAACAACTTCATGGATGGGGTGCATCCCAACCTCGACAGCCCCTATCAGCGCCGCGCAGTGGAGCTCACTCCGATGCGACGCCGTGGCAATTTGTCCGAGTATTTCGGGCCATACATCTTCCTCGCGAGCCCGGCTTCGTCGTTCGTAACAGGCGAGATTCTCTATGTCGATGGGGGTTACGCTGCGAACTGATGCAGGATGCTTCTTGTTATTGCTGTATTTGGGAGCCTTAGTAATGGTAGGCAATATACCGGCTGGATTGAATGTCTTAGACTGCACCTTGCGCGATGGTGGCTACTACACAGATTGGGATTTTGCGCCGGAACTGGTGTCGGACTATGTGGATACCATAAACACTCTTCCAGTGCGCATGGTCGAACTGGGACTCGTTGGAAAACCTAAAAGTCACGGATATTTCGCAAACCTAACAAGCTCTAAGGCCGAACAGGTGGCGGCCGCTCTCTTGGTCGAGGCATGCGTGATGATCGACGCCAAGGATGTGCTCGCGAGTGAACTGCCGGTGCCCCTTGCAGTGGCCCGCCTGACAGAAGGACTAATACGCGGGGCTATCACGACCATCCGCTTGGCGACGCATTACAACAATTTGGCTGCCTCTAGGAGTATTTGCGCCGAGTTGGCTCAGAAGGGTTTCCGCGTATTTTTAAACGTCATGCAAATCGACGCCGCGAATGCGGCGGAGGTTGAGATGTGCCTGAAAGAGGCAAAGCAGGTCGACGCCGTCGAGGTGCTTTATATTGCCGATTCCTTTGGCTCCATGACGCCGGCTCGAGTTCAAGAGTTTATTGATCGGTTCGCTGTGCGAATTGAACCTGACATTGGTTTCCACGGCCACGACAACCGCGGATATGCGCTGGTCAATTCACTAACCGCGGCTATGGCGGGAGCGACTTGGATAGACTGCACTATGGGCGGCATGGGTCGCGGGGCAGGAAATGCGGCCAGTGAGCAGCTCCTGCCGATGCTTGCGGGCCTCGAAACATCGAAGGAACGGGCACTCCTTGAGCACGTCCTGCGGTACTTCGATCCGCTCCGCAAACGGCATGGTTGGGGCAGCAGCGTCGCTTATCAATTCGCCGGCTCAAACTTTATCCATCCGACCTATGTTCAAAAGCTACGTGAAGGCGGGACATTATCTGACGCCGCGATTATCAACCGTCTTTCGTGTCTCCACCCCGATGAGCGAACGAGTTTTGCCAATGAAAGGCTGTCGGCGCTGATGGCGGAGGACATCGCCTGACCGCAGATGTCTCTGTTTCGGTGTCCCTTTTTGCCAAATTGGAGAAAGCCATGGCTCTACCAAATGCGGTTGAGAAACCACCGGCCCTCCCGTCCGATCCGCGGTTTTCATCTGGCCCTTGCCGCAAACATCCCGGTTGGAGTGTGGATCCCGCTATGTTGCGCTATGTCGGACGAAGCCACCGAAGCTCCGCGGGAGCAGAAAGGCTGGGGGCGGTAATCAGGCGCATGGCTTCATTGCTTGAGCTGCCTGATAGCTGGCTCTGCGGAATCGTGCCCGGTTCGGGCACTGGCGCCTGCAGCATGGCCTTGCAAAATCTACTCGGCCCGGTTCCAGTCGAGACATTCTTGTCAGACAGCTTCTCGAAATATTGGGCAGATGAGATTGATTCGCTGGCACTTGCTCCCCAGAGGCGGCACAGCTGTGCTTTCGGAGATTTTCCAAACACTAGCGGAATCGACCCCAATCACGACGTTGTTCTAGTGCTAAACGGCACTAGCAGCGGCGTTTGTCCACCGGATCTTGAATGGATTCTTTCGGGTCGTGGTGGGCTTGTGATCGCAGATGCCGTCTCGGCAGCCTTTACAAGGCCCATCGACTTCGATCGGATCGACGTTCTGTGCTGGTCATGGCAAAAGGCGCTCGGTGGCGAAGGCGGCCATGGCATGATCGCACTCTCGCCTCGAGCCCAGGAACGGCTGAAAACCGGCGGACGCAAACCTGTTGCCAGGCTGCTAAGGTTACACAACTCTGACGGATCCGTGAACCAGGCATTCTATGACGGCCGGACAATCTCGACCCCCAGCATGTTCGCTGTTGAGGATATTCATTCTGCGCTCGACTGGGCCGAAGCGTGCGGCGGATTACCAGCGCTTTTGAACAGAGTCGCCGACAATTATGCTGTGATGGCCGACTGGGTGAACGCAACCCCTTGGCTTGATTGGACTTGCACCAACCCGGCAGCACGCTCCTCCTGTTCAATTACCCTTCGCCTCATGGGCGAGAAAATCACCGGTGGCGAAAAAGACGGCACCGGCAAAATTGCTGGGCAGATGATCCATTTGCTCGAAGCCGAAGGGGCGGCGTTTGACATCTGGAGCTACGGCGACGCACCACCGGGATTTCGAATATGGGCGGGGCCCACTGTCGAGGCAGAAGACTTGGCAATTTTGTGCCAATGGCTGGCCTGGGCTTATAGCGAAATGTGCGAGGCCAGTATCCCGCCCGAAGCGATAGTCGTGCCTGGCAAGAAACTTGCTCAGGGTGAATCATGACCGATGGTACTCAACAAAGCCAGCCGATCGAAATCGCTGACGGCCTGTCAACTCCCGAGCGTCTTTCTCCGACATTGGCAGGTCGCTACGACGCGATACTCTTCGACGCAATAGGGGTCCTGATCAGCGAAACTGATGCCCTCCCGGGCGCTGTTGATACCTTGGCCCAACTCAATTTGTCAGGCCAACCGTACTACATAGTAACAAATATCAGTAGTGGATCGGATGCGACGATCTTTGCGCGTCTTCGCCGCGCTGGACTTCCGATTCCGGCAATCGATCGTATTGTGTCAGCAGGAGGTGTCGCACGACACCGCGTACTCGAAGAGTTAGCGGCGGGGCGGCGAGTTAGCTACCTGGGCAGTAGATGCGCTGCGCATGACATGTTCGGCCAGCACCCGAACCTTCATTGCGCTGACACGGCCGAAACATTCGACTCGCTCGTCGTGCTCGATGACGAAGGTTTCGATTTTAAACGGGCTGCCGATCACATCCTGTCCGCGTTTCAGCGCAGGCTGGTCGACACGGGCGAGATGCCCTGTATAATATCGGCAAACCCGGATATTATTTATCCTATAAACGGCGCGCTCGTCTTTGGACCAGGCATAATAGGGCCAATGCTTCACGCAGGGCTGGCGCCCTTCGGAGCTCCTCCAATCTCAGTAGAGTTTATGGGTAAGCCCGGAAGGGCGATTTTCGAAGAATGTATCGCTCGGGCCGGCACCAACCGTCTTTTGATGGTCGGCGATCAGGTTGATACTGACATCAAGGGCGCAAAGGCTGTCGGGCTCGACTCACTTCTCGTAACCACTGGCGTCAATAGCAGCGGTGAGTTGCGTGAAGACGAGAACTGCACTCCCGATTATGTCGCAAAGAACCTCGGTCAAATCTTTGATGGCAGTTTGTTTCCACATCTTCGATCTGAGAAGCATTCTAGCACAAAATGCAGATTGGGCGGCTTGGCGTGAGGATTGCCGAGCGGACAAGGCGTATCTTGGAGGCAGCGGTTGAGCGCAGCCGCATCATTATCAGGAAGATGACGATATTCGTTCGGCTATTTCGGCGGAATGGGTCGTGAATACATGGGATGGAATGGGATAACAGATGTTGCTGGGCGTCAAGGTGCACGAAGATGATCATCGTCGCCGCGTGAAGTGATTACCAGTCAACGCAGGCCGCGCTGCTGGACGCCGGCGGAGAAGGGACCAGATCGTTGCGGAAAGTGCGCGGCCGGGAGCCGACCATTTCGGCCGTCGGAGGGCGTCGGAGCGATGCCTCGGCTTGCTTTGGGCCTGGTGGCAGCAGGCGGGGCTAGCCGCATCCGCGGCTGACGCCTGGCTTGCCACTCCTGCCGTGCCTTGCTGATGTCGGGACGATCTTGCTCGCTGGCCAGCAGCGTTTTTTTAAAGCGATAGCCGTTCCTGATGAGCCAGCGCGAGATCGAGGCAGGAGCGACCTGGGCGCCTGCAGCAGCGGCCAATTCGGCGGCAAGCTCCGGCATAGTGATGTCATACTTCTCGACCACACGGCCAAGCAGAAACGCACGATGCGGGTCGAGCTTGGAATGGCGGCGACCACCGCTGGCCATTCCAATCACACGTCTGATCGGCTCCTCTCATCAATATGCCTGGGTTTGGACGTGCACTGAAGAGGGCCGTTTCGTTAGTTTCGTGTTTCTTGCAGGCTCAGACCGCCTGAGCACAGCGGCACGTCAGCGCATCAAACTCATCCCCCGTTCACAAACGAGACTCCCTGGGGTACTGGGAGCGCAGAGAAATCTCCGGTCGCAGCCTACCCGGTCAAAACAGGAACCCCCAAACCATGAAGACTCTCGTCGTCTGCTCCGGCGGATTGGATTCCGTTTCCCTTGCTCACAAGGTGGCAGCGGAGTACGAGCTCGCTGGCCTCCTATCTTTCGATTACGGCCAACGGCACAGCAAGGAATTGGGCTTCGCCGGTCTTTGCGCGGAGCGACTGAGCGTTCCGCACGGCATCATCGACATCCGTGAAATCGGCCGCGGCCTTTCCGGCTCCGCGCTGACCGATAATGTGGACGTGCCCGACGGGCATTACGCCGAAGACACCATGAAGGTCACGGTGGTGCCGAACCGGAACGCCATCATGTTGGCCATCGCCTTCGGCTTCGCCGCCGCGCACCACGCTGACGCGGTGGCGACGGCCGTGCATGGCGGGGATCATTTCATCTATCCGGACTGCCGGCCAGCCTTCATCGACGCCTTCCAGATGATGCAAGACCGCGCGCTCGACGGCTACGCGAACATTCGCCTTCATACGCCTTATGTGAACCTCACGAAGGCGGACATCGTTGAGGATGGAGCAAGACACGGCACGCCATTTGCGCAGACCTGGTCCTGCTACAAGGGCGGCGAGCGTCACTGTGGACGGTGCGGGACCTGCGTCGAGCGGCGCGAGGCCTTTCATCTCTCTAGGCACCCGGACCCCACCGACTACGAGGACGCCGACTTCTGGCTCGGCGCGCTGCAGAGGAGGAGCGCGTAAATGTTCCGCATCACCAAGCAATTCCACTTCTCGGCCTCGCATCAGCTCACGTCCCTGCCGCCTGACCACCAGTGCGCGCGCCTGCACGGGCATAACTACATCGTCGAAGTGGAGCTTTCGGCTAAGGAACTGAACGAGCACGGCTTCGTGCGCGACTATCACGATTTGGCGCCGCTCAAACGCTATATCGACGAGAGCTTCGACCACCGACATCTCAACCACGTGCTGGAGCATGAGCAAGTCACGGCGGAATATCTGGCCAGACATTTTTATGAATGGTGCAAGGCACGCCTGCCCGAAACCTCGGCCGTGCGGGTGAGCGAAACGCCGAAAACATGGGCGGAATGCCGGCCATGACCGATACGCATCCCGCAATCCGCGTGAGTGAGATTTTCGGGCCGACGATCCAGGGCGAGGGCGTGCTCATCGGTCTGCCGACGGTCTTCGTCAGAACCGGCGGGTGTGATTATCGATGTTGCTGGTGCGACAGCCTGCATGCGGTGGGCAACCAATTCCGCCATGAATGGGAGGTGATGTCCTCCGACGCGGTGTGGCAAAACGTGGTCGCGCTTTCTGGCGGCCGCCCGTTGATGGTGTCGCTGTCAGGCGGCAATCCGGCTATCCAGCCTTTCGGTGCGCTCATCAAGCGAGGCCGTGATGAGGGCTACCGATTTGCGCTCGAAACCCAAGGTTCCGTGGTCAGGGAATGGTTTGCCGACCTTGACGTGCTGGTCCTCAGCCCAAAGCCGCCGTCAAGCGAAATGACGACCGATTGGGCCGCTGTCGAGGCGTGCCTCCAGGCGGCACAGGACAAGCCGCAAGTCGTGCTCAAGCTCGTTGTTTTCGACGAAATTGACTACGCCTACGCGAAAGAGGCCGCCGCGAGATTTCCGCGACTTCCAGTCTATCTGCAACCCGGCAATCACACACCCCCACGCCCCGGAAATGAAGACGCGCCTGTCGACCTTGACGGAATAATGAAACGCATGGAGTGGCTGGTTGATAGCGTGACCCGCGACAGGTGGTTCGAAGCCCGCGTGTTGCCACAGCTGCACGTTATGCTCTGGGGTAACAAGAGAGGCGTCTAGTCTAGTTTCTGTCCATAAACAGCAAGCGATTGATTCTATTGAGTGAATCGTAGCTTTGCGCGCGAGCAAGGCCCGGCGGTTTCAGGTATCTTGGATCATGCCACTGATTCCAAAGTCCTGACACCGCCGGAGCCGACAATGCGCCAAGAACGCACCGTCCAAGCGAGTATATTCGATGTTTTCGCCACGCACGAGATCGGACGCGAACTGGAGGCAATGTCGCGCTGGCTGGACGAGCATCGCGATCTGCTTGGCTTGGTGGCGCGCGATTTGGTCCGGGTCGGTGTCAAGGCTACCGGACGGCAAGGCCTGCCTGCTGAAGCGGTGCTGCGTTGCGCGCTTCTCAAGCAATATCGGCAGCTGAGCTATCAGGAGCTGGCGTTCCATCTTGAGGACTCTGCCTCGTTTCGCGCCTTTGCCCGCCTACCATTGTCATGGAGCCCGCAGAAGTCAGTGCTGCAAAAGACGATCAGCGCGCTGCGGCCCGAGACCTGGGAAGAGATCAATCGGGTACTGCTGTCGAGCGCTCGACAGGCGAAGCTCGAAGACGGCGCAGTGGTGCGGCTGGACAGCACCGTGATCTCGGCACTCATGCACGAGCCGAGTGACAGCAGCCTGCTTTGGGATGCCGTGCGGGTCATGGTGCGCCTTCTGAAGCGAGCTGATGTCTTGATTGGCGGCACCAGCATGGTATGGCGCGATCACTGCCGCGCAGCCAAGAAGCGGGCTCGCAAAATCCAGTTCACGCGCGGTCGACCTAACCGGGTCCAACTCTACCGCGAGCTGATCGCGATCACCCGTGCGAGCTTGGCCTATCTGGAGCAGGCGAGCGAGCGTTTGGCGGTGGCGAGCAAACCGTCCATGTGGCAGATCCAGGTTCGTCATTATCGGCCGCTGGTCGAACGGATCATCAGACAGAGCGAGCGGCGGGTGTTGGCCGGCGAGCCGGTACCCGCCGGCGAGAAGTTGGTCAGCCTGTTCGAAGAGCATGCCGATATCATCGTCAAAGGCAGCCGCGATACCGAATACGGCCACAAGCTCAACCTCACCACCGGCAGGAGCGGCATGATCCTCGATCTGATGATCGAAGCAGGCAACCCGGCCGACAGCGACCGCTTGCTGCCGATGCTAGAGCGCCACATCGCCCTCTATGGTCAGGCACCACGGCAGGCGGCCGCCGATGGTGGCTTCGCCACTCGCGCCAACCTGGCCACGGCGAAAGCGTGGGGCGTTTCCGACATGGCCTTCCACAAGAAAGCTGGCCTTAGCATCGAGGACATGGTCAGAAGCAAGTGGGTCTATCGCAAGCTGCGCAACTTCCGCGCCGGCATCGAGGCCGGCATCTCATGCCTCAAGCGTGCTTACGGTTTAGCGCGTTGCACCTGGCGCGGCCTCGATCACTTCAAGACCTACGTCTGGTCCTCGGTCGTGGCCTACAACCTCGTCATCTTCACCCGCCTCAAGCCGACCTGAACTGACCGGCATCGCAGTTGCCCCGCGCCGACCCACGCCGGCCGCCACCGCACGCGCCGATGACACTATTTTGGCGACAAAACAGCACTCTTCGACCCGTCCGCGCCCGTCAAGGCGCTTCAAGGCGCTTTCAATCGCGCGCAACTCATTGTAAACGCACTGAAATACGCACGTTTATGGATGGAAATTAGTCTAGCCAGCGCCCGCTGGGGAGACGGCCTTGGGCATAGCCATAGCAAAATGTCGACCATCAAGATGCCGATCGCAGCCTCGTAAAGAGCTTGCGTCGACGGCCTTCCAGCCGCTGCCAGGCAGCGTGTAACGCAAAGAGCGACACTCCAATCCCCACAGTCGGCCCTTCTTTCGGTGAAAGGCACGCGCCAGCGGCGCGTGCAGAAATCCGCATAAGCACGGCGTGAGAGGTCCTGCGCGTTTCTCGCGCCGCCGAGGTTTGGCACGGTGCTCGCGGCGGCGTCGGTGCAGCGTTCGACCGGAGCGCCGCGATGGGAGAAGCCCGCGAAGGTCGGAACCCACCTCGATCCGGTCAGGGAAAGAACAGTGTCAGCTCCACAAGTCCGCAGTGCGAGTCCCGCGCCCCGCAAACCCTTCTATGCCAAGCTTTACGCCCAAGCAGTTGCCGCCATCGCCCTCGGCGTCGCACTCGGCCATTTCTATCCGGGGCTCGGCGAGAGCCTGAAGCCGCTGAGTGATGCCTTCATTAAGCTCGTCAAGATGATCATCGCGCCTGTCATCTTCCTGACAATTGCGACCGGCATCGCCGGCATGAACGATCTCCAGAAGGTCGGCCGGGTTGCCGGCAAGGCGATGGTCTATTTCCTCACCTTCTCGACACTCGCGCTGATCGTCGGCCTCGTCGTCTCCAATGTCATTCAACCCGGCGCCGGCCTCAACATCGATCCGGCCTCGCTCGACGTCCAGGCCGTGGATGCCTATGCCGCAAAGGCCCACGAGCAGTCCGTGCCAGGCTTCCTGATGAACATCATCCCGGCCACGATTGTCGGTGCCTTTGCGGAGGTCGACATCATGCAGGTCCTGTCCTTCTCGGTTCTGTTGGCATCGCTTTGGCGATGGTCATCCCGACTGGATAATCCTTTAATCTGGAATGCACCAACATCTACATGACGCTGGCGGCCCTCTCCATCGCCAAGGCAACGAACATCGATCTCGTGATCGGCGATCGAATCCTGCTGCTTCTTGTCGCCATGCTCCCTTCGAAGGAAGCAACTCGCATTATCGGTGCAGGCTTCGTCACATTGGCTACAACGCTCCTTGTCGTCCCGATCGCCCCGTTCGTCGGCATGACCCTGATCCTTGACGTCGACAATTTCATGTCGGAGTGCTGCTTGCTGACGAATGTCATCGCTAACGCGGTGGCATCGCTCGTCGTCGCCCGCGCGGAGGGCGAGCCGGATGAAGTTCGATTGGCAAGGTCCTCGCGAGCGGAACTCTCCAGCGCTTTGCGGATCAAGTCGACCTGCGTGGCGAACGGCGGTCGCGGCTGGCCAGCTCGCGTGAACGCCGCTTAGGGATTGGGGCAGAGCGCGAAGCCGTCATAGAGAAACCGCCAGCTGGTATCTGCATCAAATAACTATGAGTCTCCGCAACTTCCTGTACTGCGGGAACGGCTTGGCAATCGATCAAACCCGATGGCCCAGTTTTACGCTGAAGTGCTCAGACTGCTGCTGAGTGCCTGGCCGTTCCGCTTTCGAAATATTTGTCGAACTTGACCGCAATGCTCCTTACGAAGGGACGGTTTTCCGCCGGCACGATGAAACTGTCGCCTTGGAGTTCAAGCAGTCGAGCAGGATCCTTAAGGGCGATGGAGCTTGCCTGACGAAGGAGCCTTTGGCCGGCTTTCCCGAAGCTCTCCACCAGGTCGATCGCTGAGAAGGCGAAATCGCACATCAGTCGCTCGATGATCCAGCCCCTCACGCGATCGTCGTCGGAAAATGCTATGCCGCGGACGGCGGCCAGCCCCCCGTCTTCCACCCTGTGCCGATATTCGCCGGTCGAAGACATATTCTGCACGTAGCCTTGGCGGAACCGGCCGATGGACGAAGAACCAAGTCCAATTAACGTCTCGCAGCAATCCTCGGTGTAGCCCTGAAAATTGCGATGCAACGCCCCCGCGCGGGCCGCTAGCGCCAACGCATCGCCCGGCTTTGCGAAATGATCGAGCCCGATTGATTCGTACCCCTTGTCCTCGGTCGCTCGCGCGGCAAGTCGCGATTGAGCGAACCGCTCCGCGGGACCGGGGAGCCATGCCTCGTCGATCATCGTCTGATGTTTCTTGAACCAGGGCACGTGGGCGTAGCCGAACAGCGCCATCCTGTCCGGTTCCAGGGTGAGCGCCTGCGCCACGGTGGAGCGCACGCTTTCGCTGGTTTGATGCGGTAGGCCGTAGAGCAGATCAAGGTTCACGGAATCTACTCCCCGGGAACGAAGCCCGTCGACGACTGCCTTGGTCTGCAAAAAGCTTTGCTCGCGGTTGATCGCCTTTTGTACTTTCGGATCGAAATCCTGCACGCCGAGGCTCGCCCGCGTCATGCCGATTTCGGCAAGCGCGTCGAGGCGGGCTCCGTCCATATCGTTCGGATCGATCTCGACGCTGATCTTGGCATCGTCGAGAACGTCGAAATTGTCGCGCAGCGCCGCTCCCAATGTCACCATATCATGCGGCTTCAGCATGGTCGGCGAACCGCCACCGAAATGAACCGCGCGAACTCGGCCCTTGCCGCTGACAAGGCGGCCAACCGTCGCGATCTCCGCATACAGCGAACGCAGATAAGCGGCCACCGGCTCATACTGGCGCGTGTGTTTGGTATGGCACGCGCAGAACCAGCAGAGCCTGTCGCAATAGGGAACATGCAGGTAAAGCGATATTTCGCCGCCGCCTTCGAGCGCCTCTAGCCAGCCGCGGTAAACGACAGCATCGATACCGGGATGGAAATGCGGCGCGCTCGGGTAACTGGTATAGCGCGGGACGTTCTCGCCAAGCCTGGCCGCTAGTTCCGGTCGCATGTCGTGGTCCACCTGTTTGCGTCGCCGGGACTGTGGACTGACAGACGAGGCAGAGCCCTGATTTCGGTCAGTCTCCAGCACGACAAACTGCCGCAAGGATTTTTCTACCGTCGATTGTTATCGTGCCGGCGGTTGGGCCGGGAGAGCGATCAGATCGGGAGAGCGATCAAATGACAGTACGGCACGACATTCACAGTTCCGGCATCCCCCTCTATTGCTTGTCTTGCCAGGCACGGCACCGCGGCCTCTGCGGCGCGCTCGATCCGGATCGTTTGGCCAAGCTCGCCAAGACTTCGTCGCGGCATAGGGTCGAACCGGGCGTCGAGCTGATTGGCGATGCCGAGGCCGTCAACAGCTATTCAAACGTGCTTTCGGGCGTGGTGAAGCTGACGAAGAGCCTTTCGGACGGCCGCCAGCAGATCGTCGGTCTCCAGTTCGCGCCGGATTTTCTGGGACAGCCCTTCAAGGTGAAAAGCGCCATCCATGCCGAAGCGGCAACGGCTGTCTCGCTGTGTTCGTTTCCGAAAGCGGCAATCGAACAGACGATGAAGCAATCACCGGAGCTCGAGCATCGCCTGCTCAAGCAGACGCTGAACGAACTCGACGATGCACGCGAATGGATGGTCACTCTGGGCTGCAAGACGGCGCCTGAGAAGGTAGCGAGCTTTCTTCTCATGATCGCCCGCAATATCGGCTCCAGTGTTGGCCCGGCGGCCAGGTCGACGTGCTTCGATCTGCCGCTGACGCGTGCCGACATCTCTGATTTCCTTGGAATCACAAACGAGACGGTGAGCCGCCAGCTGACCAGACTGAGAATGGACGGCGTGATCCGGATCGAAAACAACCGCCGTGTCACCGTAGACAACATGAGCCGGCTGGAACAGCGTTGCGGTGGGCGGCGGCCGAGGCGCAACCGCCCCATCAACGAGATCTGAGCGGCCGCTCCTGCCTCGCTTACCCTGGCCTGGGGCAGGGCACGCTCACGTTCGAACGCGATGCGTCGCCGCAGGCCTTCGAAAAAGTGGCATGGCATCTCTCGGATCACCATGACCGATTGTCAGGATTTTTCGGGCACCTCGTTGCGAACCATTGATCCTCGAGGTGCTCGACGCGCAATCGCCTGGTGGAGGCAGCTTAGGCCCGGCCGAGGTCAATGCGCCTCCGCGGAGAAAAGACGCTCTCCTTGACGTTACGAGTGTCACCGAGGCAGCGGAATGATCGGCTGTCCCAAGGCATTTGGAGCGGCCTCGTCGGCAAGGCATCAGCCATACTTTAAAGCCCCACGTGCGTCATCACATTGCCCGCAATCGCCTTCACGCCGGAGCGGCCCGTGGGCGCCGGACTTGTTCAGTGAGCGGGCCTGCTCATGCTGCGTTTCTTCGTTCAATCGCCACCTTCTGATCGCACCTGAATCAAAATCGCGCCGCTCTGACATGGATCAGGGCAAACAGGCCGCGACTGCGCAATTTATGCGCTGCGGATTTGGCGTCCGCCGGAATTTCCAGATCGGGACTTGCAATGAAATTCGGCACAGAGATCGTCCTTCTAAGCCTGTTTGCTTTCGCAGCCCTGGTGGCTGCCGGCTTTGGCGTGGATGAGCCTTTTCGCCAGCACATGTGGGTTCTGTTTTTCGCCGTGGCTGGCTTCAATGCGATGCTGATGCGCCACACCGAGTTCAAGCCGGCAGTTCCGATCGACCCCGCAGCTTACATGGACGGACCAATCCGCTACGGAGCCATCGCTACGGTTTTCTGGGGCGTTGTCGGCATGCTGGTGGGCGTGGTCATCGCGCTGCAGCTTGCCTATCCGAATCTCAACGTCGGGCCCTGGTTCAATTTCGGCCGCTTGCGGCCGCTGCACACGTCCGGCGTCATCTTCGCTTTCGGCGGCAATGCGCTGATTTGCACATCGCTTTATGTGGTCCAGCGCAGCTGCCGCGCCCGGCTGTTCGGCGGCAAGCTCGCCTGGTTCGTCTTCTGGGGCTACCAACTCTTCATCGTCATGGCCGCGACCGGCTATCTGCTCGGCATCACCGAAAGCCGCGAATACGCCGAGCCGGAATGGTATGTCGATATCTGGCTGACGATCGTCTGGGTCGCGTACCTGATCCTTTTCCTTGGCACCATCATCAAGCGCAAGGAACCGCATATCTACGTCGCCAATTGGTTTTACCTCTCCTTCATCGTGACCATCGCGATGCTGCATGTGGTCAACAACCTGTCGATGCCGGTCTCATTCCTCGGCTCGAAGAGCTACTCCGCTTTCTCGGGCGTTCAGGACGCGCTGACACAGTGGTGGTATGGGCACAATGCCGTCGGCTTCTTCCTGACCGCCGGCTTCCTCGGCATGATGTATTACTTCGTGCCGAAGCAGGCGAACCGGCCGGTCTATTCATACCGCCTGTCGATCATCCACTTCTGGGCGCTGATCTTTCTCTATATCTGGGCCGGGCCGCATCATCTTCACCATACCGCTCTTCCAGATTGGGCGCAGACGCTAGGGATGGTGTTCTCGATAATGCTGTGGATGCCGTCCTGGGGCGGCATGATCAATGGCCTGATGACGCTGTCGGGCGCCTGGGACAAGCTGCGCACCGACCCGATCATCCGCATGATGGTAACGGCCATCGCCTTCTACGGCATGTCGACCTTCGAAGGTCCCATCATGTCGATCAAAACGGTCAATTCGCTGTCGCATTACACCGACTGGACAATCGGCCACGTGCACTCCGGCGCGCTCGGCTGGGTCGGCATGATCTCGTTCGGCGCGATCTACTACATGGTTCCGAAGCTCTGGAATCGCGAGCGCCTCTATTCGCTGCGCCTCGTCACCTGGCACTTCTGGCTGGCGACGCTCGGGATCGTCGTCTACGCCGCGGCCATGTGGGTGTCCGGCATCATGCAGGGGCTGATGTGGCGCGAATACGACGAGCAGGGATTCCTCGTCTATTCCTTCGCCGAAACCGTTGCCGCCGTGCATCCCTACTACATCATGCGCGCGGTCGGCGGCGCGATGTATCTGTCCGGCGCCCTGATCATGGCCTGGAACATCACCATGACCATCTTTGGCTACCAACGTGAGGAGGATCCGATGCCCGGCTCCATCTCCGTCCTGAAGCCCGTGCGTTCAGGAGCCAGAAAATGGGCTTGATGGACAGACACGCGGCCATCGAGAAGAACACCACGCTCCTTCTCGTCGGGTCCCTGCTGGTCGTGACCGTCGGTGGCATCGTCGAGATCGCGCCGCTCTTCTATCTCGATAATACGATCGAGAAGGTGGAAGGGATGCGCCCCTATTCGCCGCTCGAGCTCGCCGGCCGCAACATCTATGTGCGCGAGGGCTGCTACCTCTGCCACAGCCAGATGATCAGGCCGTTCCGCGACGAGGTGGAGCGCTACGGCCACTACAGCCTGGCGGCCGAGTCGATGTACGACCATCCCTTCCAATGGGGATCCAAGCGCACAGGCCCAGATCTCGCCCGCGTCGGCGACCGCTACTCCAACAGCTGGCACGTTCAGCATCTTACCGACCCGCGCTCCGTGGTGCCGGAATCCATCATGCCGAGCTATGCCTTCCTGAAGGACAGGCCGATCGAGGTGAAGGACTTTTCCACGCACCTCGCCGCCAACCGTCGCGTCGGTGTCCCCTACACTGACGACATGATCTCGCACGCGAACGCCGACCTGATGGCGCAGGCCGATCCCAACGTCGACACATCAGGCCTTGAGGCCCGATACCCGAAAGCCAAGGGCGGCGACTTTGACGGCGACCCGCAACAGGTGACCGAAATGGATGCCCTCGTCGCCTATCTGCAGATGCTCGGCACACTGGTCGACTTCAACAACTACGACGACGCCGCCGGCTACCGCTAAGGAGAATCACGATGGATTACAATTTGATGCGGGAGTTTGCCGACAGCTGGGGTCTGCTCGCCATGGCGCTCTTCTTTGCTGGATGCGTTGCCATCGCGCTCCGACCGGGCGGTCGCGGCCAGGCTGATGAAGCCGCCCGCATTCCCCTCAAAGACGACTGATCATGAGCACACAGCATATCGATGAGTTGTCAGGCGTCTCAACGACCGGTCATGAGTGGGACGGCATCAAGGAACTCGACAACCCGCTTCCGCGCTGGTGGGTGGTCACCTTCTACATCACTATCGCCTGGGCGATCGGCTACACCATCGCTTATCCGGCATGGCCGATGCTGAGCTCGGCAACAAAGGGTGCGCTCGGCTATTCGAGCCGCAACGAGGTCAAGAACGAGTTGGCGGCGGCGAAGGCGGCCAAGGCTAAATATGTCGCGGCTGTCGAATCGAAAACCGTGTCGGAGATTGCTGCCGACGACGCATTGCGCGAGTTCGCGGTCGCAGCCGGCTTTGCGGCGTTCAGGGTCAATTGCGTGCAGTGCCACGGCTCCGGCGCGCAAGGGTCCAGCGGTTTTCCCAATCTCAATGACGACGATTGGCTGTGGGGCGGCAACGCCGAGCAAATCCAGCAGACGATCACCCACGGCATCCGCTTCACATCAGACCCCGACACGCGTGTGTCGGAAATGCCCGCTTTTGGCGACGTCATCACGCCTGAGGAGATCGCCCAAGTCAGCGCCTATGTCGCCAGCTTGTCGGGACCCGTCAGAGACGCCAGCCTGGTCGAGCCCGGCGCTAAGGTCTTCGCGGACAACTGCGTCGCTTGTCACGGTGAGAACGCAAAGGGCAACAGAGAATTCGGCGCACCCGATCTGACTGATGCGATCTGGCTCTATGGGCCGGGCGAGACGGCCATCGCCGCCCAGGTCCGCGCGCCGAAACAAGGCGTGATGCCGGCCTGGATCGGGCGTCTCGGCGAGATCAAGGTCAAGGAACTTGCAGTCTATGTCCATTCGCTTGGCGCTGGAGAATAGGAACGGCGGCCTATTCTCGGCCCTCCCCCCCGCCAAGCGACGAGGCCCGGCGAGAGCCGGGCCTCGACCCACATTGCGGCATCCCGCGGTTGAACTTCATCAACGCGACGCCGCTCGCCATGCGGCAAAGCTTGCTCAACCATCGGCCAGATCCGGTGGTCGGGCGTCGGCCGCGAAAATCGCCGCTGATGACCGGAGCTTCTCGTGCTTGATAGCAAGCAGATAGAACGGCTCGAAGCCGAAGCGGTCAACTCCGCCAGGATACGCCAGCCGCTCTATGCCGCGCGCAAGAAGATCTTCCCCAAGCGCGCCTTCGGCCGCTTCCGCCGGTTCAAATGGCTGGTGATGGTCCTCACGCTCGGCATTTACTACCTGACGCCCTGGTTGCGCTGGGACCGCGGGCCGTTTGCCCCCGACCAGGCCGTGCTGCTCGATCTTGCCAACCGCCGCTTCTACTTCTTCTTCATCGAGATATGGCCGCAGGAATTTCACTATGTGGCCGGCCTGCTGGTCATGGCCGGCGTCGGCCTTTTCCTGATCACGTCGACGGTCGGGCGAGCCTGGTGCGGCTATACCTGCCCGCAGACCGTGTGGGTTGACCTGTTCCTTGTCGTGGAACGCGCGATCGAAGGCGACCGCAATGCGCGCATGAACCTGGACGCCGCCCCCTGGACAACCCGCAAGCTTTTTCTGCGCGTTTCCAAGCATGCCGTCTGGCTGGTCATCGCCGTCGCTACGGGCGGTGCCTGGATCTTTTATTTTGCCGACGCGCCGAAGTTGCTTGGCGAAGTCGTCAGCGGCACGGCGGCGCCCGTCGCCTACATCACGATCGCCGTTCTGACCGGCACCACTTATGTGTTCGGCGGACTGATGCGCGAGCAGGTCTGCACCTACATGTGCCCGTGGCCGCGCATCCAGGCCGCCATGCTTGACGAAAATTCGTTGACGGTGACCTACAACGACTGGCGCGGCGAGCCGCGTTCACGCCATGCCAAGAAGGTTCTCGCCGCCGGTCAGCCGGTCGGCGACTGCATCGACTGCAACGCCTGTGTCGCCGTCTGCCCGATGGGCATCGATATTCGCGATGGCCAGCAGCTCGAATGCATCACCTGCGCGCTCTGCACCGACGCCTGCGACAGCGTTATGGACAAGCTCGGCAAGGAGCGCGGGCTGGTCTCCTACGCGACGCTTTCCGACTACAACACCAACATGGCCGTAGCGACGGCAGGCGGTACGCGCCCGATCGATCCCACTCTCGTTCGGACCACCGGCGCTTTCTCCGACAAATTGGCGCATTTCCACCTCGGCAAGATCTTTCGGCCGCGCACCTTTGTCTACATGGGCTTGTGCTCACTGATCGGCATCGGACTGCTCTGTTCACTGATAACCCGCAGCCGGCTCGAGGTGAACGTGCTTCACGACCGCAACCCGCAATTCGTGACGCTGTCCGATGGATCCATCCGCAACGGCTACACTGTGAAGCTGCTGAACATGACCCCTGAGCCGCGAACCATCGTCGTCACGATGCAGGGCCTGGAAGGCGCGCAAATGAGCCTCGTTGGCTCTGACTTGCCTGCAGGTCGTTCCTTCGCTGTCCCGGTCGAGCCCGATCGCCTGAAAACGTTGAAGATCTTCGTGCGCCAGTCCGCCCGTCAGATCCGGGACCAGACGCAGACTTTCACATTCATCGCAAACGACAAGGCCGGTTCGGAGTCGGACCGATACATCGCCACCTTCAATACGCCGGAGACGACCAGGTGAGCACCAAAACGGAGCAAACTCGCGCATTCACTGGCCGGCACATGTTTTTCATCGTCTTGGCCTTTTTCAGCGTGGTCGTCAGCGTCGACGCGTTGATGGCGACGCTTGCCAATACAAGCTGGACCGGGCTCGTCGTCGAAAACACCTATGTGGCGAGCCAGCAGTTCAATGAGGAAGCAAGGAAGGGAAGAGCGCAGGCCGCGCTCGGCTGGAAGAGCCGGTTGACCATTGCCGGAGGCGAAGTCCGTTACAGCCTCGCGGATGCCGCTGGTAAGCCTGTCGCATTGCATGACGTCAAGGTGCTCTTTCGTCATCCCGCCTACGAAGCCGAGGACCGGTCCATCACTCTAGCTCTTGCCTCCGGCCAGGAATACGCGGCCCGGCATACGCCCCGCAATGGCGTCTGGATCATTGAGGTGGACGCGGACGCAGGTCTCGCGAAGCCCTATCGGGAAGTCCGCCGTGTCATCGTTTCCAATGGGGCGTTGCAATGAGTTGCCGTGCACCTGCCGCCGAGACGGTGCGGGATCCAGGCAGGGTGAAGCCAGACCTGCCCTCAGACCAGGAAATCAGGCTGGCGAGCCGCCGTCTCGGCGACGGCATGATTCAGACTGACCTTTCGGTCCCGACGGTCCACTGCGGAGCCTGCATCCGGGCAATCGAGACAGCACTTGCAGAACTCGACCGCGTCGAGAGCGCGCGCGTCAACCTATCGACGAAACGGGTGTCGGTGCGATGGCGCGAAGGTGAGGCGCCGCCGATCGTAGCCACGCTCGAGGGACTGGGTTATGCGGCGCATCTGTTCGAAACCGACGGCGACGAAAAAGACGGCACGCTTTCGCAACTGGTCCGGGCAGTCGCGGTCGCAGGCTTCGCGGCGGGCAATATCATGCTGCTGTCGGTCTCTGTCTGGTCGGGAGCCGCAGGGGCAACCCGCGATCTGTTCCACTGGGTCTCGGCGCTGATCGCCATCCCCGCGCTTGCATTCGCCGGCGGCATCTTCTTCCGGTCGGCCTGGAATGCTCTGCGACATGGACGCATGAACATGGACGTCCCGATCGCCGTCGGAGTTTCGCTCGCTTACGCGATGAGCCTCTACGAGACAGTCACTCATGGCGAGCACGCCTATTTCGACGCGTCAGCATCGTTGCTGTTCTTCCTGCTGATCGGCCGGACGCTGGACCACGTGATGCGCGAGCGGGCCCGAACCGCAGTCAAGGGACTGTCACGGCTGACTGCCCGCGGCGCCACGGTTCTGCGTGATGACGGCGCACGCCACTATCTGCCAGTCGGCGAGATCGGACCGGGCATGCGCGTGTTGATCGCCGCTGGCCAACGGATACCTCTCGACGGCAGGATCGTCCGGGGCTCGTCGGATCTCGATTGCTCACTGGTCTCGGGCGAGAGCACACCGCGAAACGCCGAGGCCGGAGATATGGTCCAGGCCGGCATGCTCAATCTGACCGGCCCGCTGACCGTCGAGGCGACTGCAGCCGCCAAGGATTCCTTCCTGGCGGAAATGGTCCGTCTGCTGGAGGCCGCCGAGGGCGGTCGCGCCCATTACCGCCGGATCGCGGACCGCGTTGCCGCGCTTTATGCGCCAGTGGTACACCTGACGGCGTTCGCGACGTTTCTTGGCTGGATGGCTGGCAGCGGCGACTGGCACAGGGCGATGACGATCGCCATCGCGGTGCTGATCATAACCTGCCCCTGCGCGCTCGGGCTTGCCGTGCCAATCGTCCAGGTTGTCGCCGCACGACGACTGTTCGATAACGGCATCATGGTCAAGGACGGGTCGGCCCTGGAGCGCCTGGCGGCGATCGATACGGCGGTCTTCGACAAGACGGGCACTTTGACGCTGGGAAAACCACGGCTCGTCAACAGGTCGTCCATCGATCCGGCTATGCTGGCCATCGCCGCCGCGATGGGCGCGCATTCCCGCCATCCGCTTTCGCAGGCGATCGCCGGCCTGATGAACCCGGCCGGGCAACCGACATTCAATGAAGTGAGAGAGCATCCGGGTTTCGGCATCGAAGCGACTGCCGCGGGCAGTACCTGGCGTTTGGGCCGGCGGGGATGGGCCGGCTACAAGGGTCGGGCCGATGCCGAAGGCAAGACAGGCGTAACGGTGCTGACCCGAAACGGAAGGATCGTCGCATCCTTTGAATTCGAGGACGCCTTGCGGGCGGATGCGGACACGGCCATTGCGCGGCTGAAACATGCCGGACTTACTGTGGAAATGTTGTCCGGCGATACAGCCGTCGCATGCGCCGAGGTCGCCGACTCGCTACCGCTTGACCGTTTTACTCCCGCTCTCGTGCCGTCAGGAAAGGTCGAGCGGATCATGCAGCTGACCAATGACGGTCACCGGGTCCTGATGGTCGGCGATGGTCTGAACGACACGCCCGCGCTGGGCGCGGCACATGTCTCGATCGCCCCGGCCACCGCCGCCGACATTGGCCGCAACGCCGCGGATTTCGTATTCCTTCGCGAGAGCCTACGTGCGGTACCCCTTGCCTTGGACGTCTCGCGGAAAGCCGGACGATTGGTCCGCCAGAACATCGCTATCGCGATCGTCTACAATGCCATAGCCGTGCCGATCGCCATTCTTGGACACGTCACTCCGCTGATCGCCGCCATCGCCATGTCCGCCTCGTCGCTGCTTGTCATTGGAAATGCGCTACGCCTGCAAGGCTTTGCACGTAGCGAGGTGACGACGGCTCCTTCGGCAACGGGCTCCGGCATTCGCGCACAAGTGCAGCCGTCATGACGATGCTCGTCTACCTGATACCAGCAGCTCTGTTCCTTGGCGCGCTTGGGCTGTCCGGCTTTCTGTGGGCGTTGAGGAGTGGTCAATACGAGGATCTCCAAGGGGCCGCTGAGCGCATCCTCATCGACTGCGACGACAATCCGGAACGATGACTCGATCACACCCACCGCTGCCGGCTTTGCCGCATCTGGCTGATCCAGATCAAGGTTATCTCCTCACTGGTTGGTTACGTCGACCTATCCTTCAAGGGAGAACGCATGTCTAACGCACAGTTTGGTCGTCATCATCAGCGAACCGCCGGGGTGAGAAGCCCGCTTGCTGGCTGGCTAGCTGCCTGGATTGGCGCAGATAAGGGCTGGCCCTATCGGCTGCGTTCCCGGCTGCATCCCTCGTTGCGGATTTTTGCGGATTTTCGTGCACAGCGGCTTGAGGCGATACGGCGCATACTGGTGGCCAGGGCCATCAGTCCACGGCTTATGGCTCAACTCAATCAGCGTCTCACGCAGGCAGCCGACGCGGTGGCCGCGCGCTGATGACCGACTGCGACGACAGTTTCGACGTCATTGTTGCCGGAGCCGGGCCGGTCGGACTTTCCTTCGCCGCAACGCTTGCAAAGTGCGATCTCAAAGTGGCGGTGGTTGAACAGCAGACCATTGAAAGGCTGGCGAATCCGCCTTTCGATGGTCGCGAGATCGCGCTGACCTATCCCTCGATCAGGATCCTTCGCGAGCTCGGCGCCTGGGACGCCATCTCCGCTTGTCACAAATCACCAGTGCAAGGTGCGCGCGTGCTCAACGGATCGAGCCCTTTCGCTCTGTGTTTCGATCCTCCAAGAGGATCTGCAGAACCACTCGGATTTCTGGTCCCAAATTGTCGGATCCGCGATGCCCTGTTCAAGACCATCCGCTTGAATGACCATGCCCAGCTGCTATGCGGCCACTCGGTCGTTGGTGTAACCAACAGCCACAAAGGAGCGGTCGTAGAGCTTTCTGGCGGCAGGCGGTTGGCCGCTCGGCTTCTCGTCGCAGCGGATTCGCGTCTATCGCGCACGCGCGACCTGCTCGGCATCGCCGCCGAGATCAATCGGCTTGGCAGCTCGATGTTGATTTGCCGAGTGAGGCACGAGCGCGCCCACCACCAGGTCGCAATCGAATGGTTCGATCACTATCAGACGATAGCGATGTTGCCGCTGATGGAAGGCGTGTCGTCGCTGCTTCTCACATTGCGTGCAAACGAGGCCAATAGGCTTCTTGCTTTCGACGACGATCTGTTCCTGATGGAATTGACGGACCGGTGTCGAGGGCGCCTCGGAAAAATGACCTTGGCAAGCACCCGCCATGCCTATCCCCTGGTCACGACGTGGGCGCACAGGTTTTGGGCTCCGAGCGCCGCACTCATCGGCGACGCTGCCATCGGCATGCACCCGGTGACTGCGCATGGCTTCAACATCGGCCTTAGCGGCCAGAGGCAACTCGCCCGTAGAATCCTGGCAGCACATCGCGACCGTCGCGACATTGCCGATCCCGACATGCTCCGCAGATACGAAGGCTGCCTCAGGCTGTCGGCGGCACCGCTCTACCATGCTACGAATCTGCTCGTCGGACTCTACTCGGGCGAGCACGCGGCGGCACGGCTTGCAAGGCATGTGGGGCTCCGCCTTGCCCAATATTTTCCCTTTGTCCGCCATGGCATTTCGGCCATGCTGAGGCGGTGAAACGCAGTCACGAGTAGCTCACCACGAGGACGACACCTCGGGATCGTGCCCCGCCGCTCCGCGGTGACGAAGCCCCTGCGAGCGGGGCCCGCAACGGCGCTCAAGCGAGCGGCACGGCAGCGGAGATCGGGTTGCCGAACACCACCGCGCTATCGAGCTGCACCAGGTTTCGACGTCACCTTCGCCTGTCCCCGGCTCGAGTGGCCCCAGCCGATCCCCCGCTATCGCAGCGGTGAGACACGACGCTTCAACCTAGGTTCGGCTTTGCATTTTCACCTCGGTCTATGCAACTCGGACAGACTCCGTTGCCTCTCCGACACGCCCTTTGTCAGCCTTCTGACAAGCATGTGCAACGCCCCTGTGTGATTGAGCAGGTTCTTGGCTGGTTTCCCGGCTGGTCCGGCAATTGCTTGGACGAAAGCAACCGATTCTGGGGCACGCACGAGCAGGAGCGCATGACAGCTTCGCCAAATAGTCAATCCAAACTACGGCGGCGCGTCCGTTGCGGGTCGGTACCGATGCCCCGGCCGACCAATATTTCTACCGCATCCGCGGCAAGGTCCGCGGTCCTCCGACATCCCTGTTAAGCCGTGCATGGCCGATCGGCGCTGACCTTGCCGAAAAGAGGACTATTCCCTGCGCTCGCCCGTGACCGCAAACCGGTCGGCCGATGCCAGGCATACTCGCATCGCGCTCCTGCACGGTCTTCACGATCCATATTTTTGCGAAACGAAGGACAACGACATGCTGCATTCTCAAAAGTCCGTGAAGGGTGGAACGCGGTTTTTTTCGCCATGGCGAAGCGCACCCAATGGGACAACAGCAGCGGCCCGCGGTTCAGAAGCGAGGAAGTCAAGGTCCCGAATTGGTGTGCCGGATGAAAGAGCCAGTGAATGTGCAAGGCGCGTCACCTTCAAGGTCCTCACCACTTCTTGTGTCCTGTTGTCGGCGCCATCGTTCGCTGCCGAGGGGAAGGGCCCATTTTATATCGACAACGGGAACACCGTGGTTTTCGGCCAAATCGGTCTGGCCGACATAAGGGCCCAGGAATTTGTCTACTGGAACCACGACGACTGGCACCATCACAAGGTCAGCCAGCTGGATTGGAAGAGCATAGAGGTCACTCTGCTGACGTTCGGGGTCAATGCAAGTTTCGATAAGGAATGGAGTTTAAAAAGCAGATTCGATGTCGGTATTGGCGGCGACGGACACCTGCTCGATCGCGATTGGGCCAGCAAGCTCCATGACAGCTGGAGCGGCCGCGCGGTTATGCCCGATACCGACCTCGATCACTATTTCGCCGGTTCGATCGAGGTGGACCGGATCGTCGCCAGCAATGAAACGGGCCGTCTCGCGCTCGGTGCGGGCGTGCGCTATACCGATGTCAAGTGGACAGCCTATGGGGGATACGGCATCGAATCGAGCGGGGATCCGCTCTTTCGCGACCGACACCCCATCTGGCCGGGGGACCATAAAGTCATCAGCAATCGGCAAAAGATTCCGGTTGGCTTCGTGAGCCTGAGCGGCGAACAGGTCCTTGGCGACCTTAGCATCAGTGGTGGCGTTCGAGCTGGCCTGAGCATCGGCTTCGAGGACATAGACGACCACTGGGGCGAGCATCGCTTTTACGACGACCTATACACAGCGCCGACGATGGGAGCCGATATCGCGGTCAGTTACGCGGTAACGCCATGCGCCTCGCTGTATCTGCGCGGGTCCTTCGATCGGGTGTTTCACACCCGCGGCGACGAACAAAGCTTCAACACGGCCAAAGGGCAGGTCGAAGGTAAGTGGAAAGATGCTGTCGGGGCGACGTTCCAAGCCATGTCTGTCTCCCTTGGTCTCAAGGCCACGTTTTGAGGACGCTAAGACATGCATCTTTGCCGAAGCGCCGGAGGAGGTCGGACTGCTATGGGCACTCGATTGCTCCAGCCAAGGCCTGAGCCGAAGCGGCTCGCTCGCCGAGTGACGTGTCGCGATCTCTGGGCGCCGGCGCGGTTACTCCATTGATTGTCGGGCGGTGTTTATCCATGGTCGCGCCAGCGCCGACGGCTTTGCCAAAGCCCGCTCCCGACGTTCGATGACAGCAGGATCGTTCACAAAACCCGTCTGAATTTCGCCCACGCTTCACATAGCTCGGGCTGCAATCGGGATGGCTGATATAGTATCTGATGGGCCGATAAGCTGGCCCATCGCCGCAAACCGCACTTCGTCACGAGCACCCGCTGTTCCGGGGCGCTGCGAAGGTCGGATTTGCCGTAATATGCGGCGCGGACGATAACCGCCCGGATCTTCATCGGCAGCGCGCTTCGCTGTGGTGCGAACTCAAGACAGCGAAGCCGCCAGATCCACGAAACGCTCGCGATGGAGGCTCGAGTCCTCGGCCAAGACGCCATTTTCGGGCGGCATCACCGGCCTCTAATGGATCATGCTGCGCATCTCTTCGCGTCATTGTCGTCGCCCCGCTGAAGCTGGCCGGGCCTCCCGACCGCCGGTTCGATAATGATGATCGCCTCTGGAGAATGGTTCTTGTTGTCGAGCGCGGCAGTCTCCACCGACTTGCCGTGTTCTACCCTTTGCCAATGGCCGGGACGCGGCCGAGCGATCCCATGGGCGTCGCAGGCCTGCGCGACATGCTGGTCTCTGACGCCATACAGCCTTGCGATGTCGGTCATCGGTTTCGACCAGACCAGCTCATGAAGCTCGGCACGCGTCATTCTCAGCACGTTTCTTCCTCTCGTTTCGGTCATCAGGATGCCAGCCTGCCTGTCGGCATGGCTACAAGCTCCCTTGCCTTACCTGCACCATGTGAAGATTTTGTGGGTGCGCTCGGGTCGCGCTGTGCATCCATCAGCCTATCTTGCTTTTCGTCCAACAGCGAAGCATCCAATCCTATGCGTCAAGCGTTGAGAAAACAAAAATTGCGCGCCTATCATGTTTCTGGCGCGGTACCTTCCCGACCGGCTGCGAGCGCCAATTATCTGACTTGCATTCGGGTATGTTCGCCCCCCGAAATTCCCTCCCTCGGTCGAACGGTCCGTTGCGGTGCCGGGTCGATCCGAACCTTACCTTGAGGTCAAGGGCGTGGCTGGTCTTCTTGGAAACCCATCAGACCCGCCGCGAGTATCCAGCTCGACGCCGCCTGGCAAACGTGGATGCCCGGAAACGTTGGTGCTCCGACCAACGCCACGTAGGTCGAGATCAAAGCCGAGGAAGCCCGCAGCGGCCAACTCCTGCTGACGCGCAAACAACGCCTGTCGATTGCCATGATCGCCTTGAGATACCCGGCGAATACGAACCTGAAGGGAAAAAGCTCGAACGTCTTTCATATGCCGGCATTTCCATCGCCCTCTATGACTGCGGCACTGCACGTTGGCATCGCTCACCGACAGCCGGATAGGCAAGGTGAAATAGACCAGGCTTCATCCGCGGCTTAGCCAAGTCCCGGGAATTCTGACCGCTTGTCAAATCGGCAATCGATCTTGGTAGGGCGCTCGGGATAAAGGTCATGGCCGAGGTATCGAGACAGAGATGGATCGGCAAACCCTGCGTAGGCTTGGCCGCGGCATCCCTCAAGGCTTCCTGAACTCCAACGGGCGCCTCTGAGCGAAACGCTTGATTTGGCGGCAAAAGAGCGCGCCAAGCGGTTGTGACGGGCACCCGCCGCATCGTCTCTCGCGGCAGCCGCGCGCGCTTGTGGTTGGCGGGTCTCGAGATTTCCTCGTTTGAAAAGCGTTACGTCCGCTCTGTGCGTCAGCCGGCGAATAGTTCCTTGTAGCCGGTCGTCACCATCCAGTTCGCGCGATCGAGATGACTGCGAAGCGCCTTGCGGGCGCGCACCGGTTCAAGGACCGGGTCTATGCCGAGAATGAGATCGGCCATCTCCTCTTCGCTGGCATTATCGGCGCAAGCATCCAGGATCCTCAGGTAGATCGTGAAATGCTCTCTGTCGTAGGCGGTGAGGGTGTCCGACCAGGGGACTTCATCGCTCAGAGTTGAGCTCCCAATCTCTTTTCCCGTCGATCGATTCATGCCTGCTGCGAACCTCGCCTGTTGAGCGTAGATCCAATGTCATATCCCAAAATGGGATTATCCGAAACGGGGATTACTCGCTGAGCCGGTCTTTACCCGACCGGTTCGCCTACATGCCCAAATCTCTTCGATCGGAGCGCCACCAGCGGTTTCTGGCCCTGCTAGTTTCGCTTCGCACGGCCAAAGGCCTGACCCAGGCGCAAGTGGCTGAGACGCTTGGTCGTCCACAATCTTTTGTGGCCAAGTACGAGGGCGGCGAGCGGCGTCTCGATGTCATCGAGTTTCTCGACGTAACTGCGGCGCTTGATGCTGATCCGTGCGAGATTCTGTCCAGCCTGCGGTCCTAGCGGGCACCCGCGCCTGGCGGATCGCGTCGGGTGCTTGTGCACCGGGCCGCTAGCGGTCTCGGCATTCGGCTTCGCCTCTCCGCTCGCAGTCCTTTTGGGCTGTGGACGACGAGCGCCGACTTACAGCGGCGCTAGGTAAAAGACCACAAACCGTACTGTCCGCATCACCACCCTTCGCTGTCTGGCGTTTGCTGCCTAATGCCGGAAGAATGGCCGCTCAGCAAATCTGAGTGAGCTTGCGAGTGACAAACCTACTCTCAGCTGCTACGTTTGACAAAGCACACAATTTGGCTAACAGCATAGGAGATAGCGACATGACTAAGACGATAAGAAGCCGGTCGCCATCGACTGCTCCGCAACAGCGCTTCGCCGAAAAAAAGAAGCGCACGCGGAGCCTGACCCGCAAGGACGCCAACAAGGACATGCCGGGCGAGCAGAAGTTTGTCGTTCGGCAGACGCTTCATGCTGCCATTCGCAAAGGCCTGATCGGCCCTAAAGACGAGCGGATCACAGCCCGCTTGAGCCATGCCCTCATTGAGCAGGCAAAGCGCCAGACGGGCATTGAAGGTGACACCGAGTTGCTTGAATTCGCTCTCGCGAATCTTGCGCTCGAAGACAATTTCCCCGCGACCATGAACAAGCTCGCGGGAACCATCGATCCAGACATCAAACTCGGCTTTGATTGAGGTTTGAGTGTCAGAATTCGATGTTGATGTAGCCCTTCGCTCCCTCCGCGGCTTTCCAACCAAAACACTCGCTCGCCGACCTGATGATCAGCTCCCCTTCGTGAATGAGGGCGAGCTCGGCGGGCAGGCGCTACTACTCGACACCTGTGTGTACATCGACAGCCTCCAAGGCAAAGCCCCCGCCTTGGTGAAGCAGATCATGGACGGTCGGCACAACAACCATTCAGTCATCTGCATCCAGGAGTTGGCCCATACGCTTGGTGTCCTGAAGCCCGACGATCCCCGTACTGCCGGCGTGCAAAAAGCTGTGTCCGAGGTCATCCGATCGATGCCCAGACACCGGATCCTAACCCCCGATGCCGACACCTTTGGCCGCGCTGCTGTTCTGAATGGCGTGCTCTGTCGCCTGCAGGGGCACCAAGACGACCAGAAGCTGCGCTGCCTCCATGACTGCACTCTGTATGTGCAGGCATCGAAGTCGGGGCTTGTCCTGTTGACCCGTAACATCGCCGACTACGACTTCTGCCAGCAACTTATTCCTGGTGGCAAAGTCCTCTTCTACAGGCAGCGCCGCTCTAAGCATCAAGAAAATTGAGGAGAAGGTTTATTCTTTGACACAGACATGCCTATCAAACCCACCTGCGCGTCGGGCAGCATGGCTTTGAAACGCATCCGATCAACACCAAAATCGGTCGGATCCAGTCGCTTCGGACGGCGGTGGCGACGGCTCAGCCATGCCGCAAAGCAACTGTTCCGCACGACCGCGTCAAGCCTCCCGCAAGAGCAAGGTTCGCGCGCTCTATGAGCTCCGAAAACGTGCCAAGATCGATCGGAGGTTTGGGGGGCAGTTGGGGCGTATAAATGCCCGCACATTCTCGCCCGCCACGAACGTCTCGATCCACAGCCCAAGACGGCTGTCCTGTTGCGGCATAGGACAAGGATCTTTTTGTTACCTTTCAACTAACGAAAGGATATGGCCTAAACCTTGTCTTAGGAAGCGATTTGTATATGCTTCGTTCCGTTTTTGCCGGCGCTCCGGCGTGGAACGGTCCCAGAACAACAGACACGGAACACCGCGCCGCGGTAGCGTTGCTCTTCCCCGATTTGAAGCGTACCGCATTTACAGAAGAACGATGAAATTGTCAGTTCTTGCCTTGGCCGGCCGGACTTGATCGCTGACGTTAAGACGGCGCGAGGCGGGTCGCCATGCAATCCGCTGTCCCGTTAAGAGGCATTGGCCTGAATTCGGTCGTAGCCTTTCGCTCGATAGATCATCGTCGAAACGATCCAGCTTGCAATGAAGATGCCCGCGACAGCGAAGCCGAGGCTTCCGAGGTTGTCATTGAAGGTGGCGACGATATCCCACACACCGCCCTGTAGACCGAGCTTGTCTGAGATCAAGCCCAGCCCCTCTAAGCCACCAATGAAGAGCGCGACTATCACAGAGGCGGCGGTGATCGTCAGGTTATACCAAAGTTTGCGGATGGGATTGATCAGCGCCCAGCCGTAGGCACCCGTCATCACCACGCTATCCATCGTATCTATAAGCGACATTCCGGCTGTGAACAGAGCAGGGAAAACAAGGATCGTCCAAAACGACATGCCTTGTGCGGCTTGCGTAGCGGAAATGCCGAGCAGGCCAATTTCGGTGGCGGTATCGAAACCGAGACCGAACAGAAAGCCGATCGGATACATGTGCCACGAGCGCGAGACCACCTTGAAAGTTTGGCGGAAAACCCGAGCTAGCAAGCCACGTCCTGCCAGCAATGCATCAAGGTCCTCATCGACGATCCTCTCGCCACGACGTGCTCGCGAGAACGCCGCCCAAATGCGTCTCAGGATAAGCAGGTTGGCAACACCGATGACGAGCAGGAACAACGCAGAAACCGAAGTGCCGATTACACCGCCGATGTCGTGGAAGGCGCCAAGCTGGCTTTGCATACCAGTGGCGGTAGCCGCAATGGCAACAGACGCCAGCACGACGATCGTGGAATGGCCGAGAGAAAAGAAGAAGCCGACCGAAAAGGGCTGTTTGCCCTCCTGCATGAGCTTGCGCACGACATTGTCAATCGCCGCGATATGGTCCGCATCAAACGCATGACGAATACCGAGCATATAGGCGACGAAGGCCGTACCAAGCAGCGCAGGTCGATCGGCAAAGACAATCCAGGCCCAAGTCCACGCCACAACATTAGCGACGACCAGGAATCCAAAGACAATGGCGATTTTTGTTTTGGCGCGAACAAGCCGGTCATCGAAAAGGTTCCGCATGCGAACGTCCTCTGCGCTCCAAGGCAACTTCATTTTGGCCAATGCACGAGCTGACCTTCGTCAGCTAAAGCGAGCGGCCGCCCGCCGGATCATGTTAAGAGCGCGGAATGCGGCACACGCGGCCCCGTATCCATTATCAATGTTTACGACCGTGAGCCCCGGCGCGCAGGATGCGAGCGCGGCGTGAAGGGCGGTCTGTCCTCCGTTCGAAACGCCGTATCCGGTGGACGTCGGCAGGCAGATGATCACGCCGGGCACGAGCCCGCCCAGGACACTTGGAAGGGCGCCATCCATGCCCGCGACCGCGACGATGACGGGAAATGTCCGCAATTGCTCGAGGCTCTCAAAAAGTCGCCATAAGCCAGCAACGCCAATGTCGATGAACTGCTTCGTCGGCGCGCCAAGATAGGTGAGCGTCCGCATGACCTCTGCCGCCTGCGGCATGTCGGAGCTGCCGGCCGATACGACCGCGATTTCGGATAGCCCCCGTTCGGCAGAAGGGGTCCAGTTCAGGTAGGCCGTACGCGAGACGGGATCGTAATCCAGCCTTTCGCGATAAATGGGCGCCATGCGGGCGAAGACATCGGGATCGAGATGGGTCATCAGACAGCGCGTGCCGCGCTCCAGAACTCGGTCCATGATAGTTGCAAGCTGCGCATCGGATTTCCGGGCGCAAAGAATGGCTTCATCAAAGCCCACGCGCTCGCAACGCTGAAAATCCAGTCGAATCTCTTCGCTCATGCACTTCGTTCCCGCAAGAAGGCGCTGCCGCGCACGTAAGCCTGGAAGTGGACAGGCCGCGGGCCGCCGAAAGCCTCGCAGATCCGGTGGGTCAGTCGCGCGCGGCTGTCGCCGGACAGGCCCGACAAGGTGGATTCATCCAGTTCGACAACGACCCCTGCCTGCCGGACCCGGCAACGCACTGTATCCGGCGAGAGCTCGAGCCGGAGCAGCGTCTCGACCTGATCGACGGCGCGCAAAGTCTGAGGTTCGATCCTGAGAGCCGTTTCGATGCGACTGGAAAGGCAGGGCGCCGAAGGCAATTCGGCGAGATCGTTCAGGCCCAGCGCCGCCGCCATCGCACGGACATCGGCCTTGGACATGCCTGCCTCGACAAATGGATGGCGCACGCCGCTGGCCTCGGCTGCCTTGAGACCGGGCCGCCAGTCGCCCAGATCATCCGTATTCGTGCCGGAAAAAAGCTGCGCTTCCAAAAGCGCCGACAGGGCGCCGTAGAGATTCGATTTGCAGAAGAAGCAACGATCCGAAGGGTTGGCGAGATAGCGTTCGTCGGCGAATTCCCCTGCGTCGATGATCCGCAGGTTCCAACCATGCTGCGCCGCATAGTCCCTGACTCGTTCGGTCGCGCTCGCCGGAACTGCGGCCGACGCGGCGTGGAACATGGTCACCTCAGCGCCCATCCGAAGATGCGCTACGAAGGCCAGGGTCATGCTGTCGACCCCGCCGGAGAGCGCAACGGCCGCGGGGCCGGCGCTGTCGAACGCAGCATTAAGGCGGGCCAGAAACGCTTCAGGCGTGATCACGGTTTTTCTTCCATCGCCTCTACCTCGGCCCGGCGGCGCAACTCAGCGCGGGCCTTGTGGCTCTGATGATGGGCTTGGGTATCATCCATCTCGGCCTTCGCAGTCAGCCCGCCCGGGCGATTTGCGAGCTTCACCCTTATCCCGTCGCCTGTCATGACCGCCTGTCGCGGCACCACGGCGCGCGCCTCGATCCGGCTGCGTAGGCCAAGCGTCGTCGTCTGCCGGAAGCAGAGCGCACCGATTGCCTCGATCGCGTCCGGGCGTGCGAGAACCTGAACCGAGGCCATCATGCGGCCCTTCTTGCCGAAGGTCGGCGTTTGGGTCACGTCGATTACGCCCTCGGCTGCACGAATATGATCAAGGGAGACGGCCAATTCCTCGCCGGTCTGGTCGTCGATCTCGAACTGGATGACGCCGACCCTCTCCTGCGGCACTGTAGCTTCATTCGTGAACGCCAGAACGCGAAGCACATTGCTCATGCCGGGCAGGCGCCGCGTGCCAAATCCGATACCCATGCGATCGAGCACACGCGGGAACAATCCGATACCGGCAGAGGGGGCAAGATAGCGCAGGATCGCCGCACCCGTCGGCGTGATGCGTTCGCCATTGCGTCCGTCGTCGTGAAAGGCAAATCCGCGCAGCAGCAGGGCTGTGGCAGGAGCCGGAACGGGCAGTCGGCCGTGGTCGGTTTCCACCCAGCCGCGCCCGAGCGGCAGCGATCCGACGGACCAGCTTGCTGCGCCCACGGCATCGATCAGCGTTGCTGCGGCAACGATATCGGCGATCGAATCCCAGTTGCCGACCTCATGAAAGGCCACATCGTCGACGTCCTTGCCGTGCACCGCAGCTTCGGCATGGGCAAGTTCCTCGAAAATCGCGATGGCTACCCGCTTTACACGCTCGTCCAGCTTGCTGCCCTCGAGCACCGCGCGAAGGTCGCGCCAATGGGTGTGACGATGGTGGCCGTGGTATTCGTCGTGGACATGCTCAGTACGATGATAATGGCCATGCGCTCCGTCATTTTCATCGTGGTCATGGGCTTGCTCGAGAGGGTGCCCATGGCGATGAGGATGAGAGCCGGCAGCATGCTGTTCGGAGCCGGTCGTCTCCACGTCAAAGCGGCTGCCGGTCAGCACGCCGTCGTCATGCGCTCGTAAAACTGCTCGCACGCCGTCTTCCAGACCGGCCAGACGAAGGTTTTCTTGCACAGCTCCAGCCAGATCGGGCCATGCGTCCAACATGGCAGCGACGAACATGTCGCCTGCAATGCCACCCAGGACATCAAGATGGATGTGCATCAGGCCTGCCTTCCTTCATCGTTCCGCCAGTTGCAGCCGGATAGATCGACGCGCAGGCTCCCACCCGGCTCCTCCGATCCCATGGCAGTTTCAATCGCTGCCTTCAGCACGGCCACCGATACCGGCAGCTGGTCTTTCATCTGAGCCGCAATGGCCACAAGATCGTCATGCTCCGCCTTTGCCCGCATGAACACGCCTTCGCTCAGGATGCGTTTGAGCCGCAGCGGAAAGCGGCTTTCGCCCCCCGCCCATTTCAGCTCCAGTTGCGTCCGATAGCGTCGAATGTCGAAGTGCTTGTGTTGGGATTCGAGAACCCGGTAACCCCAGATTCCCAGATCGCCGACCAGAAGGGCGGCGAATTCCGGCTCGTCCTCGGCGTTGATGTCGACCAACAGGACATAGGCGGGGCGGCCCTTCTTGCCCAGGCTCGAAAGGAGCTGGACATTCTTAGCGCCCATCTCGGTCATCTTCTCGATGATATGCCCGAGCAATTCGCCAGGCGCGTCATCGATCTGGGCCATGAGGAGAATGACGCCGCCTGCCATCAGAGCGCCATGGTTTCGACCGCGACCAGGGCGGCGGCCTCTGCCTTGGCCTTCGTGCCAGGAATACCGGCAGAGATGAGGCCCGCCGATTGTGCTTCACCTGCGGCATCGGAAGCACTCATTTTACCCATCGCGGCTGCCACCACGGCCGGGACGGTCACGTTCATGATGACGTTGCCCGCCAACAGCAATTCGCTTGCGATCGGCGCGAGCGCCGTGAGGAACGGCGCGCGCTCCTTGCCTATGCCCTGGGCGACTTCCGGGATCACGGCATTGATGACCCCTTCCATGTGGATTGTCTTGTCGCCGACGGTGACTTTGGCGTCGAGCGCCGGATCGAAGGCAAGCCAACGTGCCGCCATCTTGCTCGAGCGCCTGGCACCCTTGCTGATCTTGGTGAAATGGACCTTGATCGCGGTGCCCTTCACCTTGCTCAGGAATTCCGATCCGCGCGTCTCCACCAGAAGCTGACGTTCCTCATCCAGTGCGCGGACGATTTCGCCGACGCTCTTGCCCGCCATGAGGTCGTCATAGCTGCGGGCGGCGCGGGCGTGCAGGGCATTGGTGACCATGGGGGTGGAGGACATGATCAGGGCATCGGTCACCGGCCCATTGCAAATCTGGGTTGCCTTGCGGGCCACGATGCTCATCGCCACCATGGCGGTTTCCGGGTCGAAGCTGAAGCCGAGCCGCCGCTCGCGCAGTGCAAGGGCCACGCTCTGTTCTGTCGAACCGTCTTGCAAAAAACACATCAGCGCAATGACGGCGTCACCGCAGACGTGGCCGAGCGGAGGATTGACCGGCCCGGCACCCGCCCCGCAAATCTCCTCCTCGAAAACCGAGATGATTTCATCCAGTGCCATGATGCCGATCACGGTCGGACCGCCGATATCCTTGAGGATCAGGCCAAGATCACCGATCAGCCTGGCGGTCTCGACTTCCCTGCCTGTGATACGGACATGGACTTTCTCGGGCAGGCCGGCTGTGCGAACGGCGGACCGTCCAGCCACAAAGGCGCTGGTGACCTTGCCGTAGGGGCCATATTCCTCCGCCACGTCGGCATCCGGGTGAATGATTTCCAGGATCGCTGCCGCACCGAACAGCGCCGAGAGGAATTTCTGGCTGGGCATGCCAGCACCTGACATGGCATCCATCATCGCCTTGGTTCCGATGGCCGCGCCCCTTTCGGCCATGCCGGGAAAGATGAAATCCTCGCCAAGGGCGCCATGGCCGACCATCACCCCGCCGCCCACGCCCTCCGGGATGTCCCGACCCTGGATCGGCGAGAGTTCACCCTTCATCATCGCATCGTAAACCGCGGCAACGGCTGCGAAGCCCGAAATCTTGTTGTTCATCTTGGCCGTCGGTACCGCCGCAAGGCCCGAGCGGCTGACCCCTGCGATCATCCGCGCCGAAGAGCCCAGCTTGCGGTTGCCTGCAGGGATGCCAACCTGTGCGTTAGCTCCACAGAGATAGAGGAGCGTCGCGGCGATCAGCGCTGCATTCGCACCGTCCGCGCCCGCCGCCTTTGCGACAGCAATGCTCTTGGTCAGGAGGTCATCGATGGGCTGACGCACGGCGTCGGCGAATTTGACCTCGGGGCTTACCCCACGGCGCAGTTCGGCAGCGATGACATTGCATGCTGCAACGACTGGAATGTTGAGCATTCCGTGCCCGCCGGTCAGCGCCTCGACCCGGTCGCTGGTCAGCCAGCCGGGGTTGGCATTCGCGGCCATGACCGAAGCCAGGATGACCTTTTCGCGTTGCACAGACGGATCCGTCATTTTGTCCTTCCTTCTAGTGACCCGGACGAGCAGCCGTCACTTTCAAAAGCTCGTAGTTCAACCGATCTGGCGGCGCGTCCTCTTCTTCCGAAAAACCGGTGCATGTGGCATGCCATCATCCTTGGACACGAGGCGGGAGCATCAGACCCCGACGCTGTGGTGCTGACGCTCATGAGCTGCGGCGATACAGCCGTTGCTCAGTGGCCTAGGATCTGCCCGAGGAATGCGCGCGTGCGTTCCGATTGTGGCGCAGCGAAGAACGCCTTCGGTTCGTTCTGCTCCACGATCTGACCCTGATCCATGAAGATCACCCGGTCCGCCACCGCCTGGGCAAAGCCCATCTCGTGAGTGACGCAGAGCATGGTCATGCCCTCTTCGGCGAGCGCGATCATCGTGTCGAGCACTTCCTTGATCATCTCCGGATCGAGAGCCGATGTCGGTTCATCGAACAGCATGACGCGTGGCTTCATGCAAAGCGATCGCGCGATCGCTACGCGCTGCTGCTGACCGCCCGAGAGCTGACCCGGATATTTATGTGCCTGGTCCGGTATCCTGACCTTCTCAAGGAAATGCATGGCGAGCTCCTGGGCTTCCTTTGCTGGCACCTTGCGGACCCAGATCGGAGCGAGGATGCAGTTCTGAAGAATGGTCAGGTGCGGAAAGAGATTGAAGTGCTGGAACACCATGCCGACTTCGCGACGGACTTCGTCGATCTTCTTGAGGTCGCTGGTCAACTCGATGCCGTCGACGACGATCTTGCCTGATTGATGTTCTTCAAGCCTGTTGATGCAGCGGATCATCGTCGATTTGCCGGAACCGGACGGCCCGCAAATAACGATCCGTTCTCCACGTCGCACGGTCAGATTGATGTCGCGCAACGCATGGAAATCACCATACCACTTGTTCATAGACGTGATCTCGATGGCGGCATCGGCGAGTCCGAGCCGGTCGTTGCGTGAAAAGGCGCTTTGTGTCGTGGTGCTGGTCATGCGCATTTCTCCTAACGATGATCCGTCTTCAGCCGGCGCTCGAGATACATTGAGTAGCGCGACATGCCGAAGCAGAAGACGAAAAACACAGCTCCGATGAAGATGAAGAGCTCCCAGTAAATCCCCTGCCACTCCGTGTTGGCGCGGATGGCTGCCGCTAGCGCGATAGGGTCGAGAAGACCGATGAACATGACGAGCGTCGTGTCCTTGAACAGACCGATGAACGAATTCACGATGCCGGGAATGGAGATCTTGAGCGCTTGCGGCAGGATGACGAGACGCTGGGCTTTCCAATAATCGAGGCCCAGAGCCTGCGCGGCCTCGTATTGGCCGCGTGGCAGTCCTGCCAGGCCTCCACGGATGACCTCCGCCATATAGGCGCTGGCAAAAAGCGTCACCATGATCACCACGCGCAGAATGAGATCGAAGTTGGTGCCGGGCGGCAGGAAGTAGTTCAGCAGCAGAGATGCGGTGAACAGCAGCGTGATGAGCGGCACGCCGCGAATGAACTCGATGAACGTCACGCTCAGCATATGGATGAGCGGCAGGCTGGAGCGACGGCCGAGCGCGAGCAAGATCCCGAGCGGCAACGACAAGGCGATTCCCGTCACACCGATTATGATCGACAGCAGGAACCCGCCGAGATCACGTGACGCGACGCCATCGAGAGCAACTGGAAAAACATCATTCAAGCCTGACGAAAAAGGTCGAACGGCGTAAGTCCACCAAAGCGCCGCGCCGAGGATCGCGATGCTGACGCCAAGCCCTCGGCTGATGCGTGCTGTGATCGTGAACAGTCCGGCGGCGACGGCAAGCCCGAAATAGACGGCTACCGTAAACCACAGGCTTCCGCCCCAGATCAGCCAATAGGCGATGCCAGGGTAGACGGCGCTGAACCAGAGCGCGCGCGACGGCAAGTTACGAAACAGAACCGGGGCTAATGCCACCAACAGAAGTGCGAAAGCCAGAACCGGTCGCCAATAGAGGGGCGCCGGATAGAAGCCGAACAGAAGTTGCGGCCAGCGGTCGCGGATAACGCCCCAGCACGCGCCTGGCGCTCCGTCGAGGAGTTGCCGACATTCAGCGAGCGAGTTGGCTTTCCAGATGGAATTGCCAAGCCAAGGGGCGACGGCCATGGTGAGCCATACAATCGCCGTCACCGACGCCAGGGTCAGCAACGTGCTAAGCCAGCCGTTGAAGAGATTCTTCCTCGTCCATTCCAGCGGACCATTTTGACCGACTGGCCTTGCTGAAGGGGAAACCATGTCCTGGCGCACCCAGGAGGCGTTGTGCAGGTTCATCTTACCGCTCCTGCAGCCTGACCCGATTGTTGTAGACGTTCATGACGCCCGAGATGATCAGGCTGATGCCGACATAAATCAGCATCATCAGAAGCATGCCCTCGAGCTCTCGGCCGGTCTGGTTGATCGTGATGCCGCCGAGCGTGGAGCGCAGATCCATGTAGCCGACAGCCAGGCCAAGCGAGGTGTTCTTGGTGATGTTGAGGTATTGCGAGATCAGCGGCGGCACGATGATCCGCAAGGCCTGCGGCAGGATCACCAGGCGCATCGTACGACTTGGAGAAAGTCCAAGCGCATGAGCAGCTTCCGTCTGCCCTCGGGCAATCGCAAGGATTCCGGAGCGAACGTTTTCCGCAATGAAAGCGCCGGTGTAGACGCTGAGCCCGATCCAGAGCGCAATGAAAGAATTGCGCAGCAGCAGACCGCCGCTGAAGTTCAGGCCCTGCAGGGCGGGATAGTCAAGATGGAAGCCCAGGGCGTAAAGCAGAACGACCAGCGGCAGCGTGAAAATGCACAAGCTCTTCCACCAGGTGGCCGGACGCTGTCCAGTCGCGCCTTGGACCCGTTCAGCCTGTTTGACCAGGCCGCAATGGACCAGAAGCGAAAGCGCAAGCACGCCGATGACCGCCACGTAATTGAGGTCAAGCGCGCCAAATACGCTCTCTAGTTGACCCAGACCGCGGGAAAAAGCGGGAACCGGGACGTAGACACCGCGGTTCGTGATGGCGACGCTGCTCCAGAGCATCATCGAGGCCGTCGGGTTCTCTCCGCGGAATGCGCTTGGCGCCGGCATGGCCTCCGACATGATCGCGGCCATCACGATAATCCAAAGCAGGGCTGGCACATTGCGGAAGGTCTCGACATAGACGGTCATCAGGCGAGCGACGATCCAGTTGTTGGAAAGCCTGAGAACGCCCGCCAACACGCCGAGGACCGTTGCTGTCACGCAGGCCATCGCGGCAACAATCAACGTATTGAGCAAACCGACGACAGCAGCACGGGCATGGGTGCTGGTGCTCGAATACTCGATGGCGTGCGGCGAGATGTCGTAACCTGCCGTGCTCCAGAGAAACCGGAATGAAAAGTCTTTGCCGAGGGCAGCAAGATTGCGGATCGTGTTGTCGACGAGCCAGGCGGCCGCAAGGACAAGTATGATAAATGCGAAGACCTGGATCGTTCGGGCTCTGTATCGCGTGTCGTTAAAGAGCATGCTCAGGTGAAAGGGCTCGCGGGAAGCGTCGCTTTTCATTGCCATGAGTGATCTCCCTGAAGGTTAGCTGAGCTACCTTCGGCCACGTCGAGTGCGCTGGGCCAACGAATACGGGAAAACGAAAGGCGCGGGCTTTGCCCGCGCCTTGAGACGTTTTCAGCGGAACGGCAGCGGATACATCAGGCCGCCCTGCGTCCACAGGGCATTCTGGCCGCGGGCCAATCCAATCGGCGTCTTGTCGCCAAGGTTCCTGGCGAAGATTTCGCCGTAATTGCCTACGGATGCGATTGCCCGCTTGGCCCAAGCCGGGTCCAGCCCCAACATTTCGCCGAGCTTGTCCTCCTTGCCCAGCAGGCGATTGACTTCAGGGTTGTCCGTACCAGCGGAAAGCTTCTCCACGTTCTCCGATGTGATGTCGAGCTCCTCGGCCGCCATAAGCGCATTCAAGGTCCAGCGCGCCACGTCCGCCCATTGATCGTCGCCCTGGCGGACCAGAGGTCCCAACGGTTCCTTCGAAATGATGTCCGGAAGAATGATGTGATCCTGCGGATTCTTGAAGCTCGATCGGGTCGATGCAAGATCGGATCCGTCGCTCGTAATGACGTCACAGGCACCAGCAAGATACTTCTGCTGGACATCCGCGCTGTTCTCGACGGGAACCGGGTCATATTTCATGTTGTTCTTGCGGAAATATTCCGCGAGATTCAGCTCGGTGGTCGTGCCGGTCTGGATGCAGACGGTGGCGCCGTTCAGATCCTTTGCGCTCTTCGCACCGAGAGATTTCGGCACCATGAAGGCTTGGCCGTCATAGTAGTTCACGCCGGCGAAGCTGAACTTCAGGTCCACATCGCGGGAAAAGGTCCATGTCGTTGTGCGCGACAGAATGTCGATCTCGCCGGAGGCGAGGGCCGTGAACCGCGTTTGCCCGGTTGTTGGAACGAAGGTCACAGCGTTGGGATCCTTCAGAACCGCGGCCGCGACCGCCCGGCAATAATCCACGTCCATGCCATGCCAGGCCCCGGATGCATCCGGAGCGGAGAAGCCTGCCTGTCCGCCGGTAACACCGCAGTTCAGCTTGCCGCGCGCCTGAACGTCGGCCATCGTGCCGGCCGAAGCGATACCGGCTGTCAGCGTTGCCGCTGCAATAGTGGCAAGCGTAATCGTCAGTTTCATTTCATTCTCCCGGTTTGTGATCCGGCGGCGGTGGCTTTTTTGCCGATTTTTCCGCCACTCGGATCGGTTGCGTTCCCGTTCTTCGTTGTCACCGGCCAGGGCCGAAGACATTGATCATTCTTCAGTGATCTCGATGATGGCTTCGATTTCGACAGGCGCATTCATCGGAAGCGCCGCCACGCCGACGGCGGAGCGAGCGTGTTTGCCCTTCTCGCCAAAGACGGCGACCAGAAAATCGGACGCGCCGTTGGCGACGAGATGTTGTTCCGTGAAATCGGCAGCTGAGGCGACGAAGACCGTGATCTTGAGGATCCTGGCAACTCGTTCGAGGCTGCCGAGATAGGCTTGCGCCTGGGCGAGGATGTTCAGCGCGCACTGCTTTGCGGCGAGCGCCCCGGCCGCTACGTCAAGATCCCTTCCGAGCAGTCCTCTCGCTTTTAATTGATCGTCGGAGATCGGTAACTGGCCCGACGTGAGAACGAGACTGCCGGTCCCGACGGATGGGAGATAGTTTGCCACGGACTTCGCCGCTGCCGGCAGTTCAATCCCGAGCTCAGCAAAGCGCTTTTCAATCGTCTGAGACATTGGCTCGCTTTCAGAGCTGGGCAACGGCGGCTGTGATACGCCGGATCGCTTCATCTACAATTGCGCGCGGGCAGCCGAGATTGACGCGCATGAAGCCGTGTCCTTCGATGCCGAACTTCTGGCCCTTGTCGAGCCAGACACGGGCCTTGGTCAGCATGAATTTGTTCAGCGCTTCGGCATCCATTCCGAGACCGCGGCAATCCATCCACGCCAGGTAAAGGGAGTCGGTGGGAAGCACCTTCAGGCGCGGATCCGCTTCGTTGATGGCGTTCGCGAAGTGCGCGTGATTTGCGCGCAGGTAGACAAGCATGTCCTCAAGCCACGGCTCGCCATGGGCGTAGGCAGCCTCGGCGGCGGCCATCCCCAACACGTTGACCAGTTCGAAGACATTGCGCTCGTACTGGCGGCGCAGTTCTTCCCGTAGCCTTTTGTTCGGGACGAAGACATTCGCACTTTGCAGGCCGGGCAGGTTGAATGTCTTGCTCGGCGCGGTGCAGGTGATGCTGTTTTGAGCGAACTCTTCGCAGAGCGAGGCGAACGGGATGTGCTTCTTGGTAGGGTCGAGGATCAGATCCTGGTGGATCTCATCGGAAATAACCAGGACACCGTTGCGGGTACAGATTTCCCCCATCGTCCGCAGTTCATCCTCGGACCAGACATTTCCGGTGGGGTTGTGTGGATGGCTCAGGATGAAGAGCTTTGTGTTGCCGCGGATAGCCGCCTCGAAGGTCTTCGCGTTGAAGCGGTAGCCATCGCCGGTGAATTCAAGCGGTGCGTAAGCCAGATGGCGGCCGTTCAATAGGACATCGTTGTGGAAATGCGAGTAGACCGGCGGTTGGATCAGAATGGTGTCGCCCGGCGCTGAAAAAGCCTGCACAGCCGTCTTCAGCGTGGTGATGATGCCGGAGGTCTGAAGGATCCATTCCTTCGCGATATCCCAGCCGAAACGGCGCTGCTGCCACCCTATGACAGCCTCAAGATACGAAGCGGTCGCGCCGCCGGGATAGCCGAACACACCATGCTCGACGGCTGCGTGGAGGGCGTCGATGACGGCCTGCGGTGCCTTGAAGTCGGTGTCGGCAACCCACATGGGAAGAGGACTGGCCGCGGCTTCGTCCGGCGCCAGCAATTTTCCGGCGCAAGCCCACTTCATCGAGTTGCTGTTCTTACGGTCAATGACCTCATCGAAAACCGATGCCATCCCCGCATTGTCCGCATGGGGATGTTGTGCAAGTGCCAGCTTCGTCACAGCGGTGCCTTTCGTCGGTTTCGGCGTCCCCGGGGGCTAGTTGACGGAAGGTTAAGCGCATCGCATTATGATCGGAAATGGTATGATTTCATTCACTCATGAACAGAGATCATAATGCTTGACCGGCAGCACCTCGCAATTCTGAGAGAAGTCAACCGCCGCGGCAGCGTCACCGCGGCCGCCGAGAAGCTGAACGTCACCCAGTCGGCCTTGAGCCATACGATCGCCAAGTTCGAAGAACGGCACGGCATCAAGATCTGGATGAAAACCGGTCGGGGCCTACGCTTGACGCAGACGGGCGAGTACCTGCTGACCGTTGCCGAGCGGATATTACCGCAGATGGAACATGCGGAACGGGTTCTGACGGATTTCGCGCTGGGGAGGAGGGGCGCGCTTCGGGTGGGCATGGAATGCCATCCCTGCCAACGGTGGCTGACGAGGATTGCGACACCCTATCTGACACAATGGCCCGACGTGGACTTCGACGTGCGCACCGCCTTCCGGTTCGACGGCGTCGAGGCGCTCCTGGGTTACGAGATCGACCTGCTGATAACGCCGGACCCTGTGGAGACGCCGGAACTACTGTTCACGCCAGTGTTTGACTACGAGCTGGTCCTGATGGTGCACGAGACGCATCCCCTTGCCAGCCGATCATGCGTGCAGCCGCAAGATCTCCTGGACGAAGAGCTGATTGCCGTGCCCGTCACTTTGGAGCGCCTGGACATCTACACTCGATTTCTCGTTCCGGCGCACTGCAGGCCTCGTCAGCATCGCACAGCCGAAACCATCGACCTGATGCTGCAACTGGTCTGCGCGGGCAGGGGCGTGACAGTTCTTCCCGATTGGCTGCTCAACGAGGATGCTTCCGGACTGCCGATACGCGCACTGCGGCTGGGTGATACCGGCATCCAGAAGAGCATCAATCTCGGCGTACGGCGCGGCGAGGAGACGACCTCCTACATCGACGGCTTCCTGAAACTTGCCCGAGAACTGGGGCACTCGCCCTTGCCATGACCGGTGCCCCATGATGTCGATGTCAGCGGCATCACGCCTGAGCAAGTGACGGCGGCTCGGCGGGCGCACGAATCCCTCACCGTTGGGCTTCAATCCGGCATTGGCAACACGTCGGCGTGCTGAAGAGGAGCGTCCTTGATCCAGATCCGCGCGCCCTCCGGGCCTGTCATCGCTTCAAGCGGTGCGCCTGCGGGCAACCTTCCCCAACTCTGCGGCTCCAGTTTCTCGGCTCCAACAGCGAGGTTGCCGGACAACACAAGAAACTCGAGGCCACGGCGATTTTTGACCGTTATCGAGGAATTGGGCTGCCAGTCCTCGATCGAAACACGTTCCTTGTCCTCTTCGAACAGGACACGCGCTCTTCCGGCTCCCTTGCGCAACGGTTCTGCTTCACCCTCGTCAGGCTGACGGACGACTTGCACCTCATCGCCCTTCCGGAACTGCCAGAGACGAACGAAGATCGTGCATCCATCTTTTGATGCGGGCACATGCGAGGTGCCGGGCGGGTTACGGAAATAGCTTCCTGCTGGATAGTCTCCATGCTCATCCTGGAATGTTCCCTCAAGCACGAGAATTTCCTCGCCGCCGGCGTGGACATGGCGGGGAAAGGCACTCCCCGGCGCGTAGCGCACGATCGAGGTCGCGCGGGCGACCTCGCCGCCGATGCGATAGAGCATGCGGCGATCGACGCCCGCGGCGGGGCTCGGTACCCAGTCGAGACTGGCCGCGTGGACGATCACAGGTTTCGTGAGGTCTTCATTGATGCGCATTGGGCTGGTCTCCCATCGTCAGGACTATCCGGAACTTCACGTCGCCGGATCTCATTCTTTGGACTGCTTCCGCCGCCCGCTCCAGCGGCATGGTCTCGATCATCGCCCGCACTCCTGTCAGCACGCTGAAATCCAGCGTCTTCTCGTTCTCGAACGGCGATCCCGTAATCGAGCCGATGATGCCACGTTCGGCCCCCACCACATATCCTGTCGAGAGCGGGAGCGGATCCTTGCCGACGCCGAGCACGACAAGACGGCCCTCCGGCGCAAGGGCCGGCATGATCGCGGAGATTGCCGCCGAATTGCCGGTCGTCGTCAGGATGGCTTTCGCTCCACCCATGGCGTTCAGAACACCGGCTGCGTCTTCCTTGTTCGTGTCGATATAGCGATGGGCGCCTAGTGTCAGCGCGTCCGCGGCGATGTCTTCGCCGCGCCCCACCGCCACCACCCGCAATCCCATCTTGCGGGCATATTGCAGCGCCATATGACCGAGGCCGCCAATGCCCAAAATCACGACAGTATCGCCTGCCTCGGCGCCCGATTTCTTCAGCGCGTTGAATGTGGCAATGCCCGCGCACAGGATGGGTGCTGCTTCCTCCGACGACAACTCGTCCGGGATGGAAATCAGGCCTGTCGCCCGCGCGACCATCATTTCAGCATAGCCGCCGTCGCAGGTGGAGCCGACGGTGGGCTGGTTGCGGCAAAGGTTGAAACGGCCCCGCCGGCATTCGCCACACTCGTTGCAGTGGCCACCAAGCCGGCCGACGCCGACACGCTGGCCGACCTTCCAGATCGAAGGTGTATTGTCGCCGAGGGCAACGATACGGCCGACCACCTCGTGACCAGGAACGCGAGGTGGCTTCAGCGTCTGATCGGCCCGGTCGATGTCGCTAGCGTCCGCGCCGCAGACGCCGCAGGCCTCGACGGCAATCAGCACTTCATTCGTCTTGGGCGCGGGCGTTTGCCGCTCCACCAGTTCAAGACTGCCAGACGCGGTGATCTGCATCGCCTTATAGGTTGCTCTCATGACTTTCCGCTCCTTCACCGGCCGAACGCTGTGGGAAGGCACTTTTCTCGTTCCGTTTGTCGATCAGGCTCCTGGCGGCCCGTTCCCCAGCCTCAAGGGCTCCAGCCAAATAACCCGGGTCGTGGGTGGCAGTTTCGCTGCCTGCCAAAGTGATCCACTCTCTCCAATCGCCATCCACCCACTCTCTCCGCCCGCCGGTCGGATGGCTTGTGGGTATCTGGTCAAAAGATGTCGCCGTCAGTGGATCGGCAGCCCAGTCCTTATAGAGCGTCGCCAAGGGCTCCAGTGCATCAGGGCCAAATAGCTGCCCAAGCTGCACGATCGAAGCCTCGATGATGGCGTCGCGGCCCGCCTCACTTCTGTACTGCGCCGGGATGCCGACAAAGCCGAAGATGGCCGCTTTCCCTGATGCGGTGGTGGCGTCATGGATTTCGACGAGCGGACCGGCCATGCTCTGCGCCGACCCTGAAAGCCCCGCCGCACGCCAGAAGGGCCCGTCATAAAGAGCGAAGAACTTGGCATTCGGGGCCATCCAGGTCGGCGTGTCGCGCCATAGCTTCTGAAATGACCCGTCCGGCGCCGGATCGAATTCAACTGTCTCCGCCAGCAGCCGCGGCGGCAGCGCGAAGATCACATGACCGGCCTCGATGTCCTCAGATGAGCCGTCGGCAAGGTTGAGCCGGACCTTCACACCCATGTCGGTTTGCTCCAGGCGAGTTACCCTTCTGCCGAGTCGTATGCGGTGCTGCGGCAAACGCGCCGCCAGCGCGGAAATGATCGAGCCGCTGCCGCCAACGAGCCGCATGGATGGCGGCTCCTGGCGGAGCGTCTGATAGCGCTCGGGTTCGGTTTCGTGAGAACGCTGAAGCAACATGGCGCCGTCGGTGTGCTGGGGAAAGAACTCAAGGTCCAATTCGCGTGCGAAGTGGCTGACAGCGGGATGCATATCCGGCCAGAACCATGAGGGCCCAAGATCAAATCCGTCGACCGAAGCGTCACCATCGGCGCCGGCCGTAAAGATGCGACCGCCCAGGCGATTCCGCGCCTCGATCACGGCAAAATCGCAGCCGGCGCGATGAAGGCAATAGGCAGCCGTCAAGCCGGCGAGCCCACCGCCGACGATCAGAATGGTTTGTGATGTGGAATAATTCATCGCAGCAGCTGAGCGTGGAGATCCGGTCCTTTTGTCGCGTCACGCCACAGCGTAGATGCGGATTTCCGGCGGAGCCGCCAGGAGCGGCATCAGCCCGATGACCACATCGTCATTGAACATTGTGCTTTCGAGATAGGCCTTGGCGTGCTGGACACTGGTGAATTGGTGAAGCACCTGGACGTCCTCGTCGCGCACGAGCAGTTCCTTGGATAGTGCGCCTGCAATCTGCGACAGAAACGGCTGCTTATAGGTCTGATAGACGCCGGCGGCAGCGGGGCGGTTACCGGCAGCGATCCGCAGCGTGACTTCAAGGTAAGCCATGATCATCCTGTCCCATGACGTCTTCAGTGACTGGCGGTTTTGCCGGCATCCAGCATCTCAAGGAAGGTGCCGGAAGACGGCGCGTCCGACGCCTGATTGCCGCTGAACTGTCGCCCCGACAAATGAGAGTTTCTTGCGGGCGGCAAAGAAAAGCTTTGCCGGGCTTTGCAGTTCCCGCTCTGGAGCAGGGAAGTGGCTGACCTGATCAGGAAACGACCGGGTTTGCTTCCTCGATCAGCCAACGGCGGAACGCTTGCAGTTTGGGCAGCGAAGCGTATTCCGAACGATAGACCACATAGTAGGCCAGGTTTGACGGCACTTTGACTGCGGGAAACAGGCGCTGAAGTCGCCCAGCCGCGAGATCGTCGCGTGCCAGGATGCTGCGCGCCAGAGCCACGCCTTGCCCTTCTATCGCCGCCTGCAGGACTGCAGCTGAATTGTCGATCCTCATGCCCCTTTGCGGTTGGCTTTCGGAGCTCCCCGCTGCCCGCAGCCACATCTCCCAGGTGACGAATCCGATGGCCGGGTCGACCGAGAGGTCGTGAATGAGTGTCGTTCGCCTGAGATCGGATGGCTCGGTCAATTTTTCCATGTCAGGGAAACGAGGTGAGCAGACTGGGAAAATCTCCTCGTCCATCAGTTTCTCCGCGACGAGGCCCGGCCATTTTCCGTCTCCATATCGGACCCCCACGTCGATTCCGTGCGCCTTGTAGTCGAGGAGCTTCAAGCTCGTCTCAAGCCGGATGTCGGTCTCAGGGCATTTGGTCTGGAAGCGATCGATTCGCGGAAGCAGCCATTTGGCGGCGAAGGCCGGACTGACCGTGACGTTGAGGATGCCGCTGGTCGTTGACTCCCGAAGTCGTTCCAGCCCAATTCCGAGGCGATCGAGCCCGGCCCGTATGTCCGGAAGCGCGCGCTCGGCACCTTCGGTCAAGGTGAGTCTTGCCTTCCCGGTTATGCTGCGATGAAACAGCGGCATGCCCAACCAGTCCTCGAGTCCGCGCACCATCTGACCAACAGCTGCCGCGGTCACATTGAGCTCTTCGCCCGCACCTGAAAAACTCCCATGACGCGCGCTGGCTTCGAAAGCGCGCAGCGCGTTAAGGTAGACAGCTGATCTTTTCTTCACGCGAGTTTCTCAGCCACTTTGCGCCTTTGCGCCGCGCCGACAGCAACGCTGCCTTGGAACTCTTTGCCGACCACCGTCACCGACCAGACTTCTCTTAGAAGACGCCACTAGGCGCCGGTGTTGCCAAGAGCAGGAAGGCGATGCCGATTGGGTCGAGTGTCCACGTCAGCGCGCAGTCGCGGTTCAAGATGGAACGACGCGACGTAGAGGAATATCCGCCCTAATTTTACTTACCCCGGGTAGCCTGGAAAGGACTTCCCGGTGGATCTCTTCATAGCCCCGAATGTCATTTACGGAGACGAATAGAAGGTAATCGGTCTTGCCGCTCACCGCGTAGCATTCTTCGATTTCAGGATGTTTTCGAAGAGAATTTTCGAAGCGCTCGACCGTGAGTGAACTGACGGCTTCCAACTCGATCCGGACCGGGATTTTCCTACCGGTTGTCAAATTTTTTTCTCCGGTTTTTCCAACTTGAACACCCTACGGAGCGGCCCCGCGTTTTCAGTGGGATCGAGCCGCGGTGGGACAACCGCTGTGAGATGCGTACCCACATTTTTTTCTTCGAACCCAAACCGCCGACGACAGTTACGTTTGCGCCTCCAGCCGACCATCTCCCTCTCGAAGTTATGTGAGACCCCTATAGCGAAGCCTACACTTGGCTTGCAAGTCGCCTGACGACGCCGAGGAGAACGGTCGCCCCCGCTACAAGGTCATCATCCGACGTGAATCGCGAATTGTGACTGATCCCTCGCGGCTGGGCACGAAGATCATCGCCGAGGGCGCAATTCGTGCCATCATCTGCGCATCGTGCCCGGCACCCGACGTCATGCGGCGTGATTTCAGCCCGCGCTCGGCTGCAATCTCCTCGATCATGGATACGATCGCCGTATCGAAAACGACGGGCTGAAAGCGTGCAGCCGTTCCGAGGAGATCGAAACATCCTCGTCATTGGCCAAATGCATCAAATATTGCGCCAAGGCGTGCTCGAAGGCACTGAGCCGATCTTCATCCGGGTCGCGCAGATCGACGGTGAAGACGGCACGGGATGAAATGACATTGATCGCGTACGCCTTGCTAGTTCTGTGGCATCGGCGTCTTTTCGCATTCCGGCTCTGGCACGGCATGCGATCCAGAAGCTCAACTGGCCTCAATGTCAGGCCTCTCCAAGCAAGGGGCTTCTGCAACGTCTATCGTTGGTCGCGCCGCTGGCTCAAATGCGCGCTCTGCGACAACTGCCAAGGGCAGCCGCCGGCGCCAGCCGGCCTCGTCGATTTCGGCGCCACCTGCCTGACCGCACCGCGGCCGGGGAGGGCGCTGAATTTGCGGCACGAGTTCTAGGATAGTCGGAATAGCTGATTCGGCAGGAGGGCCGTGGCGAATGCCACGGCTGGGTTCGTGCCCTAGCCGCTAAGGTTCGGGCATGTGGCTCTGATGCGCTACGAGATAAGAGCGAAACATAATCGTGAGCTGCCTTTCGGCCTCGATGCCATCGGCGGGAGCCAAAACCCGGTGGCAGAAGGCCGGAACCGTCCCGTAAAGCGCGGCGATCAAGGTCTGGGCAACCAAACTAGGATCGGCGAAGCGGGCATCGCTGGCACTGGACAGCGCTGCCTCGATTGCCCTCACGCTCCTACGGGTGGCCAACTCGATTAACTCGCGGGCGTCGAGTTCCAAAGCGATGCGGGACAGGGCGGGAGAGACCTCGGCCTGCG
>NZ_JBZEGV010000036.1:0-56377 GCF_058312955.1 Mesorhizobium sp. LEGMi-168a
CAAAACGAAGCCGCTCATCCATGATGCCAGTCTCTCGCCAAACCATCGCCGGTCCCTCCCGGCTAACGAGAAAACTGTCACCCATCCAATCGGTCCATTCCGTTACCTATCTATCCGGTTCGGACACAGCATCTTTCTCCCCGTCACTATACGGGGAGAAATGTCCGGCAGGACAATGAGGGGCAGTGCCGACCTCGGCAGCAACCCGGCCTTTCATGCCGCACCAATAACGGCTTGACCCGCAGCGCTCGCTCGGGCATCGAACCCGCTCGAATTTGCCGGCCTCCCTTGCGAGTCGGCCGGAAGTCAACGACGCGGAGAGAAAAATGGCCGACGAGATCACCGAGACCAGCCAGACTGTAGCCGCCGGCCAGCTGCGCGCCATCATCGAGCGCATCGAGCGGCTCGAGGAAGAGAAGAAGACGATTTCCGACGACATCAAGGACGTCTACGCCGAGGCCAAGGGCACCGGCTTCGACACCAAGGCGATCCGCACCATCGTCCGGCTGCGCAAGAAGGATCAGGCCGAGCGCCAGGAGGAGGAGTCCATCCTTGATCTCTACAAAGCCGCGCTCGGCATGGTGTAAGAGACTGTTTGGAAATCCCGCTCCGGCGGCCATCTGATGGCGTTTTCTGCGCTTCCTACAGCGCCGCGCGCCCTTCGGGCGCGCAAAGGACGCTGTAGCACTTTGATTTTGCACATGATCCTTTCCGAAATCGAGATCGATTTCGGGGTCATGTGCGTGCCCACGGACCTAAATGTCCGCTCCGCTCCGGTTCTCGAAACCACCACCATATGACTCGCCAGAGCGAATTTCGAAACAGTCTCGGCCAGAATGTGCGAGCATCCGGCCATGAGTGAGTTCGACTTCGGCGGCCGCCGCGCCTCGGAGTTCCGTCAACGCGGCTTCTGGGTGCTGTTCGCCGAACGGCATCCGGAAGAAAGGGCCAGGCTGGCGCGGCGCGGGCCCTGGTTCTGGCAGCGCGGGCTGCCGGAGTTCAGCCTGGTGCTTTCCATGTATGTCGCGCCCAGCGAGAACGTGGTCGGCGTTTTCTTCGGCCGCAACGAGAAGCTCGGCGCAACGCAAGTCTGGACGCGGCTGAAGCCGTTCCAGCCGGCGATCGAGGCGCGGCTGAAGCTCAGGCCGGAGCAGAGCGCGCAAAACCTCGGCATCAACTCGCAGTGGCGGGTCAACTGTTTTGCCGAGGACAACTGGCCGGCCATGGCCGACTGGCTGGTGACGGAATGCTCGCGCTTCGAACATGTCGTGACCGAAGTCCTGAGGCAGGAGTAGACCACAGATGCTTGCCGGCTTTTTCCGCTCGCGCTGGCACGGCTATGTGCCGCTCGACCGGCTGTTCTGGCGCGACATGGTGCTTGTCGGCACGGCGATCAACATCGCCTCGTCGGGTCTGGCGCTGATGCTGCTCGGGTTGAAGCTGCCGCTCTGGCTGGTCCTGACGGTGCATTTCCTCGCCGTCCCCTACAACATCTTTCTCGCCCTTGCCGTCTGGCGGACAGCGGAGAAGACCGGCGGCGCCAAGGCTTCGCTGATGATGCTCGGCTCCGCGCTTTGGTTGATCGCCACGGTCGTTGTTTGAGGCGCGGCGTCTGACCACGCAAAAAGGGCGGCCGAAGCCGCCCTTGGAAAGATCGATCAGGCGCCGTTTCAGGCCGCCGGCTCGAAGCGCAGCGCCACGCCATTGATGCAGTAGCGCAGGCCGGTCGGCGGCGGGCCGTCCTCGAAGACATGGCCGAGATGGCTGCCGCAGCGCGAGCAGTGGCATTCGGTGCGGACCATGCCGTAGCTGCGGTCGACGGTGGTCTCGATCGAGCCCGGGACCGGATCGTTGAAGCTCGGCCAGCCGGTGCCGCTCTCGAACTTCAGCTTGGATTCGAACAAAGGCTGGTCGCAACCGGCGCAGAAGAAGGTGCCGGCGCGCTTTTCGTAAAGCAGGGCGCAGCTGCCGGGACGTTCGGTGCCGTGGTTGCGCATGACGGCGTATTGCTCCGGCGTCAGCCGGGCACGCCACTCCGCATCGGTGCGGGTGACGGGATAGGCGTGGGTGTCCATGAAATCTCCTCGGCCTTGGCGGCTCGTTGTTGGTTGGCAAGCCATATTCGCGCCAACATAGGCATTTGTTACAGGCCTGCCCAGTCCGAAGGATCGTCAGTGCTTGCGTGAAAGCTGCTTTGTCGCCGCTTCGAGCCCGGCCAATGTCAACGGGAACATGCGGCCGCCGAAGATGTCGCCGATCATGGCGGTCGAGTGGATGTAGCGCCAGTTCTTCTCGGCCTCCGGGTTCAGCCACACCGCGTTCGGCCATTGCTGCAACAGCCGCCCGAGCCAGACGCTGCCGGCCTCCGGATTCCAGTGCTCGACCGAGCCGCCGGGATGCGCGATCTCGTAAGGGCTCATCGAGGCGTCGCCGACCACGATCACCTTGTAGTCCGGACCGTATTTGTGCAGCAGATCGAAGGTCGGGATCGTCTCGGCAAGCCGCCTTCGGTTGTCCTTCCAGACGCGCTCGTAAAGGCAGTTGTGGAAGTAGAAATATTCGAGCTGGCGGAATTCGGCGCGGGCGGCCGAGAACAGTTCCTCGACGGCGCGGATATGGTCGTCCATCGAGCCGCCGACATCGAAGAACATCAGAAGTTTTACCGCGTTGCGCCGCTCGGGCCGCGTCTTGACGTCAAGATAGCCATGCTCGGCGGTGGCGTGGATGGTGCCGGGCAGGTCGAACTCTTCCTCCGCACCTTCGCGCACCCAGCGGCGCAATCGCTTCAGCGCCACTTTGATGTTGCGGGTGCCGAGCTCGACGGTGTCGTCGAAGTTTTTGAATTCGCGCTTGTCCCACACCTTCACCGCGCGGCGATGGCGGCTTTCAAGCTGACCGATGCGCACGCCTTCCGGATTGTAGCCATAGGCGCCGAAGGGCGAGGTGCCGCCGGTGCCGATCCATTTCGAGCCGCCCTGGTGACGACCCTTCTGCTCCTCCAGCCGCTTCTTCAAGGTTTCCATCAGTCTGTCGAAACCGCCAAGCGCCTCGATCAGTCTCTTCTCCTCGTCGGTCAGATGCTTTTCGGCAAGCCGACGAAGCCATTCCTCGGGGATATTGGCGACATCGACAGCGTCGGGTCCGGCCAGCGTCTCGACGCCCTTGAAGACACGGGAAAAGACCTGGTCGAAGCGGTCGATGTGGCGCTCGTCCTTCACCAGGGCCGCGCGGGCGAGGTAATAAAAACCCTCGATGTCATAGTCGACCAGCCCCGCTTCCAGGCCTTCCAGCAGCGACAGGTATTCCCTGAGTGAAACCGGAACCCGCGCGGCTTTCAATTCGAGGAAGAAGGGGATGAACATTGGGCTGTTATCTGTGCCCCTCGATCTTTTCTCGCGCGGCACTTGCAATGAAGGCCGAGCGCGTCAGGCCTCGGCGGCTCGCTTCTTCGTCGATCGCCGCCAATAGACCCGCGTCGAGTGACAGATTGGCTCGGACCGGTCGCCCTGAATCGATCAGCACGGGGATCATCACCGCGGACTCGCCGGCGGTACTGTCGATTTCGCCAGATCTCAGCAATTCCGTCATTGTGCGAGGGGCAGGCATGGATAACTGCTTTGCTGTCCGGGCTTCAGCCCATTCGCGCACGGCCGACGTCGCGTCGGCGATTGCTTCCTCGGGATTTGCCCCGCCGCCGTGGCAGCCGGGAAGATCGGGTACCCGTACGCCCCAGATATCGTCGGCGCCATCGAGAATTCCGACATAGTGCGTCATGTGCTCGTCCTCAAATCCATCCGGCAAGTCGAGCGATCGACCGCGCCACACCAGGAGACTGTTCGCGATGCCGAGGCACAATGATCATAAGGTCCGGCCTTTCCGGATGCCCATATTTTTCATGTTTGCCGCCACCGACATTCAACCAACCTTCGCGCAAGAGCCTCGCGACAATCTTGCGCGTATTGGTCTCTATCAGCGGCATCGCGCCTCCTGGTTATGCGCAATATATTGCGCAATTTCGGGCATTTCAACCACTCACCAGGTTATAGCAGGTCGTACTCGATGAAACCCGTGCGGCGCGCGACATGGTCGTAGAGCCGGCGTGCGGTGGCGTTGGTTTCGTGTGTCATCCAGTAGACGTTCTTCACGCCGATCTTGCCGGCTTCCTGCTTCACCGCCTCGATCAGCGCAGCGCCGACGCCCTTGCCGCGCACTTGCGGGTCGGCGAACAGGTCCTGCAGATAGCAGTTGTTGACCAACGACCAGCAGGAGCGATGGTAGAGGTAATGGGTCAGGCCGACCGCCTTGCCGTCGAGCGTGGCGATAAAACCTTTCGGCTCGAATTCGCCCGTCGTGAACAGCCGCTTCCAGGTAACGTCATAGACCTCGTCCGGCAGCTTGGTTTCATAGAAGGTGAGGTAGGCGGTCCACAGCCGCCGCCAGTCGGTATGGTCGGACTGCGCGAGCGGGCGGACGGTGATCTCGGACATTTTGTTCTCCTCCGAAGCGTGAGCCCTCTAAACGGAATCAGGGCCAACAACAGCTTTGCCTCATCCTGGCGGCAAATTGTACTCGCGAAATGCGCTGGTGAGCATGTTGAGCGCCTCTCGTGCCCGCGGCGCCAGGGCGTGCGAATGCAGAACGATCTCGGAAGAGGGGATTGGCGGCAGGCCGAGCTTGCGGCCGACATCGATCAGGCCGGGGGGAACGACGCGATGGGCAAGCGCGGCAACGGCGAAGCCCGCCGACACCGCAATGTTGACGGCGGTGCCGCCGCCGCCGAGGAAAGCCTCATCCCAGGCGATGCCTGCCCTGTCCAGCGCCTCCACCGCTCGCAGACGATCCGGACAGGTGCATACGGTGCTTAACAGCGCGAGGCGCAGCGGCGTCCCCCGCCGCCATTCGAATGCAGGCGCGGCGAACCAGCCATAGTGCGTGCGCGAGAGCGCCTTGCCGCGGCGGCTTTCACCTTCGCGGTGAACGATCACCGCATCGAGCTCGCCGCGATCGAAAGCCTCCTCCAGCAGGGAGGAGGTGTCGATCTTCATGCTGAGCGCGAGCGACGGATCATGCGCATGAAGCTGTGCCAGAAGCACGGAAAGCTTGGGCCCGGCGACGTGATCGACAAAGCCGAGTGCGAGCCGGCAGGGTGCGGCGGAAAACTCCGCCATGGCGCGTTCATGAGCGGCAAGGAATTCGCGCGCTGCGGGCAGGAAGACGGCTCCCCTTGCCGAAAGGCTGACACGGCGCGGGGTTCGCTCGATCAAACGCGTGCCGAGCTTTTCCTCCAGCCGCCGCAACTTGACGCTGATCGTCGCCTGGGTGCTCCCGAGTGCCGCTGCCGCGCGCGTGAAGCTTTGCAGGTCCGCCACCATCACGAATGTCCGCACGGCGTCGACATCAAGACTGGTCATAGCGTTCATTCCATTTTGTCATTTCTGAAATAGATGTGCATAGCCTTTTTTCATGGTCAAGGCTCCTCTATTTCACGCTGACCGCAGTTGAAGAGCTCCGGCGCTCGTCTCTCAACGCTCAGACTGAAAGTGATCGACATGACGTTTCACCGAAACACCATCGCGCTTACGGGCGTTTGCCTGGCCTCGCTGCTGTTCGGGCTCGAGATTTCCAGCGTGCCGGTGATCCTGCCGAAACTGGAAAGCGTGCTAGCAGCCAATTTCAAGGATCTGCAATGGATCATGAACGCCTACACCATTGCCTGCACGACGGTGCTGATGGCGACGGGGACACTGGCCGACCGTTTCGGCCGCAAGCGGGTGATGGTGGCCACGACCGTCGCGTTCGGGCTTTCCTCCCTGCTGTGCGGCCTGGCGCCAAGCGCGCCGCTGCTGATCGTCGCGCGCTTCCTGCAAGGCCTCGCCGGCGGAGCGATGCTGACCTGCAGCGTCGCGGTGCTGTCGCACCAGTTTCAGGACGGCCGCGAACGCGGCAGGGCCTTCGTCGCCTGGAGCGTCGTCTCAGGCATCGGACTCGGTTTTGGCCCCGCCATCGGCGGATTGATCGTGACGCTTTCGAACTGGCAGTGGGTGTTCCTGATCCATGTGCCGCTTGCGGTCCTTGCCCTGGCCTTCATTGCCGCGGGCGTGACGGAGTCACGCGACAGCGGTGCGCAGAGGCTTGATTGGGCCGGCATGCTCACGCTCTCGCTTGCGGTGTTCGGCTTCAGCTACCTGATCACGCAAGGGGCGGAACTCGGCTCCAACACCCTGATCGCGGTGGCGATCGCGGCGGCGGCGTCCTTCGTCGCGTTCCTTTTCGCGGAGAGGATAAGTCCCTATCCGATGTTCGACTTCTCCGTGTTCCGCATCCGCCAGTTCTCGGGTGCGATCATGGGCGCCATCGGCATGAATTTCAGCTACTGGCCGTTCATCATCTATCTGCCGATCTATTTCTCCGGCGTTCTCGGCTACGACAGCACCACGACCGGCCTCCTGCTGCTCGCCTACACGCTTCCCTTCATGCTGATGCCACCGGTCGCCGAGCGTCTGCGCGCCCGCTATCAGGCGCGGGTCGCGGTACCGCTCGGACTGCTGACATTGGGGATCGGCTTCATCGCCATGCGGATCGGCTCCGGGCTCGAGGGCGCCAGCTGGCTGACCATGCTGCCCGGCACGCTGATCGCCGGCATCGGCATCGGTCTCACCAATTCGCCGACCACCAACACCACGACCGGATCGGTGTCGCCCGATCGCGCCGGCATGGCGTCCGGCATCGATATCAGCGCGCGCCTGATCACTTTAGCCATCAACATCGCCGTGCTCGGCCTGCTGTTGACGCAGGGGATCGTTTCTCACCTTAGAAACGCACTCGGCACGGCCATCGATGGCGACGAACTGCGCTTGTTGGCGGAACGGATCGCCGGCGGAAATCTCGATGGCCTCACGCAAGTCTCGCCAAAGCTCGCCACTCTCGATCCGTCCGGCGCCATCGTTCACGCCGCCCTGGTCAACGGCTTTGGCTGGGTCATGCTCTACAGCGGGATCGGCGTCATTCTTCTTTCGATCATCGGCTTCCTCATCTTCGGTCCCAGCAGCGCTGCCTTGGAAGGGAAGGGCTCGGCCCGGAGCGCGGCGGAAGCCCGCCCGTAAAGTTGTCGGACGCACCTTATCCCTGCCGTCTCGCCATGAAGGCCAGGCGCTCGAAGAGGTGCACGTCCTGCTCGTTCTTCAACAGCGCGCCATGCAGCTTCGGCAGCGCGTTCTTCGGGTCGGCGCGCAGGTCCTCGGGCGCTATGTCGTCGGCGACGAGCAAGCGGATCCAGTCGAGCGCTTCGGAGGTCGAGGGTTTCTTCTTCAGTCCCGGCACGTCGCGGATCTCGTAGAACTGTGTGAGTGCGGCCCGCACCAGGTTCTGCTTGATGCCGGGATAGTGCACGTCGACGATGCGGTGCAGCGTCTCGATGTCGGGAAAGCGGATATAGTGGAAGAAGCAGCGGCGCAGAAAGGCGTCCGGCAATTCCTTCTCGTTGTTCGAGGTGATGATGACGATCGGCCGGAACGCGGCGCGAATGGTCTCGCCGGTCTCGTAGACGAAGAACTCCATCCGATCGAGCTCCTGCAGGAGATCGTTGGGGAATTCGATGTCAGCCTTGTCGATCTCGTCGATCAGGAGCACGACCTTTTTCGGCGCCGCAAAGGCGTCCCAGAGCTTGCCGCGCTTGATGTAGTTGGCGATGTCGTTGAAGCGGTCGTCGCCGAGCTGGCTGTCGCGCAGCCGCGAGACGGCGTCATATTCGTAAAGGCCCTGTTGCGCCCTGGTGGTCGACTTGACGTTCCACTCGATGAAATCCAACCCGAGCGCTGACGCCACCTGGCGGGCAAGCTCGGTCTTGCCGGTGCCGGGCTCGCCCTTGACCAGCAAGGGCCGCTCCAGCGCGATCGCGGCGTTGACCGCCACCATCAGATCCTTGTCGGCAACATAGGCCGCGGTTCCTTCGAAACGCATTTTTTCTCCTGTCCGTGCGGCGGGGACCGTAAGGAGCCGTGTGGATGCGCGCAAGCTTTAACGGCCGCTCGTTTCCGCCGTTCGTTTCCGCGTTTCGTTTCTCTGGCGCTTGCCCAGGCGTCGGCTTATATTGGCGCTGGCGGTCTGCGCTTCCCGGCAGGAGAACTTATCCCCGGGGCCTTATCGATCCTTAGGGAGCTGTCCCTGGGAAGACCCGTGGGTTTTCTCACACGGCGCCCACCTACTTTGTAGGCACCCGGGATCGACCTCTCCACCGGTTGTGTGGATCGTCACTCTCCCGATTTTGCGATTCTTGCGGTAGAAAACGTCGCACCTGCAACTTCGCCCAGATCAGGCCATCTCTACCGTCGTCGAATGATCTCGAAAGACCTGAAAAAACATCTGCGCAAGGAAGCGCTCGCACGCCGCGACGCGCTCGACGAATTCTGGCGCGTGGAGATCGCGCTCGAGATGGCCGAGACGGCGCGCGACCAGATCGCCGTCGAGCCGGGGCAGATCGTCTCCGGCTTCTGGCCGATGCGCTCGGAGGTCGACGTGCGGCCGCTGATGTTCGCGCTGCGCGAAAAGGGCGCCAGGCTTTGCCTGCCGGCGATCCTCGACAAGACCACCATCGTCTTCCGCGAGCTGGTGCGCGGCGCGCCGATGGTCGAGATGGGCTTCGGTACGGTCGGGCCGCATGACGAGGCGGAGGTGCTCGACCCGTCAATGATGCTGATACCGCTTGCCGCCTTCGACGCGCGCGGCCATCGCATCGGCTATGGCGCCGGCTATTACGACCGGGCGATCTCCAGGCTGGCCGACAAGGGCCTGATGCCCAGGCTGATCGGCATCGCCTTCGACTGCCAGGAGGTTCCGATGGTGCCGGACGAGAACCACGACGTGATCATCCCGGAAATACTCACCGAGAGCGGGTTGCGCCGGTTCGCCACTTGACGCAAGCGCCTACCTGTCGAATACTACTGAAATCCAGTAGAGCAACATGCTTGAATTCGAATGGGACGACGACAAAGCCGCGAGCAATCTTGCCAAGCACAGTGTGGCGTTTTCCGATGCCAAGCGTCTGTTCGATGACATTCATGGGCTTCACTATGTCGATCGCTCCATGGACTACGAGGAAGAGCGCTTCATTGGCATCGGAGTTATCAACGGCGTGGTCCTGACAGTGATTTATACCGAACGTGGCGACCGAATAAGACTGATGAGCAGAAAGCATATGACGAAGCACGCCAAGGCATCTGAAACCGATTGGGCTCGCCTGCGCGCAATGAGCGACGCGGAGGCCGAAGCTGGCGCTTTGGATGATCAGGACAATCCTCCCATCAGCAAGGATCGACTGACGCCTGTTGCGCGCGTAAAGGTGATCCGCCGGGCCCTGCATCTCACTCAAGAGGAGTTTTCGGTCCGCTATCTCATTCCGCTCGGCACCCTGAGAGACTGGGAGCAAGGCAGAACCGAGCCGGATCAGGCGGCGCAGGCCTATCTGCGTGTTATCGCCAAGGTACCGGAAACGGTGTCGCGGGCGCTCGGCACGCGCAACGCCGCATGAGACTTCTTTTCCTCGGCGACATGGTCGGAAAAACTGGACGCACGGCGGTGTGGGAACAGCTGCCCGGGCTGATTTCCGACTTCAAGCTCGACTTCGTCATCGTCAACGGCGAGAACGCCGCCGGCGGCTTCGGTATCACCGAGGAGATCTTTCGCGAGACGCTCGCGGCGGGCGCTGACGTCGTCACCACCGGCAATCATGTCTGGGACCAGCGCGACGCCTTGATCTTCGCGCCGCGCGAGGAGCGCTTCCTGCGCCCCTCCAACTTTCCCAAGGGCACGCCGGGGCGCGGCTCCGGCGTCTACATCGCAAGGAACGGCGCGCGGGTGCTGGTCGCCAACATCATGGGGCGCGTCTTCATGCATCCCGAGCTCGACGATCCGTTCCAGGCCGGCGAGCGCGAGCTTGCCGCCTGTCCGCTCGGCGAGCAGGCCGACGCAGTGGTGATCGATTTCCACGCTGAGGCGACCTCGGAAAAAATGTGCTTCGCGCATTTTGTCGACGGCCGCGCCAGCCTTGTGGTCGGCACGCATACGCACCAGCCGACCGCCGATCATCAGATCCTCAATGGCGGCACCGCCTATATCTCGGACGCCGGCATGTGTGGCGACTATGATTCTTCGCTCGGCATGGACAAGGAAGAACCGCTCAACCGCTTCCTGTCGAAAGTGCCGAAAGGCCGTTTCGAGGCGGCGAGCGGACCGGCGACGCTGTGCGGCATCGGCGTCGAGATTTCCGACCGTACCGGGCTTGCCGAGAAAATCGCGCCGTTTCGTCGCGGGCCGCGGCTGGAGGAAACGGCGCCGTCCTTCTGGTCGTGACATTGATATGAGCGAGGCCAGCACCTAACTGGCGACGAAACTGCTTCAAAAGCGCGCCGCTTTCGACCTGATCTTATGCGACGCGCTTTTGATTTTGTTGGTTGAGCATGTCGTGATCCCAAAAACCGCGACGCACTTTTGGGCGACATGCTTTGGATCGTAGAGGGGACGACCTTCATGCAGCTTGTCGAATTCCTGGCGCCGCATTTCGCCTTCGTTTCCGATCCGACCGCGTGGATCGCACTGCTGACGCTGGTGGTGCTGGAGGTGGTGCTCGGCATCGACAATCTGATCTTCATCTCGATCCTCACGAATAAGCTGCCGGAAGCGCAGCGGGGCCGTGCGCGCAGATTGGGCATCTCGGCGGCGCTGATCATGCGCCTGGTGCTGCTCGCGACCATCTCGATCATCGTGCAGCTGACGGCGCCGGTGTTCACGGCGCTCGGGCACGGCTTTTCCTGGCGCGACCTGATCCTGATCGCCGGCGGCCTGTTCCTGGTCTGGAAGGCGACCAAGGAAATCCATCACACGGTCGATCCGCAGGACCATCAGGACACGATGGTGGGCACGCTGCAGTTGAGCCTGGCCGGCGCGATCTTCCAGATCCTGCTGCTGGACCTCGTCTTCTCGATCGATTCCATCATCACCGCCGTCGGCATGACCGACGAGATCGTCATCATGTATATCGCGGTGATCGTCGCGGTAAGCGTGATGATGATGGCGGCGACGCCGCTCGCCAATTTCATCGCCAAGAACCCCACAATCGTCATGCTGGCGCTGGGCTTCCTGCTGATGATCGGCATGACGCTGATCGCCGACGGCATGGGCTACCATGTGCCCAAGGGCTACATCTACGCCGCCATGGGTTTTTCCGCGCTGGTCGAAGGCCTCAACATGCTGGCGCGCCACCGCAAGAAGCAAAGGTCCGGCGGCGGGCACTAAAGGCCCTTTGGATGCCGGTCGCCGATCAGGCCGAGCGTCAGACCTTGTTCCAGCCACGCCTTGGCGCCGGCGAGCACCAGCGCGAAGCCGCCGGTCGAGTCGATCGCCTGTTTGGACTGCTCGTCGCCGGAGCCGGCGAAGCCGAAATTGCGGACTTCCAGAAAAGTCGTGTCGCCCGGCATCCGGGTGAAAGTCCAGACCACGGTGGTCGGCGGGTCGCCCCATTGCATGACGATCTTTTCGTTGCGAACGATCTCGCTGACCTCGACCCTGGTCGAGACGCCGTAGATCCGCCACTCCCAATCAACCGGCTTGCCGTCATCCAGCCGGCCGCTTGAATGCGTGAACCAGAATTTCGTGGTGATCGCCGGGTCGGCGATGGCCTCGAAGACTTCGGCAACCGGCCGGCGGATCAGCATGGCGGTTTTGGCGGTCGGGGCTTCTTTGAGTTCCACTGGATCCTCCTGAAATTGGTCAGGGCAGGTTGATCTGCCAGGAGACGCCAAACCGGTCGTTGAGCCAGGCGAAACGGCGGCTGAATCCGTAATTGCCGGTCGGCATCAGAAACGCGCCGTCCTTCGACAGCGCTTCGACAATGCGCTCGAGCTCCCCTTCGGACGAACAGTCGACGAAAAGCGAGACCGACGGCGTGAAGGTGAAGGCGTGATGCACCGGACTGTTGAAGATCATCACCTCCTGGCCGCCAATGGACGCCCGGGCCAGCTTGACGGTTCCCCCGGGGCCATCCTCGCCCGGACCGTAGCGCGTGACGTCGACGACGCGGTCTCCGGGATTGTCTCGCAATAGAGGGCCATGGCCTCTTCGGCCCGGCCTTCGAACATCAGGAACGGCGTTACTTTCACGACCGGCCTCCTTTGCTCTGACGTTGGGGCTCAGATGTTGGTCTCGTTGGCCGGCTCGCCCCGCAGCTCGCTGCGATAGTAGCCGTCGCGCAGATTGATGCCGTATTCGAGATAGGCCTTCATGCAGGCCAGCATCTGCGACCAGCCTTCGCAATTGAGGTAGGATTTCTTCAGGCCGACCTCGCCTTCGCGCCAGCCCTCCTCGGCGATGGTGACGAAGGTGGCACCGTCATCCAATGGCTCGAAATTCATCTCGATGCGGGTCTTGTAGGCCGGCTTGCCCTCGGCGTCGGTCGCGTCCCAGCGCAGCACGATGCGCTTGTCCTTCGTCACCTCGTCGACCTCGACAGGCACGGTCTTCCACCAGGTCACGGTGGTGCCGGCGACCAGAGGCGCGGAAGCGCCGCCGATGGTGGTGAAGTAGCCGCTGAGCTTCGTCGGGTTGACCACGGCGTCGAAGACCTCGGCCACCGGTTTGCCGATGCGCCCGGAAATCCTGAATCCAAGAGACATATCCACAGCTCCTTCCTTGCTGCTTGAAACGACATGTTATATAAATATAACATGTCAACTCAAACCTCGGACGACCATGTTTTCAAGGCCTTGGCGCATCCGCGCCGGCGCGAATTGCTGGATCGGCTGAAAGATCAGCCGCAGACCACGGGCGCGCTCTGCGAGGCTTTCCCGGACATGGACCGCTGCACGGTGATGATGCATCTCAAAGTGCTCGAAGAGGCCGATCTGGTCGTGGCGCGGCGCGAAGGGCGCGAGCGCTGGAACCATCTCAACGCGCTGCCGATCAGGCAGATCCACGATCGCTGGATCAGCCAATATGCTGGCCACGCCATCAGTATCCTCGACCGGCTCAAATCGGATCTGGAGGGATAATTCCCTGCCATGCGGGCTGTGCCCGGCGGCTGCCGCGCCGGCTCGACGGCGCGGCTGGACGAATTGAGCCGATTTATCTATAAGCCGGCCATTCCGACAGAGACGCCGTATGCCTTCGCGGGCATGCTTGCAGCGTTCTGAAATTTTGAATTCGAGCATTTGCCGATGCCGGGTGGTCGCTCCTGGCCGAAAATGCTCTAGCCGAACACGACAGGGGTGCCATGGCTGGCCATTCACAGTTCAAGAACATCATGCACCGCAAGGGCCGCCAGGACGCGGTGCGGTCGAAAATGTTTTCCAAGCTGGCGCGCGAAATCACCGTCGCCGCCAAGACCGGTACGCCGGACCCGGCGATGAACCCGCGGCTGCGCCTTGCGGTGCAGAACGCCAAGGCGGTGTCGATGCCGAAGGACAACATCCAGCGCGCCATCAACAAGGCTTCCGCCGGCGACGGTGAAAACTACGAGGCCGTGCGCTACGAAGGCTACGGCCCGGGCGGCGTGGCGCTGATCGTCGAGGCGCTGACCGACAACCGCAACCGCTCGGCGTCGAATGTGCGCGCCGCCTTCACCAAGGCCGGCGGGGCGCTCGGCGAAACCGGCTCGGTGTCCTTCATGTGGGACCGCATCGGCGAGATCTACTATCCGGCCGCTGCCGGCAGCGCCGACAAGGTGATGGAAGCCGCAATCGAGGCCGGCGCCGACGACGTGGAGTCGGACGAGGAAGGCCACACCATCTATTCCGGCTTCGAAAATCTCGGCGAGGTGTCGAAGTCGCTGGAAGCCTCGCTCGGCGAGGCGGAATCGGTGAAGCCGATCTGGCGGCCGCAGAACAACGTCCCGGTCGACGAAGAGCGGGCGCAGTCGCTGATGAAGCTGGTCGCCACCCTCGAGGACGACGACGACGTGCAGAGCGTCTACGCCAATTTCGAGGTCGACGACGAGACGATGGCCAAGCTCAGCGCGGCGTGAGTTGTGGAAACGTCGCACGGCTGATGCTTAGACCGATACCATAGGGCGCCCTCTCTAAAGTATAGATCGTCAGTTATCGACGGGAGGGGAGATGACTGACGAAGGGCTTGAACTTGCCGACGCGGTAAATTGGCCTCGCCGCGCTGGCTTTTGGCGACGATTTTTCGCCTCGCTAATCGACTATCTTGTTGTGCTGATACCAGTCTATTCGTTGGTAACAGGGTTGTTTCTGCTGACCGACGGTGGAATGAAAGGCCACTTCTGGCTCAACTGGAGAATATGTAGCTCCGCTACGGTGCACGGAAGCCCATCGCTTGAAGCCTACAATTGGCAGGTTTGCAAAACATCTCTCCTCGGCTTTCCGGTCGCAGAATGGGCAGTCGGCACAGCCAAGGATACTCAATCGGGAGCGGCCCCGGACGTTTCACTCGACCTCGATCTGAAAGGGAATTTTCGACCAGCGGCACTGGATCTGGGTTTCCTCGAATTGCCCATTCTGGCGATCTATCTGCTTGTTATGGAGGTGGCGTCGGGCCAGTCCGTCGGTAAGCGCGTTCTGTCGCTTGTCGTGCATGACGAGTACGATTGGCATAGAACCGGCCTGTCCGTGCAAAAAGCGTTTCGTCGACAAGTGATCAAGTTTCTCGGCGTCGTCCCCGTTACACTGACGGGGGCCTCGTTTGCTTTCCAGACTTGGAGGAGCATTCCGGGGCTTGTGCCGAGCTATTCCAAGGTGGAAATTGTATGCGCGTTCGCCGCGCTTGCCTTAGCTTTGATCTGGCCGGTCTGGATCGGGTTGTCGATAGCCTCGGGCAATGAGCCGATACACGATCGGGTTGCCGACACAACCGTCCGCGTCAGCGAGACTCAGGAATAACCCTGTTGGAAAAGCCTCGGATCGTCATCACCTACTGCACGCAATGCCACTGGCTCTTGCGCGCGGGATGGATGGCGCAGGAACTGCTCTCGACCTTCGGCACCGATCTCGGCGAGGTGACATTGGTGCCGGGCACCGGCGGCATCTTCACCATTTCCTGCAACGACCAACTTATCTGGGAGCGCAAGCGCGACGGCGGTTTTCCGGACGCGGCGAAGCTGAAGCAACTCGTCCGCGACGTCATCGACCCGGACCGCGACCTCGGTCATGCCGACCGCAAAACGCACAAGAAGACAGACCCCGCCTGAGGCGGGGTCTGTTGCATTGCAGAATGCTGTCTTCAGATCAAAGCCATCATGAAGCAGGCCATCGACACGATCGCAGTGATGGTGCGGACGTGGTTCCACATTACCCACTGGCTCAGATGGTTCGCCCACACGGCGGCGCCGTTGGCGCTCGCAGGATCGACGGCGGCGAGCGCGTCGTTGAGCGGCACGTTGAAGACCATGGTCACGATCGGATTGCCGATGAAATAGATCACGGCGCCGGCAAGCAGCCAGTATGAGCCTGACTGGCTCCAGCCCAGAAGAACGGCGGCAATCAGCACGAGGCAGATGAGGCCGGTGCCGAAAAGCGCGGTCATGAAGGTCGGCGTGATCACCGTGATGTTGATCGAATTCATCGCGGCGATGCCGCTTGGGACGGGTAGCCGGGCAAGGGCCGCCATGACGAAATTCGAGAAGGCGAAGAAGACGCCGCCGACGACGCCGGAGCCGATCGCGGCGACGAAGGTGAGGGTGGGAAGAAGTTTCATCATGTCGGTTGCTCCAGATTGTCGATTTCGTTCGTTCCGATAAATGTGAGTAATCCTCGCATTTGCAAAACGTGATAAACCCTCGTATTTTTCGAGTCAAGCCAGTTTTCGAAAAATCGCCCCGGGGAGAGCCATGGAAGACAAAACCGCTGCGAAGGCCGAGCCGGCCGCCATTGCTTCACCGCGCCGGTCTCCAAGCCAGCAGCGCAGCCGCGAGCGGGTCGAGCGCATGCTTGCCGCCGCCTCGGCGCTGATTGCCGAGCAGGGCAGTGACGCCATGCGCATGGGCGAAGTGGCGGAACGGGCAGGGGTGTCGATCGGCTCGCTCTACCAGTTTTTTCCGGACAAGCGTGCGATCGTCTGGGCCCTGGCTGAGCGCTACACCGCCGAAAGCCAGGCCTGCATTGCCTCAGCGCTGAAGGATGTCGGCGACGCTGAAGCTCTGAAGCAGGCGTTTTCGGAACTGGTCGATATCTACTACCGGCTGTTCCTGGCCGAGCCGGTGATGCGCGACATCTGGTCAGGCACGCAGGCCGACAAGGCGCTGCGCGAACTGGAACTCGCCGACAGCCGGGCCAATGCCGAATTCCTGGTCGCGGTGCTGAAGCGCCTACGCCCCGGCGTCGATCCGGTCGCGCTGGAGACGACGGCGCTCCTCGTCTGGCAGATGGGCGAGACCGCCATGCGGCTGGCGATATCGGTCGATCGGGAAGAGGGCGACAGGCTGGTCGCGGCTTACAAGCGCATGGCGTTGAGGGAGTTGGTGGGTGAATAGGGAGAGCGGATCCCTCCTCCGCGGCGTTGGCGATTTGCGAAACCGTCGCCGAGAGCGCTCCTCTCCCCGTCACTATACGGGGAGAGGATGCCGGCAGGCAGGTGAGGGGCAGCGCGAGCCTATGACATTGGCGTCGTCAAAAAGTGCACTGTCACCGAATTTCTCTGGTCCGCTCCGACGCAGGCGCTGCCCCTCATCCGCCCTTCGGGCACCTTCTCCCCGTAAACGGGGAGAAGGAATTTGTGGCCAACAAAAAACCCGCCTCGAAGGCGGGTTTTTGATCTGCGACAAAGCGTATCCGGCTTAGAGGCCGAAACCTTCGAAACGCTTCTTGAACTTCGACAGGCGGCCGCCGCGGTCGAGCAGGGTCTGCTGGCCGCCGGTCCAGGCCGGGTGCGTGGTCGGATCGATGTCGAGGTTCATCGTGTCGCCTTCCTTGCCCCAGGTGGAGCGGGTCAGGTACTCGGTGCCGTCGGTCATGACGACCTTGATGGTGTGGTAGTCGGGATGGATATCGGCCTTCATTGTCGTGTTCCTGGCTTGCCGGCGCTGGTGACGGGCCCATGGCCTGCGTCGATGCGCCCCTTTTTAAAACTCGAAGCCGCAGCTAATGAAAAGCCACGGCTTCTAAAACGGTCGGCGAGCCTATACATCAGCCGGAATTGAATCACAAGGCCGCGGCAGGCGCATATTGAAGCGCATGACCGGCAAGCGGCCAAAGGAAACGCTCATGGCGGATATTGGTGTCAGTGGAGACGAGCGCAGGCGCTCGGTCCGGCCGCTCAGAAGCCTTTTCCCCTATATTGCGCGTTACCGGAAACTGGCGGTCGGCGCCATCATCTCGCTGATCGTGGCGGCGGCGACGACGCTGGCCCTGCCGATGGCCGTGCGGCGCATGATCGATCACGGCTTCCAGGCGTCGGGCTCCACCTTCATCGCCGAGTATTTCGCCGCGCTGGTTCTGATGGCGGCCTTGCTCGCGGCGGCGTCTGCCAGCCGCTACTATTTCGTCATCACGCTCGGCGAGCGGGTCGTCGCCGACATCCGCCGCGACGTCTTTTCGCATGTCACGACGCTTTCGCCGGCCTTTTTCGACAAGGCGCATTCGGGCGAGATCGTGTCGCGGCTTGCCGCTGATACGACACAAGTAAAGTCGGCGGTCGGCGCCACGGCGTCGGTCGCGCTGCGCAACCTCATCCTCGGCCTCGGCGCCTTGGCGATGATGGTCTTCACCAGTCCGAAACTCTCCGGCCTGGTCATTGCAGCCATCCCGCTGATCGTGCTGCCGCTGGTCGCCTTCGGCCGCTCGGTGCGGCGCAAGTCGCGCATGGCCCAGGACACGCTTGCGGAGGCCACCGCCTATGCCAGCGAACAGATCGGCGCCGTGCGCACGCTGCAGGCCTTCACCAACGAAAAGCTGGTGACGGGCCGCTTCTCGGCCGCCGTGGAGGCCGCCTTCGAGGCGGCGCGCACGTCGGTCTTTGCCCGCTCCTTCCTCACCTTCTTCGCCATCTTCATGATCTTCTCCTCGGTGGTGGCGGTGCTGTGGTTCGGCTCGCGCGACGTGCTTGCCGGCACGATGTCGGCGGGCACGCTCGGCCAGTTCCTGCTCTATTCGGTGTTCGCCGCCGGCGCGCTCGGCGCGCTGTCGGAAGTGTGGAGCGAGCTGTCGCAGGCCGCCGGCGCCGCCGAGCGGCTGACCGAGATCCTCGCCGAGCGGCCAGCCATCCAATCGCCCGCCGATCCGCAGCCGCTGCCGGCAAAGGCCAAGGGCGCCATCAGCTTCGACGACGTTTCCTTCTCCTATCCGGCGCGGCCGGATAGAGCCGCCGTGCACGGTTTGAGCTTCCAGGTGAAGCCCGGCGAGACGGTAGCGATCGTCGGGCCGTCGGGCGCGGGAAAGAGCACCGTCTTTTCGCTGATCCTGCGCTTCTACGATCCGGAAAGCGGCCGCATCGTCATCGACGGCGTCGACGTGCGCGAGGCCGATCCTGCCGCGATCCGCAAGCGCATCGCCATCGTGCCGCAGGACGTCACCATCTTCGCGGCGAGCGTCCGCGACAATATCGGCTTCGGCCGGCCGGGCGCCAGCGATGCCGAGATCGAGGCGGCGGCGAAGGCGGCGCTTGCCGATGAATTCGTCGCCAGGCTCGAAAAGGGCTATGACAGCCAGGTCGGCGAGCGCGGCGTGACGCTGTCCGGCGGCCAACGCCAGCGCATCGCGATCGCCCGCGCCATCCTGCGCGACGCGCCGATCCTCTTGCTCGACGAGGCGACCTCGGCGCTCGACGCCGAAAGCGAGACGCTGGTGCAGACGGCTCTTGAGCACCTGATGCGCGGCCGCACCACCATCGTCATCGCCCACCGGCTGGCGACAGTGCTCAAGGCCGACCGGATCCTGGTCATGGAAGCGGGGCGCATCGTCGAGGAAGGCACGCATCAGAGCCTGGTCGCCAAGGGCGGCACCTATGCGCGGCTCGCCAAGCTGCAATTCGAGACGGGAGCCAGCGCTTTCAAAGGCGCGGCGGAATGAAGGAGACGTCAGCCGGCTTGCCAGTCCGCAAGCAGCATGACGCTGCCAAACTGCGCGGCCTTGGTAAGGTGACGCTGGTCGGCGGTGACAAAAATGCCGCCGCGTTCAAGTGCCATCGCGTGATAGATACTGTCGAATAGAGTAGGATAACCGTTGCCGGGTGTGGCTGACGTCGCGATTTTCTCGGCTATTGCCAAGTCCTGCGTGGTCGGTTCTTCGATCGCCAGCCCCAATTCTCGAAATTGATCGAAGAGCTGGCCAACCATGGTGAGCGGCAATTCGACATGCAAAGCAGCTGAAAGAGCCTCATACAGCACCACTGACGGAGCGAGAAAGCCCTGTCCCTGCTCCAACATGCGGTCGACCAAGTTGCGCGCGGCCTCGCTGTCTTCTTCTTGCTTAAAAAGCTTCACGAAAACCGAAGCATCGACGACGATCATTTCTTGCCGCCCCTGAGAACATCGAGCGGCCGACCATCCCATTTCATGCGCTGGGCGCGTAGAAAATCGGTGGTGCTTTCGCCTTTGGCGCTGGAATTGCGCGGCAATTCATCCAGCATTCTTTTAAGACGGTTCACGGCAACTGCACGCAACGCCTGATCGATTGCCTTCTCTACGAAACGTGACCTTTCGCTTTTCGGCACTTCGTCCTCAAGCCGGCTCTTTATGTCCGCTGCGATGGAAAAGGTGGCACGTTCTTTCGAAACTGGAATTCCCATAGTGTGTTCCCCTATTTCATACGAAAATGTATGCTTTTGGAGTATGAAAATCAAATTATGCGCTGTCGGCGTTATCCGTAGCGCCTCCTTAGATGTTCGGTGAAGTAGGCGGCGTTGAGCTTCTCGCCGGTGGCGCGCTCGAGCAGGTCCGGCGTCGACCAGCGCGAGCCCTGCGACCAAATCCGCTTGCGGCGCCAGTCATTGATAGCGCCGAAATCGCCCTTGGCGAGGTCCTCGTCCGCGGACGGATGCTCCCTGGTCAAGGCTGCCCATTGCTGCGCCGCCATCATGGCGCCCAGCGTATAGGACGGGAAATAGCCGAAGGCGGCGCCCGGCCAGTGCACGTCCTGCATCGGTCCGTCGGCCGGGTTGTCGATGGTCGACAGTCCAAGATAGTCGCGCATCTTGGCGTCCCATGCCTCCGGCAGGTCGACGGCCTCCAGCCGGCCGGCGACGAGCTCCTGCTCGAGCTCGTAGCGCAGGATGACATGCAGCGGATAGGTCACCTCGTCGGCGTCGACGCGGATCAGGCCGCGTTTCACATGGTGGACATGCGGCAGGATGGCGTCGAGCGACCAGGTTTCACCGAGATGTTTTTCGACCACCGGCAACGCCCAGCGCCAGAAGGTGGGGTTGCGGCCGATCTGCTTCTCGACGAACAGGCTCTGGCTCTCATGCACAGCCATGCCGCGCGCCTTGCCGAGCGGCCAGTGCGACCAGGTTTTCGGCAGGTTCTGCTCGTAAAGCGCATGGCCGGTCTCGTGCAGCACGCCCATCAGCGCCGACAGGAAGTCGGAGGTCTTGTAGCGGGTGGTGATGCGTACATCGCTCGGCACGCCGCCGCAAAAGGGATGGTGCGATACCGACAGCGAACCGTGGGTGAGGTCGAAGCCGACCGCCGCCATCATGGCAAGGCCGAGCTCGCGCTGCCTGTCGATGGCGTAGCTGCCGGAAAGCGGCTTCAGCGGATGCTTGGCCAGCCGCGCATCCTGCACGGCCAGCGCGTGCGGCAGGAAGTCCTTCAGAAAGGCTTTCAGCTCGGCAAACACCGGCGTGATGTCGGCGGCGCGGTTGCCTGGATCGTACTGCTCCATCAGCGTGTCATAGGCAGCGAGGCCGAGCGCGTCGGCACGCAAGGCCGCCTCTTCCCGCACCAGCGCCACGACACCTTCCAGCGCCGGCAGGAAGCCCGCCCAGTCGTTCTTGGCGCGCAGGTCGCGCCAGAGTTGCTCGGAGCGCATGCGCGCCGTCGTCTGGCGCTCGACGAATTCGACCGGCAGGCAGGTGAGATTGGTGTATTGCCGGCGCAGCTCCCTCACCGCCGCCTGCTGCTCGTCGTTCAGCGGCTCGGCTTCGGCGGCGGCGATCCAGTCGCCGATCTCCGGCGCGGTCGCCTGGGCGTGCAGCATGCCGGCAAGCACCGACGTCGCCTCGGCGCGCTTCTCGCCGCCGCCGACCGCCATGTGGGTCGCCTCGTCGGCGCCAAGGATGGCCAGCGCATGCTCCAGCGCTTCGAGCTTGTGGCCGAGTTGGTCGAGTTTCTGGAAGGACATGGATGGATTCCGGCTGCAAATGGGCTGGCGCGAAAAGATACCAACGCATCGAGCTTGGCAACCCTGATCGGCCAGCGGCAGAGCAGCCGGTCTTGCCTTGCAGCGGCGCTCAGTGATCAATGCAGGGAACAGAAAGCTGGAGGGGACAATGATCGGCAATATCCTGACCGGGCTGGTGGCGCTGATCCACTGCTACATCGTTTATCTGGAGATGGTGCTGTGGGACACGCCGCGCGGCCACCAGGCGTTCAACCTCAAGCCGGACTTTGCCAGCGCTTCAAAAGTGCTCGCCGCGAACCAGGGGCTCTATAACGGCTTTCTCGCGGCGGGCCTGATCTGGGGCCTCTATCTCGGCGCCGGCGGATTCCAGATCAAGATCTTCTTCCTGCTTTGCGTTGCCATCGCCGGCCTTTACGGCGCGGCGACCGTCGGCCGGAAGATATTGTTCATCCAGACGGTGCCGGCGGTACTCGCCATCGTCGCGGTTTGGCTAGGCTGGTGATCGAAAAAGGGCGCCCTTGGGGCCAGGACCCGCGGGCGCCAGGTGGTCCCTTCCTCCGAAGAACTTCAGCCGTTCGGGTAATGGCCGCCGTCGGCGCCGTCGCCCATCAGGAAGCCGCTGCCGGTGTCGACCATCAGCTTCTGGTCGACATGGTCGAGACGGCGCAGCAGGTCGTGATACAGCGTCGCCGGAATCCTGCCGTGATCCAAGGCGGCGACCTTCTCGGCGGCCTGGCTGATGTGCGCGGCGCGCATATGCAGCTGCTGCGCCTCGACGGCCGAGATGGTGTTCGCTTCCCGCGCATCCCTGACGCCTTGGTCGACGCCCTGGATCTGCTGGATCAGGCTGGCCACGCGCGGTCCAGTGAAATCGGTTGGATCGGTGGCGTCGAGGGCGCCCTTGTGATGCCCGGCGGCGTAGGCGCCGGCGAGCGGGGCGGCGATCAGAATCGCGGCGAGGGTTGCAGTCTTGAGAGATGTCGAAGCGCGCATGACGGCGCATCCTCCAGCTGGGGAAGGGAGCGGCCATCCGCTCCGCCTTCCGACCTTCTTGGGCCGTCCGGTTCCGTCGCGTCGCGATGGGAGGCATCGCCGGCGGTCCCCGGCCCTGCGCGGCAAATTAGGAGCGCCAAATTGCCGTGGGTAATTAAAAAAAGATAATGTTTTCAGGCCTTGCCGCCGGGGTTATGCGCCCTAGAGTTGAGCCGGCGAACAAATTCGCGTGACTTCGCGTGATCTTAAAGCGCGTCGCGATCTTTCGGGTTCACTCCATGCGCTCTAGGTTTTTGATTCTACGCATGTTTTTGTCCCGAGACCGGTTCCCACTTTCGGGAGACATGCTTTAAATCAACGTTCGGTGAGCTTCAGCTCAATGCGGCGGTTCTTGCTGCGCGCCTCATCCGTGTCGGCCGGATCGAGCGGCTGGAACTCGCCGAAGCCGGCGGCGACCAGCCGGTTGGCCGGCACGCCATTCTCGATCAGGAATTTCACCACCGAGGTCGCGCGCGCCGTCGAAAGCTCCCAGTTGTCGCGATAGCGGCCGGTTCCCGACAGCGGCTTGTTGTCGGTGTGGCCGTCGACGCGCAGCACCCAGCTGATCTCGGGTGGGATTTCCTTCTGCAATTCGATGATGGCATCGGCGAGCTTCTTCATCTCGACCTTGCCGGCATCGTTGATCACCTCGGAGCCGGTGGGAAACAGCACTTCCGACTGGAAGACGAAGCGGTCGCCGACGATGCGGATGTTCTCGCGGTCGGCGAGGATCTCGCGCAGCCGGCCGAAGAAATCGGAGCGGTAGCGGTTGAGCTCCTGGACTCGCTGCGCCAGCGCCACGTTCAACCGGCGGCCGAGATCGGCGATCTTGGTGTTGGAGTCGCGATCGCGCTGCTCGGAGACGTTGAGCGCGTCCTCCAGCGCGCCGATCTGCTTGCGCAGCGCCGCGATCTGCTGGTTGAGGATCTCGACCTGGCTCAGCGCCTGCTGGCTGATCTGGCGCTGGTTGTCGAGCTCGCCCGAAAGAGCCGAGGCGCGCTTGTTGGCCGCGTCGCCGGCGCCGGCGCCTTGGTCGAGCAATTGCTGAAGGCGGCTCTTTTCCGCTTCCGCCGCCGACAGCGAGGCCTGCAGGTTGGCGAGCGTATCTTCCTTGTCCTGGCTGTTCGAGCGCTCCAGCGCCAGCAACTGCGTCAGCTCGTTGATCTGCGAGTTGAGGCGGTTGAGCACCGTGTCCTTGCCGGAAATCTCTCGGCTGAGCAGGAACTGCGCCAGCACGAACACGGTCAACAGGAACATGATCGCCAAAAGCAGCGTCGACAGCGCGTCGACGAAGCCCGGCCAGTAGTCGATGCGGCGATCGGCGCGCCGTCTTGCCAGCGCCACGTCAGTGGACCCCTTGCTTCTTCAGCGCATCGGCGATCTTTTCCAGCGTGTTGCGCATCGCCTTCTGCTCGTCGGACTGGGCTTCGACCCAGTCGCGCATGATCTGCTGCTCCGAGCGCATGTTCTTGACCAGGCCGGAAATGCCGTCGGCAAGGTTGGCCATGGCGGTGGCGACGCGTGGGTTGGAGCCGCCGCCGTTCTCCTGCAGGCTGCGCAGCCGTTCCGACAGCAGCCGGATCTCCTCCGACGGCTCGGCGCGGTGCGTATCGGAGACGACGATGTCGGACGAGAGATCAGTCACCGAGGACAGCCAGTTCTCGAGCTCGGTGTAGAAGCGGGTCTGGGCGCGGCCGGCCTGCAGGTCGAGAAAGCCGAGCACCAGCGAGCCGGAGAGACCGAACAGCGAGGACGAGAAGGCCGTGCCCATGCCGGCGAGCGGCGCCGAAAGGCCCTGCTTCAGCGCTTCGAGCACGGCGGCTGCGTCGCCGCTGCCGGGATCGAGCGCCTCGATGGTCTCGCGGATCGAGGCGATGGTGTTGAGCAGGCCCCAGAAGGTGCCGAGCAGGCCGAGGAACACCAGCAGGCCGACCAGGTAGCGCGAGGTGTCGCGGCTTTCGTCGAGGCGGGTGGCGATGGAATCGAGCATCGTGCGCATCGAAGAGGTCGAGAAGGCGATCGTCGACGAGCGGCCGATCATCGCCTTCATCGGCGCCAAAAGCACCGGCTCGGTGGTCTCGGAGCCGGCGCGGAAGGAATTGACCCAGCGCACTTCCCTGAACAGCCGGCCGACCTGGACGAAGGCGAGCAGGATGCCGACGGCGAGCACGCCGATGATCAGACCGTTCAGGCCGGGATTGCTGGAGAAGGCTCTCGAGATCTGGCGGGTGAGGATGGCGGCGATGAAGGCGACGATGATCAGGAAGATCACCATGGTGAGCAGGAAGACCTGCGGGCTCGATAGCTTGTGCGGATCGTAGACCAGGACGTCCGAGCGCCTGCCGAAGGATTTGAGAAAAGCCATCCGTGCCCCGTTTCCGATGCCACCCGCCGCAAATTTGTCGCGACTCTAAACGGAATTGTGACCAAATTGAATGGCGCTTGGCAATATCGCCGCCGCCGCCTTGTGTTGGCGCAATTCCGGACGGAAAACTGTTTCACACTTTTCCTGGAATTGCTCTAAAGCGCGTCGCGCCGAAAGGTATTCAGGCGACGCGCTTTAATCTTTTCGTTTTGATGCATGTCGTCTTCCCAAAACCGCTGCGCACTTTTGGGCGACATGCATTAGTTCAGAACCGGCTGATCACCAGGCAGTCGACCATGGCGGCCAGATGCAGCCCGGCCCCGGCGACGACGAAGCCGTGCCAGACGGCATTATGGAAGCGCAGGCCTTTCCAGGCGAAGAAGATGACACCCAGGGAATAGACGATGCCGCCGGCAATCAGCAGCATGACGGAGGCTGTCGGCAGAGTTTCGACCAGCGGCCCGGCGAGCACGACGCCGCTCCAGCCGATGGCGAGGTAGAAGACGATCGCCAGCCGGTCGTAGCGGCCGGGCAGGAACATCTTGATGGCGATGCCCGTTGCCGCCGCGGCCCACACGACAACGATCATCGGCAGGGCCAGCGACGAGGCCTGGAGCTGAGCGAGGAAGGGCGTGTAGGTGGCGGCGATCAGCAGGTAGATCGCGGCGTGATCGAAACGGCGCAATATCCACTTCGCGGGCCACGATATCGGCCAAAGATTGTAGGCCAGCGATACCGAGAGCACGGTGAGCAGGGATACGACGTAGAAGACCGCGGCGGCATATTCACCGGGGCCGGAATGAAAGGCGGCAAGCGCCAGGAAGGCCGAGCCGGCCGCGATCGCCAGCACGATGCCCACGGCATGGACGATGCCATCGGCGATCATTTCGGCGCGCGAATAATGCCAGCGGCCCACAAAGGGGATTTCGATCTGGGACCCGATTTCGATCTGGGCCTGTGCGTGCGCGTCGTTCATGAGTGATCCTGCACCCTATCTGGGCAGTCGCGGACCAGTATTTCAAGCTTCGATTGCGGTTTTGCGACTACAGCGCCGCGCGTCCTTTCGACGCGCAAAGGACGCTGTAGCACTTTGATTTGCGCATGAACCTATCCGAACCGAAGGTCAGCGAAGCAAAAATCGATTCCGATTTTCGGGGTCATGCGCTAGGGGCGCTTCAACGCGCCGACCTGTCGGCGTGGCCGACCTGTCAGCGGGGCGCCAGCGGCTTCTTCACCGTCTTCAAAAGCGCGCGCTGGATGATCTCGTTGCCGGCGACGACGGAACCGGCCTCCAGCATGTCCTGCCCGCCATCCATATCCGAGACGAAGCCGCCCGCCTCGCGGATGAGCAGCGTGCCGGCGGCGATGTCCCAGGCGGAAAGACCGGTTTCCCAAAAACCGTCCATGCGGCCGGCCGCGACATAGGCAAGGTCGAGCGCGGCGGAACCGAGGCGACGGACGCCGGAGACTTCCGCCATGACATTGCGCAGCTCGATCAGGAAATTGCCGTGCTGGCCGCGGCCGAGATGCGGCACGCCGCAGCCGATCACCGCGTCGGTCAGCTTGGTCCGTCCCGCAACTCGCAGGCGGCGGTCGTTCATGAACGCGCCACCGCCGCGCTCGGTGGTATAAAGCTCGTCCATCGCCGGATTGTAGACGACGCCGGCGACGATCTGGCCCTGGCGCTCGAGCGCGATCGAGACCGAGAAAATCGGGATGCCGTGCAGGAAGTTGGTGGTGCCGTCGAGCGGGTCGACGATCCAGCGATGCTGATCGTCCTCGCCCGCGACGGCACCGCGCTCCTCCATCAGGAAAGCGTAGCCCGGCCGCGCCTTGGACAGTTCGGCAAAGACGATCTCTTCCGCCTTGCGATCGGCTTGGCTGACATAGTCGCCCGGTCCCTTCATCGAGACCTGCAGGTTCTGCACCTCGCCGAAATCGCGCGACAGCGAGCGGCCGGCCTTCATCGCGGCCTGGACCATGACATTGAGGATCGCGGAGCGTGCCATTTTTTCTTCCTGCTGCCGTCTATTCTGCGCGGCGGACGTAAGTGATCTCGTTGGTGTCGACGATGATGCGCTCGCCGGCCGAGATGAAGGGCGGCACCAGCACGCGGACGCCGTTTTCCAGCACCGCCGGCTTGTAGGAGGAGGCCGCCGTCTGGCCCTTCACCACCGGGTCGGCCTCGGTGATGGTCAGCGTCACCTGGTCGGGCAGCGAGATGCCGATCGGCCGTTCCTCGTAGAGCTGGACCGTCACCATCATGCCGTCCTGCAGGAACGCGGCGCGTTCGCCGACGAAGTCCTTTGCCAGTTCGAGCTGCTCGTAGCTCTCGGTGTCCATGAACACCAGCGCGTCGCCCTGTTCGTAAAGGAAGGAAAAATCCTTCAGATCCAGCCGGATCTGCTCGACGGTCTCGGCCGAGCGGAAGCGCTCGTTGAGCTTGGTGCCGTTGATCAGGTTCTTCAGCTCGACCTGGTTATAAGCGCCGCCCTTGCCCGGCTTGACGGTGTTTGTCTTGACCGCCACCCACAAGCCGCCATCGTGCTCGATGACGTAACCGGGACGGATTTCGCTGCCACTGATCTTGGCCATGATGAACTGATCCGGAATGAGATTTTTCGCACGGGAAGCGCGCCTTGGGGCCTCCAAGACCACAAATCGCATTGAGTGGCAAGGGAGCGCCGGAGCGGCGCCGCGCCGCGCGTCGCGATCAGCCGTCGTCGCCAACGACCTCGCCAACGGCCGCGGCAATGGCGTCCGCGACCTTTTCCAGCCGGTTGAGGTGTGGCGAGCGTAGCGCCAAGACCTGCATGGTAAGGTCGAGATCTCCGATATCGACAAGCTCGACACCATCCGGAAGCGATCGCGCTACGAGCCGCAGCGGCATCAGGCCGAGCCCATGCCCCCGGCGTACCCATTCCATCTGCATGGCAGGATCCTGGATCTCGGCGGCGACAAGCAGGCGCTGCCGATCGTCGCCCAGGGCGGACCGAAGCCTCTGGCGCGCGTCGCAAGGCTCGGGGCTCAGCACCCAGGGCATGTCTGCGAAAACGCAATGGTCTGGATGGGAAACAAGGCCGGTCCGCGCCATGATGCCAAGACGTTCCGTGCCGACGACGGCGTCGTTGTCCTGATCGCCGGTCGCCCGCAAGACGATCGCCATGTCGAGCTGCCCGCGCTCGAACTGTTCGATCAATTCGGCGCTCCAGGCAGTCCGGAGGCGCAGAGATACGTTTGGAAACGCGGCCGCGCTGGCAATGGCGCTTGCAACGCTGGCGTCGGACAAGCCGTGCGCCACGCCGACACGAAGCACGCCCTGCGGCTCGGCATCCGTCGCGAAGGATTTCAGCGCTTCCACCGAGGCCAGGATGTCCTTGGCGCGCGCCAACACCTCCAATCCCGCCGCAGTCAGGCGCGGCGGCTTTTGTCGGCGATCGAGCAACGTTGTGCCGAGCATATCTTCCAGTCGCTGCATCTGGCGTGTCACGGCGGGCTGGGTCAGCGGCAGGCGCTGCGCCACCTTCTGGATCGAGCCCTCCTCGGCAAAGAGGACAAGCGTGCGCAGCTCTTCAAGCATTCTCATGTCCAAAGTGCATAATCATTCTAAATATTATGAATTTGAAATCGCGGGCTGAGCAAGCGATTTTTCTTCAAACGCACTCAGTCGAAGGAAAATCAAATGCGCACGATCGAATTGCAGGCTCCCGGTGGCATCGAAAACCTCAGAATGGTCGAGCGGCCGATGCCGGAGCCAGGCCGTCAGGAAATCGTCATCAGGGTCAAAGCGAGCGCGCTCAACTACCGCGACGTCGAAATCGCGCGCGGCAGCTACCACACGAATTTCGCCCCGCCGCTGGTGCTGCTGTCCGACGGCGTCGGCGAGGTGGTGGCCGTCGGCGCGGAGGTCAGCCGGTTCAAGGTCGGCGACCGCGTCTGCGGCACCTTCTGGCAACGCTGGGTGGGCGGCAGCTTCGTCATGGCCGAGGCCTCCTATCAGCGTGGCGGCCCGATCGACGGCATGCTCAGCGAGTTTGCCCGGCTGGACGAGCAGGCCGCTGTCCTTGCGCCTCGGCATCTCAGCGACATCGAGGCGGCGACGCTGGCCTGCGCAGGCGTCACCGCCTGGCATGCGCTGTTCACCGAAGGCAAGCTGAAGCCGGGCGAGACCGTGCTCAGCCTCGGCACCGGCGGTGTCTCACTGTTTGCCCTCCAATTCGCCAGGGCAGCCGGCGCGCAGGTCATCGTCACCTCGAGCAGCGACGAGAGACTTGCCCAAGCGAAGGAACTCGGCGCGCATGGTGGCGTCAACTATCGCGACAACCCGGATTGGGGGCCGGCTGTGCTGAAGCTGACCGATGGCCGCGGCGCCGATCACATCATCGAGGTGGGCGGGCCGCAGAGTTTCGCGCGATCGCTCAAGGCGGCTGCGCGTGGCGCGCAGATCAACGTCATCGGCTATCTCGGCGGCAGCGAAGGGTCGATCAATCCGCTCGACATCTTCCGCCGCCAGGTGATAGCGCGCGGCATACCGGTCGGCTCGCGCGAATCCTTCGAGGCGATGAACCGGGCGATTGCCGTCAACGGCCTGCGGCCGGTGATCGACAAGGTGTTTCCCTGGCAAGAGGCGGCGGAGGCGTTTCGATATCTCGAACACGGCTCGCCCTTCGGCAAGGTGGTGCTCGACCATATGCGGTGACGAAGGGCTTTTTTGTTCGGAAGCAATTGCGGACGGGAAACCGCTCCATGCCTTCCTGGAATTGCCGTTACGGCAGCCGGTTCGCCTTCTGCAGCGCCTGCTTGGTCTGATCGTCGTCGAGGCCCTGCAGGAAGTCGTCCATCTGCGGGTCGATCAGCCCGGCGCGGCGGGCGAGGATGTACCAGGCTCCGGCCAGGATCAGGTCGGGGTCGGTGCCGATGCCGCCCATATAAAGCTTGGCCAAACGGTTCTGGGCGGCGACGTTGCCGCCTTCGGCCGCCCGCCTCATCCAGGCGAAGCCGGACTTCAGGTCGCGCCCGCCGCCGCGCCCCTCGATCATCCAGGCGGCGAGATCGATCTGCGCGGTGTCGTAGTTCTGCCGTGCGGCCTGCGCCAACAGGATACGCGCCCTGGCGTCGTCGCGCGGCCTGCCGCCGGCGCCGTTGGCGTAGATCTGCGCCATCGCGTATTCAGCGTCGGCAAGTCCGGTCGCGGCGGCGCGCTCATAGTAGACGGCAGCCTTGGCAAGCCCGGCGTCGCCCGGATCCTGCTGGATGAGCAATTGGGCGAAGTTGAATTGCGCCAGGCGGTTGCCGGCCTCGGCGGCGGCCTGCATCAGCGCATAGGCTTCCTTGCCGTCCTTCTTCACATAGCGGCCGTCGAGCAGCATCAGCGCGTACTGGAACTGCGCCTCCGGCACGCCCTGCTCTGCGGCAAGCCCATACCATTTCGCAGCCTCGGCTGCGTTGAGCGGCACGCCCAGCCCTCGCGACAGGATCTCGGCGACCAGTGTCTGGGCGGCGGGGTCGCCATTCTTGGCCCGCACCATGGCGAGGTTGTAGGCGGTCCTGTAGAGCCCGCGCTGGAAGGCGCCATAGGCGGCGTCGGGCGGCTTGGCGCCGAAGCGGTCGGGATTGACGGTGTCTGCCGATGGCGGTTGAAGCGTCGCCGGCTGCGGCAGCGGTGTCTCGATCGGCTTGTCGGCATGGGCCGCGCCGGTACTTGGGGTGCCGGTACTTGGGGCACCGGTATTTGGGACGCCGGTATTGGGGACGCTTGTATTCGGGGCGCTTATATCCGGGGCGCTCGTATCGGGCGCGCTCGTGTCCGGCCTGGGCTGTGGCACCGGCACGGTCTCCGTGCCCGCCGCCGCGGCCGCCTGGATCGTCAAGGCAGCGGCCAACGCCGCGAGGGGAAGGCGGGAGCAGCGCACGTCAGTCCTCGAAGCGTGGCGCGGTTTTGTCGAGCAGCGCGTTGGTGGCGGCGACCGCCGCGCGCGGATCGACCCCGTCGGCGAAGACCGCGCTGGAGAGCGCCACGAACTCGGCCCCGGTGGCCGCCACCGTTTCCACCGAGGCGAGCTCGGACCCGGCCATCACGATGCAGGGAATCTGGATCATCTGCGCCCACCATTCGCCGAGCGAGAGGTTGCGCGGATGCGGCTCCGGCTTGTTGTCGTAACCGAAGCGGCCGAAGAACATGTAGTCGGGCCGCTCCTCGCCGAGCTCCAACGCGTCGTCGCGGGTCTTGGCGCCGCCGGTGCCGACCATCATCTTGTCGGCCAGGCGCTCTATCGTCTCGGCGAGCTCCTGACGGTTGGCCTCGACATGGATGCCGTCGGCGTGAACGCGGCCGGCAATGCGGCTGTCACCGGCGATGATGACGGCGACGCCGGCGGCTTGGGCGACCGGCACGATTTTCTCAGCGAAGGCCTGGAAGGTGGCATCGTCCATGCCGTTGTCGGGCAGGATCAGCGAAGCGATGTCGCCGCCGTCGAACGCAGCGCAGATGTGCTCGGCGGTTGCAAGCGGCGGCGCGATCAGCACGATACGGCAGCGGTTGGGCGGGGTGGCTTCATTCATCAGTCTTCGATCCCGGTTTTCGCCTATGGCGGGCGAAGATGGTTGCATTGCGGCATAGAGCAAAGCGTCCGGCTTGAACAGGAGGACCGGCTAAAGATCCAGCTTGTAGCCGATGTGGCTGGCCTTGAAGCCGAGCCGTTCATAGAAGCGGTGCGCGTCGAGCCGGCTCTTGTTGGTCGTCAGCTGGACGATCCTGCAGCCGCGCTCCCGGCATTTATCGATCGCCCATTCCAGCAGGCGCTGCCCGAGCCTTTCGCCGCGCCGGTTGGCCGCGATGCGCACCGCCTCGATCTGGCCGCGCCAGGCGCCCCGTAACGATAGCCCCGGGAGAAAGCTGATCTGCAGCGTGCCGATGACATCGTCGCCGGCGGTCATCACCGCGAGCAACTGGTTCGGGTTGCTGTCGACCGCCGCGAAGGCATCCAGATAGGCTTGCGCCGGCGGCATGCTGGTGTCCTCGCGGGCGCGCCCAAGCGCGTCGTCGGCAAGCATCGCGACGATTGCCGGGAGGTCGGCTTTTTCCGCGCGGCGGATGAGGATTTCGCTCATTGTCAAAAACCTTGTGCTGGTCGGTGACCTTATGCATGGCCCGGCACTTGCCGCAAACCGGCTGGCCGGTTGCGGACAGTTGATCGCGCCGGCCGGCTGAGGGGCGCATCGGCTATCGCGGTGTTCCGCTTTGTGGTCTATTGCAGGTCTCCCGCCCTTCTCCAGCCGCTCATCTCCACCCGCTCTCATCCCCGTCCCCCTTATGTCAGGCCTGCTCAGCGATCCCTGGTTCTATGCCGCCGCCATTCCGGCGGTCATCCTCGTCGGCCTGTCGAAGGGCGGCTTCGGCGGCGCCGTAGGCTTCGTCGGCGTGCCGCTGATGGCGCTGACCATTCCGCCGGTGCAGGCCGCCGCCATCCTGCTGCCGATCCTTTGCCTGATGGACATCGTGTCTGTGTGGACGTGGTGGGGCGTCTATGACCGCAAGATGCTTGTCGACATGATGCCGGGCGCTGTCATCGGCATTGGGCTCGGCTGGCTGACGGCGGCGCTGGTGACCGAGGAAATGGTGCGGCTCATCGTCGGCGCGGTCGCGCTGATCTTCGTCTTGCGCTGGGTCTACCTGCAGGTCCGCCACGGCGCCGACCATGCGGCGGAGCGGAACCCGATCGCGGCGGCCTTCTGGGGCACGGTTGCCGGCTTCACCAGCTTCGTCGCCCATGTCGGAGGCCCGCCCTTCCAGGTCTACGCGCTGCCGATCCGGCTCAACCCGAAGGTGCTGTCGGGGACGGCGGCGATCTTCTTCGCCGCTACAAATGCGCTGAAGCTCATCCCTTACTTCGCGCTCGGCCAGTTCGACACCACCAACCTGACGGCCTCCGGCGTGCTGATGCCGCTGGCGCCGCTGTCCACCATCGCCGGCGCCTGGCTGGTGCGCCGCATGCGCCCGGAAGTGTTTTACCCGTTCACCTACGCGACGGTGGCCGTCGTGGCGGTCAAGCTGCTCTGGGACGGTATCGCGGGACTCGTGCAATAGCGGGGCGGCTCGGCGGCCGCCCCTACAAGCGCGGTCTCAGGCCGCGCTCGGCACCATCTGACGGCCGCCGCCAATGGCGAGCGCGGCGCCGACCGCTATCACCAGTGCCATGCCGGCGAGGATGCCGATGTCGTGCATGGCGGGCTTCAGCACCATGTCGGCGATGATCACCAGCATCACCGCATAGTCAAAACGCGCCCAGCTCATCATGCGCTGGCCGATGGCCAGAACCGCCGGCGTCACGCCTTCCTTGGCGACCATGGCGCCCATGCGCTCGCCGGTCGGCTTGAAGACGAGCATGCCGATCGAAAAGGTCGTGGCGTAGCCGACGAGGCCGATGACGATCCACAGCTCGGAAAAGCCGACCCAGAAGCCGCACATGATGAGGCCGAAGATCAGGGTGAGCATCGACATCGGCGCGAAGAAGCGGCCGCCGAGCTCGCCGCTGGCGCGCAACGCCTGCAGCTTGTCCTCGATGTTGCCGGCGCGCTCGGCAAGCACGCCGAGCAGGAACAGGACGAAACCGCCGCCGACCCACAGAACGGCCGAGACGACGTGAAGGAATTTGACGATCGAGTACCAGTCCATGGTCTGCTCCGGGATGTCTTTTCTTTGATTGGCGACGGCGTTGTGCCGTCGGTTGCGAGGAGCGGGCGTTTAGCGCGGCGCGTGTTTCGGAACGATGTCGCGGCGGCGGCCGCCATGTTTCAGCGCTGCGATCGGCATCCGAAATCCGGTTTTCACGCCAGCCGAGGAGACAAAGCTGGCGCGTCCCGTTCCGGCACAGGAAAGTGCGTTCGGTTAAAAATTCCGCCCGGCGTTAAGGTTTCATTAAGCTTTACAGGCGTTTACTACGCCCATCCAGTTGTCTGGATTCTTACCGAGTGGTTGGAGCCACTTTGTTTGACGCCTCCCTGTTAAACTCCTGAGAGCCGCCTTATCCGCGGCTCTTTTTTTGTCGCCGACGGCCGGTAGGCGTGCGCTCCGGCGTTAACCGTTTGTTAAACATGCGCTTGCCTTCGTGGGCATCGAAGCGCATTTTCAAGCCTCAGTCGTTTAAGGGTGCAGGACGTATCGGCAAGGATGCCGAATCGGCTTGCGGCAGTGCAGGGGGCGTATCGATGATGACCGAGCCTTCGAAAGGCAGCGCGAAAACCATAAAGCTCGCGGAACGCCGGGTTTTCTCCCAATCCTTCAAGCCGCTCTATCAGGAGGGCATGGGCCTGGTCGAGCAGGCGGCCGAATATCTCGACGGCAAGGGCAGGCTCGAGGCCAAGAAGTTGTCGCGCACGGCGGCGACGCTCTATGCGGCTGAATCGATGCGGCTGACCACAAGGCTGATGCAGGTCGCGTCCTGGCTGCTTCTGCAGCGGGCCGCGAACTCGGGCGAGATGACCCGCGACCAGGTCGCTTCTGAAAAATCCAAGGTGCGGCTCGACACTGCCTCGGCGCATGACGAAGCGCTGGGCTGGAACGAACTGCCGAAGGATTTTCTGGATCTGGTGAGCCGGTCGTTGCGCCTGCAGGCGCTTGTGCGGCGCATGGACGAGGAGATCTATGGCGGCGCGATGAACGACACCCCGGCCGCCGTCCGCCGCGCCAACCCGGTGTCCGACCAGATATCGCTTCTCAACACGGCGTTTGCGCGCGGTTAGCCCAAGCTCACTGCCCGTTTCTGGTTTGTTCACAATTCGCTGGCATCGCCATACGCCGAGGTTAGACTTGGCGCATGGGGGAAGCGATTCGCATCATCGGCATCGATCCGGGCCTTAGGCGCACCGGCTGGGGCATCGTCGATAGTCTCGGCAATTCGCTGCGCTTCGTCGCCTCCGGCACCGTGCGCTCCGACGACAAGGCATCGCTCGCGGCAAGGCTCTGCCAGTTGCATGACGGGCTGGCCGAGGTGCTGCATCAGGCCATGCCGCACGAGGCCGCGGTCGAGCAGACTTTCGTCAACAAGGATGCGGCGGCGACGCTGAAGCTCGGCCAGGCGCGGGGCATCGCCATGCTGGTGCCGGCGCGCGCCGGGCTGGTGGTCGCCGAATATGCCCCAAACGCGGTCAAGAAGGCGGTGATCGGCGTCGGCCATGGCGAGAAGAAGCAGATCCACATGATGGTGAAGGTGCTGATGCCGAAGGCGGTGTTCGAAACCGACGACGCCGCCGACGCGCTGGCCATCGCCATCTGCCACGCGCATCACCGCCAGAGCGCCGCCTACCGGATGGCGGCGCTGGCGTGAGGGGAAAATCATGATTGGCAAGCTGAAAGGCACGCTGGACGAGATCGACGAGGACTCCTGCCTGGTCGACGTGCATGGCGTCGGCTATGTCGCCCATTGCTCGGCACGCACGCTGGCTTCGTTGCCGGGGCCCGGCGAAGCGGTGGTTCTGTTCATCGAGACCTATGTGCGCGAGGACATGATCCGGCTCTACGGCTTCCAGTCGGCGCTGGAGCGCGAGTGGTTCCGTCTCCTGATGAACAACGTGCAGGGCGTCGGCGCCAAGGTGGCGCTGGCAGTGCTGTCGACGCTGGCGCCGGCGGACCTCGCCAACGCGATCGCGCTGCGCGACATCGCCATGGTCTCCCGCGCGCCAGGCGTCGGCAAGAAGGTGGCCGAGCGCATCGTCACCGAGTTGCGCACCAAGGCGCCGGCCTATGCGGGCGCCGCCACCGGCACGATCGGCCTCAAGCAGGAGCTCGGCGAAGGAGTCGCGGCGGCGCCGATCACCGACGCGGTCTCGGCGCTGGTCAATCTAGGTTATTCGCGCGATATCGCCGCCAATGCGGTGTCGGCGGCGCTGAAGTCGGCCGGCGAGGGCGCCGATGCCTCGAAGCTGATCCGTTTCGGGCTGAAGGAACTGGCGCGGTGAGGCGGATTGCTGGAAATCAATTTTCCGACTATTACATGATAAGTAAGAAACTGCTCGGAAAGTAAGAAAATGGGCGCGTATGCCAGTCTGACCTCGAAAGGTCAGCTCACCATTCCGAAGGACGTACGAGACGCCTTGTCGCTGAAGGCCGGAGACATGATCGCCTGGACGGTCGTCGACGGCTATTTGGTCGGGACGCCTCGTAATCTCGACTTCGCTGATCTTGCCGGATTTCTGGGAGATCCTCCCGGCGGCCCTGCTTCACTGGAAGAAATCGACGCTGCCGTCCGAGACGCCGTGGGCAGACATGTCGCCGGAGATAAGGCAAGAAGCGGAGAAGAGGGCGGCGCGTGACTTCGATAGGCATCGACACGAACGTTTTGCTTCGAATGGTGCTGAACGATGACGCTGAACAGCGGACAAAAGCCCTTGCCTTTGGCAAGAGCCTCAACGAGGACAAACCAGGATTTGTTAGCCTGATTGTGCTGGTCGAATTCAGCTGGTCGCTCGTTTCGCGTTACAGACTGCCAAAGGAGCAGGTGCAGGCGGCAATCCAAAGGTTGCTGAAAATCAAGACCCTCATGTTCGAGGATTTCGATGCCATTGTTGTGGCGCTCGAACGGTCGACTTCGCCGCAGGTCGATTTTCCTGATGCGCTGATTGCAGAGCATAATCGAAACCTGGGTTGCTCGCATACGGTTACGTTCGATCAGCGTGCTGCCGAGTCAATCGTGGGCATGGAACTGCTGGCATGAGTCTTTCGCCCCGCCTCATTGCTCCCGACAAGCGCGGCGAGGATGCCGACCAGAGCTTGCGGCCGCAGTCGCTCGACGAATTCGTCGGTCAGGCGGCGGTGCGCGCCAACCTCAAGGTCTTCGTCGACGCCGCCAAGAGCCGCGGCGAGGCACTCGACCATGTGCTGTTCGTCGGTCCGCCAGGGTTAGGCAAGACGACGCTGGCGCAGATCATGGCACGCGAGCTCGGCGTCAATTTCCGCTCGACCTCGGGTCCGGTCATCGCCAAGGCCGGGGATCTCGCGGCGTTGCTCACCAATCTCGAGGAGCGCGACGTCCTCTTCATCGACGAGATCCACCGGCTCAATCCGGCGGTCGAGGAAATCCTCTATCCGGCGATGGAGGATTTCCAGCTCGACCTGATCATCGGCGAGGGGCCTGCGGCGCGCTCGGTCAAGATCGACCTCGCCCGCTTCACGCTGGTCGCTGCAACGACCCGGCTCGGGCTTTTGACCAATCCGCTGCGCGATCGTTTCGGCATTCCGGTCAGGCTCAATTTCTACACGGTCGAGGAGCTGGAGCAGATCGTGCGCCGCGGCGCCCGCATCCTCTCGATGCCGCTCGGCGACGATGGCGCGCTGGAGATCGCGCGCCGCGCCCGCGGCACGCCGCGCATCGCCGGCCGGCTGCTGCGCCGGGTGCGCGATTTCGCCTCCGTCGCCGGGAACGGCCATGTCGACAGGCGTATCGCCGACGAGGCGCTGACGAGGCTCGAAGTCGACGGGCTCGGGCTCGACGCGCTCGACCGCCGGTACCTCTCGATGATTGCCCGCAATTTCGGCGGCGGGCCGGTCGGCATCGAGACGATCGCGGCCGGGCTATCCGAGCCGCGCGACGCCATCGAGGACATCATCGAGCCCTACCTCATCCAGCAGGGCTTCATCCAGCGCACGCCGCGCGGCCGCGTGCTGACCGCCAATGCCTGGCGGCATCTCGGCCTCGAAGCGCCGAAGGACCTCGCCCAGCAGCAGATCAGCCTGTTCCAGGAAGAGTAACGGACATTTGTCCGCCTGTTGGGCGGAAAACGGCTTGTCTGCGTAGAATCTGCTCGCCTTGGCCTAGGTGAAGGCGCAATTGCCGCCTTTAAGGCAAGGGTCGCTTAATGGATCCCAAGGGCTTGGGCTGACTGATGATCACCAGACGTGGCTTCCTGCGCCTCATCGGCGGCTCGGTCCTGTCGATGGTGTCGCTGAGCGCCTATGCGGTCGGCATCGAACCGATGCTGCTCACCCATGTGAAGCGCTACGCCTTGACCCCGCCGCACTGGCCCGCGGGGCTCAAGCTGCGCGTCGTGGCGCTGGCCGACATCCATGCCTGCCGCCCTTGGATGACTCCGGAGCGGATCGCCTCGCTGGTCGAAAAGACGAATGCCTTGCAGCCAGACCTGATCCTGCTGCTTGGCGACTATGTTGCCGGAATGCGCCTGGTGACGGCCGACGTGTCCGCACCGGATTGGGCGTCCGCCCTTTCAGGACTGCAAGCGCCGCTCGGCGCGCTCTCGATCCTCGGCAATCACGACTGGTGGCACGATTATGCCGCCCAGGTGGCCGGAGCCGGGCCGACAGTCGCGCGCGGGGCTCTGGAGGGCGTCGGCATCCCGGTGCTGGAAAACGACGTCGCGCGGCTGGAGAAAGACGGGCATGGCTTCTGGGTCGCCGGACTTGCCGACCAGCTGGCAATCCGGCCGAGCAAAGCCCTGGGCCGTCACGGCTTCAAGGGCCTGGACGATCTCGACGGCACGCTCGCCAAGGTGCGAGGTAGCGAACCGATCATCCTGCTCGCGCACGAGCCGGACATCTTCCCGAAAGTCCCTTGGCGGGTCTCGCTGACGCTGTCCGGCCATACCCATGGCGGGCAGGTGCGGCTGTTCGGCTATTCGCCGGTCGTGCCGTCCGAATTCGGCAACCGCTACGCCTATGGCCATGTCGTCGAGAACGACCGCAACCTGATCGTGTCGGGCGGGCTCGGCTTCAGCATCTTGCCGGTGCGCTTTGGTGTGCGGCCGGAAATCCTGCAGATCGATCTCGGTTAGCCACGACGATCAAGCGGCGCGTATGGGTGTGCCGTCGGCTTCATAGCCGATGATCCCCGGCTCCCACCACAACACCGGATTGTTCCGGAAGCTGGCGCGGCTATCCATCCGATCGACCAGCTTGCGGATATTCGGGTGCGCCTCAAGCCTGACATCGAGATCCAGGGGCCGGTTGGCGATGAAACGAAGATGGCAGGTCAGGAAAATATCTTGAACCGAAACGACTTTGCCGAAAAACCCTTCGCCGTCGCGGCCGATCCGTCCCTCGAGCCATCCCATCAGATGGCCGATGCGCTCGACACATCGCGTGAGATGCGAATTGCCGTGATGCCTGACCCCTGACCATTGCATCTGGCTGATGGTCGTTGCGGCGGTCCCGAGCGTCTGGATCGAGGCGAAGAGGAGCCGGTCGGCCCATTCCGACCCTGCCCGCCACATCGACGGCGCCAGAGAAGGATCTCCTCCGACACGCTCCGAATAGGTGGCAAGCAGGTACTCGACGATCACGCCGCTTTCCCACAGCGTCAGGTCGCCGTCCCTGAACGTCGGAACCTGAAGCGCCGGCGTCCATTCGGCGCGGGACGCGGCGGAGGGCGTGGTCGTTTCCTCCCGGCGTTGGTAGTCCAAACCGATCTCGTCGAGCACGACACGAACGCCGCGCGCGAAAGGAGATCCGGTCGTGTAGAGCAGCGAGCGCATAGCCTTGTCCCCCGACGTCGGCGACAGATTAAGTAGCACGGCCGGTGGTCAGCGGGGAAGTTCGCGGATGGCATCCATCACATTGGGCTCGGCCTTGTCGCCGTCGAAGGCATCGACGATGCCGAAGGCGCCGCCATAGCCCCATACCGACCAGGAAAAACCATGCGCCTCGGCGCGGGCGATCATGTCCTTGACATAGGTGGCGCGGTATTCGGCGGGCATCACATAGGCGTTGCCATATTCCTGGCGGATCATGCCGAACTCGCCGAGCGTGATGTTCTCCGGCTTGATGCCGTTGGCCTTGGCCCAGTCCTCGACGGTCTTGAACGGCGCATCCATCTGGCCAATGAGCTTGTCGGGTGTGTCCATGCCGGCGACCTGCTCGTCGAGATATGCAAGCATGCCGCTGCGGCGCGTCCATGGCGCCTCGGCCCTGATCCTGTCGCGGATCGTCTCCAGCGCCACGTCGAGCCGGGCGCGCGGCACGGCGGTCAGCGGATAGGGCAGGCCGGTGACATAGCGGATGAAGTCCCCGGCCCAGGTCGCGCCCTGATGCGTCAGAAGGAACGGATCGTAGGAATGGAAAGCCCAGATGATGTTGTCGTCGGGGATCGCCTTCGGATCGATCTTCGCCAGCGAAGCCGCGTTCGAATAACAGCCGCCGGTGAGGACAAGCGTCAGCCTAGTGGCGGAAGACCGCGCCGCCGCGAACAATTTTTTCTGGCGGTCCGGCCAGAGATTGGTGCCGTTCCCGTCGCAATCGACGATCGGCTCGTTCATCAGCTCGAAGGCGACCTGGCTCGGGTCTTCTCCCGACAGCGTATGCGCCATCTTGCGCACGACCTCGACATAGGCGTCGAAGGTGGTCGGATCGTCCATCACCTCGCTCATGCCGATCTTGCGGCTGCCGCCGGCCGGGATGAGATGCAGGTCGACGATCACTTTCAGCCCGGCGCGGTTGATCAGGCGCGCCGAGTCCCGCACGCTGGCGTAGAGGTCGTCGCGCAGCGCAAGCGTCTCATCGGACAGGAAGGGCGAGGGATCGACCGGCATGCGCAGGAAATCGAAGCCGGCATCCTTCAGCGCCTTGAGGTCATCCTCTTTCAGGAATTTGCGCCATTCCGGATAGGGCAGGATGGCTTTCGGATCGTTCCATTTCTCCTCGCCGGTCCAGGTCGTCCACTGGTCGAGATTGAGACCCCGCTTCATCGAGAACGTCGCCGCCTCGGCGGGCAGTACGAGGGCGCCAAGCGCCAGCAGCGCCGCCATCCAGGTCTTGATCATCGCGCCCAACAGTGCCATCCCGTTCCCGCGCCAAGCGCGCCGCTCCAGCGATCCGGGGAGGGCGCGCGAACGAACAGGTGCCCGTTCGGGCCTGAAAAGGAAAGCGCGATGGACGATCATGGTGAATCGGCGCTCGCCGCCGGGCTCTCCGGGGCGCTGACCGAATTCGGCCACCGTCTGATGGCCCGCGTCTATTACGCCGACACCGATTTTTCCGGCGTCGTCTATCACGCGCGCTATCTCGAATTCCTCGAGCGCGGGCGCTCGGATTATCTCAGGCTTGCCGGCGTCCATCACACCGAGCTCTTGGACGGCAAGCATGGCGAGCGCATCGTCTGGGTGGTCAGACGCATGGAGATCGACTTCCGTTCGCCGGCCCGCATGGACGACATCCTCACCATCGACACGCGCACCGACGATATTTCCGGCGCCCGCATCTTCATGGCGCAGCAACTGAGGCGTGGTGACGAAGTGCTGGTCGAGGCGAAAGTCGAGGCGGCGATCATCGGCGACAACGGCCGGCCGAGGCGTTTTCCGAAGGAGTGGATCGCTGCGTTTATGCCGAAAGCGAGTGGTTGATTTCACCTCGTGCCGGCTTTGCGCTAGGGCATTAGCCAGCCCCATCCAGGCACTGGTGCCGGGCGGCCGGGCGCGGCAATGCGCCGCGCTTTATATCCTAACCCATCCTTAACCATAACGGTTCATGAAGGAATTGGTGAAGATTGGCGCAATTCGTGCGCCTTCCTTTCACCAATATTTGCCCCGAAAAGGCCGCGAAACGGTGCATTCGGGGCTTGTCCCGCAAGCTTCAAGCTTCGCGATCGGATCAAAGGGATGCCCATGGGCCAGCCGCCAGCGATGCCCGGAAAATTCTTAAGGACGTAGTCATGGAAAACATCGCACTCGCCGACCCGGGCGCGCATTTGTCGATATGGGCCTTGTTCATGCAGGCCGGCTGGGTGGTCAAGTTGGTCATGATCGGCCTGCTTTGCGCCTCGATCTGGACCTGGGCGATCATCATCGACAAGCTCGTCGCCTATAGCCGCATGCGGCTGGCGCTCAACCGCTTCGAGCAGGTTTTCTGGTCGGGACAGTCGCTCGAAGACCTCTATCGCACGCTGTCGGACCGCAAGACCACCGGCATGGGCGCGATCTTCGTCGCCGCCATGCGCGAATGGAAGAAGAGTTTTGAAAAGGGCGCGAAATCGCCGCTGGCGCTGCAGACCCGCATCGACAAGGCGATGGACCTGGCGCTGACCCGCGAAATGGAGAGGCTGGAGGGCCGGCTCGGCTTCCTCGCCACCACGGGCTCAGCCGCGCCCTTCATCGGCCTGTTCGGCACCGTCATCGGCATCATGACGTCCTTCCAGGCGATCGCCGCCTCGAAGAACACCAGCCTGTCGGTGGTGGCGCCCGGCATCGCCGAGGCGCTGCTGGCGACGGCCATCGGCCTGCTCGCGGCCATTCCCGCCGTCATCGCCTACAACAAGCTGTCATCGGATGCGAACAAACTCGCCGTGCGCATGGAAGGGTTTGCGGATGAGTTCTCCGCCATACTCTCGCGCCAAATCGATGAAAAAGTCGCGCAGAAGGCCTGAGGTACGATCATGGGTATGTCTGCTGCAAGCGCAGGTGGCATAGGGCGAGGCGGACGCGGCCATAGAAGGCGCGGTCGCCATCATGGCATGATTTCGGAAATCAACGTCACGCCGATGGTCGACGTGATGCTTGTGCTGTTGATCATCTTCATGGTCGCGGCGCCGCTGTTGACCGTCGGCGTGCCGATCGACCTGCCGGATACGCAGGCCAAGGCGATGAATGTCGACACCCAGCCGATCACAGTGTCGATCAACGCGACCGGCCAGATCTATCTGCAGGAAACCGAGATCCCGATCGAGGAACTGGTGGCGAAGCTGCAGGCGATCTCGAAGACCGGTTACGACGAGCGCATCTTCATCCGCGGCGACAAGTCGACCGACTACGGTACCGCCATGAAGGTGATGGCCCGCATTTCGGCGGCCGGCTACAAGAACATCGGCCTGGTCTCGCTGCAGGAACAGGATCAGTAGGACGCGAAATGCGGACCGGCCTCACCTCTTCGGTGATCTTGCATGCGGTGGCGCTGGCCTTCGGGCTGTTCACGCTGTCCTCGCCACCGGCGATGCCTGCTTCCGACGTGGAGTCGGTAGCGGTCGATATCGTGCCAATGGAGGCGATCGCCCAGACGCTGCAAGGCGACAAGAAAGCGGTCATGCATGACAAGCCGGCGCCTCTTCCAACGAAGCGCCCGGATGTCGTTCCCGACGCACAGAAGGTCGGCGAGAACAGCGTCGACACCGACAAGCCGGTGACGGACGAGGCCAAGCCGAAGCCGGTCGAGAAGACCTCCGCGCCGCCGCCGGCGCCGACGCCGACCGAGAAGCCGGCCGTCGAGGACGTGCCGAAGCCGCAGGAAAAACCGAAGCCGGTGCCCGCGACCGAAGTGGCGCCGACCCCTGCGCCGAAGGAAGAGGTCAAGCCCGAGCCGGTCAAGCAGCCAGAGCCGAAGCCGGCGCCGGCCAAGGAGCCGACGCCGTCGCCGCCGAAGGACACGACCGCCGCCATCCAAAAGGAAGAGGTCAAACCGGACGCCGTCGCCCAGGCGATCTCGCAGGACCAGCCGACGGAAGAAGCAAAGCTTCCGGATTCGGCGCCGGCGCCGGAAGCGCGGCCGAAGCCGCAGCCCGCCCAGGCTGAGAGCGCCAAGGCGCCGGAGCGCAAGGATGCGGAAAAGCCGGTCAAGGAGGCCTCCTCGAAGCCGAAGTCGGATGAGAAACAGTTCAACGCCGACGAGATTTCGGCCCTGCTTGACAAGCAGAAGCCGTCCGGCGGCGGCGCCAAGCGCTCGACCCAGCAGTCTTCGCTCGGTGGCGAGAAGGATCAGGGCCAGAAGCTTTCCAAGTCCGAGCAGGGGGCATTGGAAGCTCAGCTCGGCGGTTGCTGGACCTTGCCTGTCGGATTGGAAGGCTCCGAGAACTTCGTCGTCGTGGTCAGGTTCAATCTCGACACCAACGGCAAGCTCGACGGCCGCCCATCGGTCGAGCAGTCGAGCGGCAACCGGCAGTTCGACGAAAGCGCCGTGCGCGCGGTGCAAAAATGCGACGTGGCCGGCCTGCAGGTCCCTGCCGGCAAGCAGGATATCTGGAACGACATCCGGGTCACGTTCGATCCACGGGAGATGCTTGGCCTCTAGGCTTGGCGTCTGAACTATCAAAGGAAGAGAAGCGAGAAGACATGAGATCTTTCCTCAAGCCGCTCCTGATGATTGCAGCCATGGCGCTGGGCATGACGGCCGGCGCCACCTTGCCGGCCTGGGCGCTCGTCGAGCTCAACGTCAACAAAGGCAATGTCGAGCCGCTGCCAATCGCCATCACGGATTTCCAGTCCAATGATGCGCTCGGCGCCCAGATCACGGAGATCGTCACCGCCGACCTGAAGCGCTCCGGCCTGTTCGCGCCGATCGACAAGAGCGCCTTCATCGAGAAGATCTCGGGCCCGGACGCCACGCCGCGCTTCGACGACTGGAAAGTGATCAATGCGCAGGCGCTGGTCACCGGCAGCGTCGGCAAGGAAGCCGACGGCCGCATCCGCGCCCAATACCGGCTGTGGGACACTTTTGCCGGCCAGCAGATGGCCGGTGAGCAGTTCTTCGCCAACGACGCCAACACCAGGCGCGTCGCCCATATCATCGCCGATGCGATCTATGAGCGGCTGACCGGCGAGAAGGGCTATTTCGACACGCGCGTCGTCTTCGTCGACGAATCCGGCGCCAAGAACGCGCGCAAGAAGCGCCTCGCCATCATGGACCAGGACGGCGCCAATGTGCGCTATCTCTCCGACGGCCGCTCGATCGTGCTGACGCCGCGCTTCTCGCCGAACCGGCAGGAAATCACCTACATGTCCTATGAGAGCGGGCAGCCGAAGGTCTATCTGCTGCAGATCGAGACCGGGCAGCGCGAGCTGGTCGGCAACTTCCCCGGCATGACGTTCGCGCCGCGCTTCTCGCCCGACGGCCAGAAGGTGATCATGAGCCTGCTGCGCGACGACGGCAACTCCAACATCTTCGCCATGGATCTGAGAAGCCGCACGACCACGCGGCTCACCAACTCGGTCGCCATCGATACCTCGCCGTCCTATTCGCCGGACGGCTCGCAGATCGTCTTCACCTCCGACCGCGGCGGCGGCAGCGGCCGTTCGCAGATCTATGTCATGGGCGCCGACGGCTCCAACCCGCACCGCATCTCGTTCGGCGACGGCGTCTATTCGACGCCGGTATGGTCGCCGCGCGGCGACCTCATCGCTTTCACCAAGCAGTCCGGCGGCGAGTTCCAGATCGGCGTCATGAAGACCGACGGTTCGGGCGAGCGCATCCTGTCCTCCGGCTTCCAGCAGGAAGGTCCGACCTGGGCGCCGAACGGCCGCGTGCTGATGTTCTTCCGCGACTCCGCCGGCGGGCCGAAGCTGGTTTCGGTCGATCTCACCGGCCGCAACGAACAGCAGATCCCGACGTCGAATTTTGCGTCGGATCCCGCTTGGTCGCCGCTTCTCGAGTAAGGGGAATTCAAGAATTGAAGAATTGAAGAACTGAGGAAATGGAGAAGCCGGAGCGCTACGTCGAGCGCGCGAGGGACTTGGAAGTCTACAAGCGCGCCTACGCGGTTTCCCTTGACGTGCATAGAGCGACGCTTGCCTTTCCGAAAATCGAGCAATACGCGCTAGCCGATCAACTGCGTCGCTCGAGCAAGGCGATCTGCGCGAACCTAGCTGAGGGATTTGCCAAGCAGAGCCACTCCAAGGCCGAATTTGCTCGCTTCGTTTCGATGGCGATTGGGTCATGCAGCGAAGTCGAGACGTGGATATCCTACGCGTTTGACCTTCAATACATCACGCAGGCCCAGCTCGACTCGTGGCGGCAATCCTATGCCAAGGTGCACGGGATGCTCGTGAACCTCAGAGAGAAGCTGACTTGATCCCTTTTCCTCAGTTCTTCAGTTCCTCAATTCTTCAGTTCCTCAATCCCCTCTTTTTTCATGTTTTGGCCGCATTTCCGCCTAGGGTCCGCGCGCATTGTCGATCTTGGTAAATGCGTGGATGCGTAACGGCCGAGGACGGCGGCCGAAACCAAATATTAACTGTGTTTCTTGAATGCCGGTTAACCCAAACGTGGTTACTGGGTGATCAACGAAATCACTCGAATGCGAAGGAGAGGCGGCATGGGCCGTATCGCAGCACTTACCAGAAATCCGGCAATGATCGCGCTGGTGGCGGCCCTCGCCATCACCGGCTGCGCCTCGAAGAAGACCCCGAACAGCGCGGCCGATCTCGGGCTCAACGGCGCCGGCGCCGCCACGCCCGGCTCGGCGCAGGACTTCACCGTCAACATCGGCGACCGCATCTTCTTCGACACCGACTCTTCGTCGATCCGCGCCGACGCGCAGACGACGCTTGGCCGCCAGGCGCAGTGGCTCAACCAGTACAGGCAGTACGCCATCGTCATCGAAGGCCATGCCGACGAGCGCGGCACGCGCGAATACAATCTGGCGCTGGGCGCCCGCCGCGCCGCCGCCACCCGCGACTTCCTGGTCTCCAAGGGCGTCGCCGGCAACCGCCTGAAGACGATTTCCTACGGCAAGGAACGCCCGGTCGCCGTCTGCGACGACATCTCGTGCTGGTCGCAGAACCGCCGCGCCGTCACCACGCTCTCCGGCGCCGGCTCCTGAGACTCCGCGCCGAAAATCGATATCGATTTTCGGAAACGATCATAAGCGCCACAGCGTCCTTTGCGCGTCTGACGACGCGCGGCGCTGTGGGCGGCAAAAATACAACATCGCGAAACGAAAGGCGGCCTCAGGGCCGCCTTTTTCGTATGCGACAGGTTGAAACAAAATTTGGCCGAAGTCTCGCGTCCTGCTATGAGCGCGAGGGCGCTTCCTCCCCATTCCGATTTGGAAAGGCGCATCAGGCCAACAGATTTTCACGGCGAGAGATAGAATGCATTTCAGAACGGTCCTGAGCGGCACGCTTGCGCTGCTGCTCGTATCAAGCATGGCAGGCGTCGCCGCCCCGGCGGACGGCGGGCAATCCTCCGGCAGCGGATTCACCTTCCATCTGCCGACGCTCGGCATCTTCGGCGACAAGAAGAAGACGGAGCAGGCTCAGATGGCGCAGCAGGACGGCGCCGGCATGACCGGCCTGGAAGATCAGCTGCGCCAGATGAACGGCAAGATCGAGGAGCTCAATTTCCAGATCCTGCAGATGCAGGAGCAGATGCGCAAGCAACAGGAAGACAACGAGTTCCGCTTCCAGCAGCTCGAAGGCGGTTCGCAGGGCGCGAAGCCAACCGGCCAGAAGAAATCCGAGGCCGCGCCGCAGGATGGCAATACCGGCAACGGCAACACGAATCCGGGTGATGCGGGCATCGGCGACAGCGGTACCGACACCGGCGTCGCCGAAGCCCCGGCGACGCAAGCTCCGTCCGATCAGGGTGCGCAGGACGGCGGCGGCAAGAGCGTCGGCGAGGTTATCGTCGAGTCGCAGACCGGCGATCCGGGTAAGGTGATCACCGGCGCGCCGCCGAAGACCTTCGGCACCATCACGGTCGACAAGAACGGCAATGTCGTCAACGCCGAAGGCGATCCACAGGCGGGCGCGCCAGCGCAAGCTCCCGCGGCGACGGCAAATGCGCCTTCCGCCGAGACAAGCGCCAAGAGCGGCAAGGGCAAGTCCGGCGGGACGGTGATGGCTTCGTTGCCCTCGACCAACGATCCGGACGAACTCTACCGCAACTCCTACCAGTTCATCCTGTCGGGCGACTATCCCACGGCCGAGCAGGGTTTTCGCGACCACATTTCCCGCTTCCCCAAGGACGCCAAGGCGCCGGATGCGCATTACTGGCTGGGCGAATCCCTGCTTGGCCAGCAGAAATACCGCGACGCGGCGGAGGTCTTCCTGGCCGCCAGCAAGGATTATCCGAAGGCCAAGAAGGCGCCCGACATGCTGCTGAAGCTCGGCGTGTCGCTGGTCGGCCTCAAGCAGAACGACGTGGCCTGCGCCACCTTCAACGAGATCGGCAAGCGCTATCCCGATGTTTCCGGCACGCTCAAGGAGCGCATCAAGCAGGAAAAGGCGCTGGCGTCGTGCTAGCTTGAATGCCGTTGTTCCAAACCCGGAACCACTTTTGGGCGACATGCGCCGATGCTCGACACCGAGCCTGACCTTTCGGACCGCCTTTTCTCAGACTTCGACTTTTCCAACGGCGCCGTTGCAGCCGTGTCCGGTGGCAGCGACTCGACCGCCCTTCTCTTTCTCCTCAAGCATCATCTCGACCGAACCCTGCCCGCGGCAAAACTGCTCGCGGTGACGATCGATCATGACCTCAGACCAGGTTCGGCCGCGGAAGCGCAAGCCGTGGCGAGCGTCTGCGCCGAGCACGAGATCGCGCACCGCACGCTCGTCTGGTCCGGCCGCAAGCCGACGACCGGCCTGGCAGCCGCCGCGCGCGAGGCGCGCTACCGGCTGCTGGCCGAGGCGGCCGAAGCGGAAGGTATCCGCGTGGTCGTAACCGGCCACACCGCCGACGACCAGGCTGAGACGGTGCTGATGCGACAGGTCCGCGCCGACGAAAGGGCCAGCGAAGAGCAGCCGGGCGAGGAGGGCCGCGGCCTCGCCGGCATGGCGCCCGCCACGCTTTACGACTGGCGCACATGGATCGCCCGGCCGCTGCTCGGCACGCGCCGGACTGCGCTGCGCGAGATGCTGAAGCGCCGCGGCATCGGCTGGATCGAGGATCCGACCAATGTCGACCAGCGTTTCGAGCGGCCGCGCATGCGCGCCTCGCTTGCCGGCGACGACGGCGAGACGCTTTTCGCGCAGGCAATCGCGAAGGCCGGACAAGCGGCCGCCGAACGCGGGGACCTCGGCCGCCGCGCGGCCGTGCTGATCGGCGCCTTTGCCGGCAGCCCGGCTTCAGGGCTCATCCGCCTCGATCGCGATTTCGCCAGCGGTGAAGACAGCGAAGCGGCCGTTTATGCGCTGCGCATCCTGCTCGCCACGGTCGGCGGCGTCTCGTTCCTTGTCGATCAGGCGCGTTGCCGGGCGCTGTTCGAGCGTCTTCGGTCCGGAACGCTTTGCGCCACATTGTCGCGGACCGTGGTCGATGCGCGCCGGAGCGGCATCTTTCTTCACCGCGAGGCGCGCAATCTGCCCGCCGCCGTTCCGGCAGAGGACCAGGTCCTTTGGGACGGTCGGCGCCGGATCACATTGAGCGACAGGTCGGGCGGGTTGGTGATCGCGCCCGCGGGGCCCGTCGTCGCCAAGCGATTTGTCCCGCAAGGCGGCGTTCCGGCAAGCATGCAGCGCAAGGCGCTGGCCGCTGAACCCGCGCTGTGGCGCGGCGGTGAACGCGTTGATTTTGCTGGCGGTGGTGATGCGCAGCAGCCAATGGCAAGCGTCCCGGTGGTGTCGCCTTTTGCCCGCTTCCTGCCGTCCTTCGATTTGCTGGCCGCCGCGGCCGTCGCCGCGCTGATCGGCGCGCCGCCGCTGCCGCCATTGCCTTTCCGCGGCCATGATCGCGGCGGACCATGGGCGAAAGCTTAACCGAGGCGTGCTGTTATGCTTGGCAAGGGGAGGCGCTCTCCCTATGTTAGGCCCAAGCCTCCATCACCATCGTGGGTCCGCATGCGGACGCCAACAGGACAATAGATGAATCCGAATTATCGCAACCTCGCGCTTTGGGCGATCATAGCGGTCCTGCTCATCGCCCTGTTCAATCTTTTCCAGACGCCGCAGACGCGCGGCGCTTCCAGCGAGGTTGCCTATTCGCAGTTCCTGCAGGATGTCGCGTCCGGCCGGGTCAAGAGCGTGACCATCGCCGGCGCGCGCATCTCGGGCAACTATACGGACAATGCCAACGGCTTCCAGACCTATTCGCCCGGCGATCCGTCGCTGGTCTCGAGGCTGCAGGACAAGAACGTCACCATCAACGCGCGGCCTGAAACCGACGGCTCCAACTCGCTGTTCGGCTATCTGATCTCGTGGCTGCCGATGATCCTGATCCTCGGCGTGTGGATATTCTTCATGCGCCAGATGCAGTCGGGCTCCGGCCGCGCCATGGGCTTCGGCAAGTCGAAGGCCAAGCTTCTGACCGAGGCGCATGGCCGCGTCACCTTCCAGGATGTCGCCGGCGTCGACGAGGCCAAGGAGGATCTCGAGGAGATCGTCGAATTCCTGCGCGACCCGCAGAAGTTCCAGCGGCTCGGCGGCAAGATCCCGCGCGGCGTGCTGCTGGTCGGCCCGCCCGGCACCGGCAAGACGCTGCTCGCCCGCTCCGTCGCCGGCGAAGCCAACGTGCCGTTCTTCACCATCTCCGGCTCGGATTTCGTCGAAATGTTCGTCGGCGTCGGCGCATCCCGTGTGCGCGACATGTTCGACCAGGCCAAGAAGAACGCGCCCTGCATCATCTTCATCGACGAAATCGACGCGGTCGGCCGTCATCGCGGTGCCGGCCTCGGCGGCGGCAATGACGAGCGCGAGCAGACGCTGAACCAGCTGCTGGTCGAGATGGACGGTTTCGAGTCCAACGAAAGCATCATCCTGATCGCCGCCACCAACCGGCCCGACGTGCTCGACCCGGCGCTGCTCAGGCCCGGCCGTTTCGACCGCCAGGTCGTGGTGCCGAACCCCGACATCGTCGGCCGCGAGAAGATACTCAAGGTGCATGTGCGCAACGTGCCGCTGGCGCCCAATGTCGATCTCAAGGTGATCGCGCGCGGCACGCCTGGCTTCTCCGGCGCCGACCTGATGAACCTCGTCAACGAATCCGCGCTGATGGCGGCGCGCCGCAACAAGCGGCTCGTCACCATGGCCGAGTTCGAGGACGCCAAGGACAAGATCATGATGGGCGCCGAGCGCCGCTCGTCGGCGATGACGCAGGCCGAGAAGGAACTGACCGCCTATCACGAGGCCGGCCACGCCATCCTGGCGCTCAACGTGCCGACGGCCGACCCGCTGCACAAGGCGACCATCATTCCGCGCGGCCGCGCGCTCGGCATGGTCATGCAGCTGCCGGAAGGCGACCGCTATTCGATGAGCTACAAATACATGATCTCGCGGCTCGCGATCATGATGGGCGGCCGTGTCGCCGAGGAGTTCAAGTTCGGCAAGGAGAACATCACCTCCGGCGCCTCCTCCGACATCGAGCAGGCGACCAAGCTGGCGCGCGCCATGGTCACGCGCTGGGGCTTCTCCGACAAGCTCGGCCATGTCGCCTATGGCGACAACCAGGAAGAGGTCTTCCTCGGACATTCGGTGGCGCGCCAGCAGAACATCTCGGAAGAGACGGCGCAGATCATCGACGCCGAGGTGCGCCGGCTGATCGACGACGCCTACTCCACCGCGAAGACCGTGCTGACCAAGAAGAAGAAGGACTGGATCGCGCTGGCCGAAGGGCTGCTCGAATATGAGACGCTGACCGGCGACGAGATCAAGCAGCTGATCGCCGGCCACAAGCCCGCCCGCGACCTCGGCGACGACACGCCGCCCAGCCGCGGCTCGGCCGTTCCGAAGGCCGGCACCGGCGGCCGCCGCAAGAAGGGCCCCGAGCCCGAAGGCGGCATGGAGCCGCAGCCGCAGGGGTGAAGGTTCGAAGAGAACAAAGGAACTTTGGAACGCCGCGGATCAAACCGCGGCGTTTTCCTTTGGGGGATCGCAGGGATTGCCGGCCTTCCCGCGACCTTGCGTCTGCAACGTTGGCGATTGGCGAAAGCCCGGGTGACAATCCGATCTCCCCCTCGTGGGGGAGATGCCCGGCAGGGCAGAGGGGGGCGCTGTCCCGCCGACATGTCGGGTCTTCAGTTTCCCTGGCCCCGCCGAAAGCGAGATGGAGGAAAGCCGCGCGATTCCCATCTCCGTTAGCTTCGCAGAGCGACCCTCCCCCCATGACCTCGCGGGCGTAGTAACCGTCACCTTGCAAGCGTTGAGTTCCTTCGCGCCCCCCTCTGTCCTGCCGGACATCTCCCCCACAAGGGGGGAGATTGGCCGCTTCGCCGATGGCGCTCCCCTTGCAGCGGAGTCGCCCAACAAAAAAAGGCCCGCGAACCTTGCGGCTCGCGGGCCTTCGTCAACCGTTACGAAGCTATCAGCTCTTCAGCTTGGCGTTGCAGAGGCTGTAGAAGCCGCCGCCCTTCTGGATCCACTTCAGGCCGTTCAGCGTGTTGGCGTCCTTGTTGGCGTAGTACTGCTCGAGGCAGGTATGCATGCGGCCCTTGGCCGGGGTCTCGGTGGCAAATTTCGGCGAGATGGCGGTCGGGAAGGTCACGCCCTTCGGCGCGGCCGCGGTCGGCTTTGCCGGTTCCTTGGTGAAAGTCGCCTCCGTCGGAGCCGGCACGGTGTCGTCGTCGGCAGCGCCGGCGCCGCATTCGGCCTTGCGGAAGTCGTTCCACTTCATGCCGTTGAGCTTGTTGGCGGTCTTGGCCGCCTGATACTTGGTGCTGCATTCGGCCATGCTCAGGCCCTTGCCACCTTCAGCCGCTGTCGTCGATGTCGCGGTCTTGGTCGTCTTGGCGGGCTTGGTGTCGGTCGCGGCGGCAGTGGCGCCGGCCGCGCATTCGGTCTTGCGGAAGTCGTTCCACTTCATGCCATTCAGCGTGCCGGCAGCCTTCGCAGCCTGGTACTTGGCGCTGCACTCCTTGGCGGTTAGGCCCTTGGCCGAGCTGTCGGCGGTTGCCGCAGCGGTCGTCTCCTTGGCCTTCTTGGCCGGCTTGGTGTCAGCCGCCTTGGTGTCGGTCGCCGCCTTCGTATCGGTCGCGGCGGAGGCGTCGCTGCCGCACTCAGCCTTGCGGAACTGGTTCCAGGTCTGGCCGGCGAGCGTGCCAGCGTCCTTGGCCGCGTTGTACTTCGTGCTGCACTCGGCCATGGTCAGCGCGTTGGCCGGCGCCGCCAGGAACAAGGCTGCGACGGCGATGCCCGTCAACGTTGCAAGTCTATGAATAAGCATGGCGTTTTCTCCCTTGCTGCCGCCAGGTGGTGTCCCTATACCAAATCAATAGCTCTCAACTTCAGACTGCGCCAGATGGTTCCAGCGCGGATGCACTCACAAAGTGTGTTTCTCCCGATAAGGTGATGAATTGCTTGGCGTCGGTCGCGTAGACAAGGTTTGCCAGACGGCTTTGCGCGGAAAAGCTCGCCATGGCTGGTATATTGCCGCTACAGTCAGGGGTCGTGGTAGGCTGTCGAATCACTTGAACCGCCCGCGACAATGATTTTCTAAGGAATGGTAATATATAATCACGAAATGTGATGATCGGATGCGGCCCAATTGTGGCAATACGGGCGGCGAAAAACCGACGGGGACATTGGCAAGCATGGCAGGGCAGTATTTCGGCACCGACGGCATCCGCGGACGCGCCAACAAGTTTCCGATGACGGCCGAGGTCGCCATGCGGGTCGGAATGGCCGCCGGGCTTTCGTTCCAGCGCGGCAATCATCGCCACCGCGTCGTGCTCGGCAAGGACACGCGGCTTTCCGGCTACATGATCGAGAACGCGATGGTGTCGGGCCTGTGCGCCGCCGGCATGGACGTGTTTCTGCTCGGACCGATTCCGACGCCGGCGGTCGCCATGCTGGTGCGCTCGCTGCGCGCCGACATCGGCGTGATGATCTCGGCCTCGCACAACCCCTACTACGACAACGGCATCAAGCTGTTCGGCCCTGACGGCTACAAGCTCTCCGACGAGATCGAGGAGCGCATCGAAGGCATGCTCGACAAGGACATCGAGCTTGCGCTTGCCGATTCGGACGGGCTTGGCCGCGCCAAGCGCGTCGATGGCGTGCATGACCGCTACATCGAATTCGCCAAGCGCACGCTGCCGCGCTCGATGTCGCTTTCGGGCTTGCGGATCGTCGTCGACTGCGCGAACGGCGCCTCCTACAAGGTGGCGCCCGAGGCGCTGTGGGAGCTCGGCGCCGAAGTGGTCGCCATCAATGTCGAGCCCAACGGCTTCAACATCAACAAGGAGTGCGGCTCGACCCATCCGGCCGGGCTGCAGAAGAAGGTGCATGAGGTGCGCGCCGATATCGGCATCGCGCTCGACGGCGACGCCGACCGTGTGGTCATTGTCGACGAGAACGGCGCCATCGTCGACGGCGACCAGATCATGGCGCTGATCGCCGAATCCTGGCACCAGAGCGGGCGGCTGGCCGGCGGCGGCGTCGTCTCCACGGTGATGTCCAATCTCGGCCTCGAGCGTTTCCTCGGCGACATGAAGCTGCAGCTGCACCGCACCAAGGTCGGCGACCGGTACGTCGTCGAGCACATGCGCGCGCACGGCCTCAATGTCGGCGGCGAGCAGTCCGGCCATATCGTGCTCTCCGATTTCTCGACAACCGGCGACGGCCTGGTTTCGGCGCTGCAGGTGCTGGCCTGCATCAAGCGGCAGAACCGGCCGGTCAGCGAGCTGTCGAAGAAGTTCGAACCGGTGCCGCAGTTGCTGAAGAACGTCCGCATCTCCGGCGGCAAGCCGCTGGAGGAAGCGCCGGTCAGGGCGGCGATCGAGGATGCGCGCAACCGGTTGGGCAAGGCCGGCCGCCTCGTCATCCGGCCTTCCGGCACCGAGCCGCTGATCCGCGTCATGGCCGAAGGCGACGATCCGCAACTGGTCGAGACCGTGGTCAACGACATTGTCGGGATCATCTCGGAAACCCGCAGCGCCGCCTGACTGAGCCGGCCCACCACGTTCGGAAGCCCGCCGCCCGGCGGGCTTTTTCGTGCGCCCGTGGCCCGGACAACGGCATACCCTCTAAAATTGTATAGATTCGTGGTTAATCGGTACGGTTAAACGGCCTTTAACCTTTGCAATTCATTATCCACGCCGAGGTTTATCTTCGGGCGATGTCGTCCCGAGGCTTCTTAGGGGTGACAGCATGTTCAATACAGCAAGAATGGCATTGTTTGCCGCGCTGTTCGCGGGCTTGGCCGGACCGGCGCTCGCCGCGGATCTCGCGGAACCACCGCCGGTCGAGGAAGCTCCGCCGCCGGTCGTGGAGGCGCAGCCGGTCGATGTCGGCGGCTGGTATATCCGCGGCGACATCGACTATCACTGGTCGCGCTTCCGCGGTGGCGACTACATCACTTACGGCGCGGCGCCCCAGACCCAGGGCAGCTTCGCCAGCGGCAAGCTGAAAGGCGCCTTCTCCGCCGGTGCCGGTGTCGGTTACCAGGTCAATCAGTATTTCCGCACCGACCTCACCGCAGACTGGATGGGCAAGTCCAACTTCCGGGGTTCAACCGTCGGCTTCTGCGGCGGCGGCGTACCCTGCGTATCGACCGACACCTCGTCCTATTCGGCGCTGCTGCTTCTGGCCAACGCCTATGTCGACATCGGCACCTGGCATGGTGTGACGCCTTACGTCGGCGCCGGCATCGGCGGCGCCTGGGTCAAGTGGGACACGCTGCACAACAGCGACCTCGACGGCGACTTCTTCCATCAGGGCGGCAAGGGCTGGCGCTTCGCCTATGCCCTGATGGCCGGCGCTTCCTACTGTCTGACCGATCGCGTCAAGCTCGACGTCGGCTACCGTTACAGCCACATCAATGGCGGCAAGATGTTCGAATACGCTTCGGACAGCAATGTCGGCCCCGGGTACGACCGCGGCATCAACGTGCATGAAGTGCGCGGCGGTCTGCGCTATCAGTTCGGCAGGTCCGATTGCGCTCCGCCGCCGGAGCCCTATGTGCCCGAGCCGGAACCGATCTACACCAAGTAAACCTTCCGCATTCGACAGTTCGACCGCCCGGCGCCAGCCGGGCGGTTTCGTTTTTGTGCGGCTGGTAAAATCTCATCGAAATCAATTCGATAACCGCCTGTTATCCTTAACCGGCACTTAACCACTATGGTTAACAATGGCTCCTTGAAACGGCGCTCGCGCTCGCGGCTGGCGCCAATCTCGGGAGCCGGGGACCATGACACTCAATTCGCGTATTGCGTCAGCGCTTGCCGCAACCCTTTTGCCGCTGACGCCAGCGCTCGCGGCCGACTACGATCCGCCGATCTATGTCGACCAGGCCCCTGACTATCAGCCGGTCGAGGTCGGCTCGGGCTGGTACCTGCGCGGCGACGTTTCCTATCTGGTGGAAAAGAGCTTCAGGGACCAGGACTTCAGCTTCACGCCTGCCAGTCAAAGCGAGAGTGAGGACGCGTATTTTGCAAGCATCGGTTTCGGATATCATTTCAACGATTATCTCCGCGCCGATCTCAACCTCGGCTACCTGCCCGGCAACAAGTTCAGCTTCAGCTATGATGACACGGCGACCGCGGCAGAGCCGACCGTGGCATCCGGAAGCCTCAAGAACTATGCGATCTCGGGCATGCTCAACGGCTATGTCGATCTCGGCACCTATGTCGGCTTCACGCCTTATCTTGGCGCGGGCGTCGGCATCGTCCGCAGCAAATACGAGCTCTCGGCGAACTATTTTACCGCCAATGGCGACGACACCGACGATTTTGTCGAGCGTAGCTCCAAGGCGAAATATTCGCTTGCCTATACATTGAATGCGGGTGTTGCCTACCAGGTCTCGAAGAATGTGCTGATCGACCTGGGCTACCAGTATTTTTCCGCCCCCGATGCGGAATACGTCACCGCCGCGAGCCTGAATTCGTTCCCGGTCCACAAAGGCATCAGCAACCACCAGGTCAAGCTCGGCTTGCGCTACGACCTCTGGTGAGCGGCGCGGGCCAGGAAAATGTCGACGGCGGATCCAACGGTCCGCCGTTGTCGTTGTGCGCCCGGCATGGGCATCGACTAGGAGGTGAAAGTCCTCTCGTGAGCTGGTCACAGCGAGCGAAGCGAACCGCAGAGCGTCGGACCGCGAGGCCGGCGTGAAGGAAGCGGGGAGCGAAGC